>DATGWV010000036.1:0-15338 GCA_035299305.1 Phycisphaerales bacterium | reverse complement strand
CTGTCTCCGCACGCGTCAGTGCGCCACGCTCGCCGCGTCGCACGCCGATGCAAACTGCACCAGCGTCTGCACTTGTAATTTGCTTTGCAGATCCCACGTCGCCCACCGCACGCCGTCCACCGCTGGCGCAAGCGCAATCGCCTCACGCAGCGAACGCGGCATGTCCCTTGCCGGCAACTGAGCCAGCGTTGTCGCATGGACCGGAATGCACACCTGCGGCCTTTGCGGGTTGAGAATGAGGTACGCCCAGCTCACGCCGTTGCTGCTGGGCGTGCGAAACTGCATCGTCCATTGCCACGTTCCCAGCCACGCGAGCGTTTCGCTGGCTTGCGGATGCTTGCGAAGCTGCTCGCGCGCCGCGACGGCCAGCGCGCGCACGCTCGCGGGCACTCCCGCGATCAGTTGCTGCGGCGTGGGCGTGCGAAACCTGTCGGCCCACGCTGGGCGCATCACAAGACGCACGCGACCGACGCGAGGTGCCACTGCCTTCGTTTGTGCTGAACGCTCCGCTCCCATCATCGACCCCTCTCAACCAAGCGGCACGTCATGGTGTCGCTTGTGGAAAAAACTATAGGCATAACGGGAATTACAAATCACCACTTCTCGTGATGCAATTTGGGGGAGTCGGGGCGCGGCAGGCGAGCTTTAGACCAGCCGTGGGGCGCGTCGCATACAGTCTCGCATGCGAGAGCTTGTTCTGCGAAGTCCTCAGGCTGAGTCCGCCGCCGCCGCGAAGCTGGATGTGTCGGGCTGCCGCATCCTGCTGGTGGATGACAACGAGCAGAATCTCGAGCTTTTGCTGGCATATCTCGACGAATTGGGCTGCGAACTCCGCACCGCCGTCGACGGCCCCGAAGCGCTCGAAGACGTCGCCAAGCTGCCGCCAGACCTCATTCTGCTGGACATCATGATGCCCAAAATGTCGGGCTTTCAGGTGTGCAAGCGGCTCAAAGGCAGCGACGCCACGGCCAACATTCCCATTCTCATGGTCACCGCTCTCAATGAAGTTTCCGACGTGGAGCGGGCGGTCGAAGCGGGGGCGGATGACTTCCTGACGAAACCCGTCAATCGCGTCGAACTGATCACGCGTGTCCGCAGTCTGCTGAAGGTCGCGCTGCTGCAGAAGCAGCTCAAGAAGTCGATGGGCGACCTGCGCAAAACGCAGGGATAAGCCGGAGCGAGCGGCTTCACGGGCCACGTGCCTAGCAGTTCTCTTTCGTGTGGTTGTTGGTGTGCGTCACCCCGCGTCGGTCGCGGGTGCGTTGTTGCGTACAGGCACGCCGCACGCAAAAACAAGCACAAAATGAAAACAAGCCGGGCGGCACCACCTGCCGTCCGGCTTGCTGTCTTGCTGACTCACATACTGAAACCGTGCGTCCGGTTCAGCGGCCGTACCGACGAACGACACCCTTCACGATGCCCTGCACCTGGCAGTAGCGCACGCGGATGGGTTCAAACTGCGGGTTGGCGGGCTGCAGGCGGATGTGGTCATCCTCCTTGAAGAACGTCTTGAGCGTCGTCGAGCCGTCGGGCAGCAGGGCCACCACGCGGTCGCCGTTGCGGGCCACCTGGGTGCGCTCCACCAGCACGTAGTCGCCGTCGAGAATGCCCTCGTCGCGCATGCTGTCGCCTTCGACCTTCAGAGCGAAGGTGCTGTTCTCGGTGTCGCCCGGAGCGAGCACTTCGCCCAGGTCGATCTCCTCCTCGTTGGCGACGCGCTCGATGGGATGCCCGGCGGCGATCTTGCCCACCAGCGGGAAGCGCAGCGGCCGGCTTTCATCCGGCACCGCGATCCCCTCAGCGATCGACAAAGAGCGTGCCTTGTTGGGCTCGCGCACCAGCGCGTTCTTTTTGATGAGCGCCTCGACGTGCTCGAACACGGTCACCTTGCTCACGCCAATCTCGTCCGCGAGCTCCTGCATCGTCGGCGAATAGCCCTTGCGCACTCGCCAGTCGCGAATGAGCTGCAGAATGCGAAGTTGTTTCGGAGTCAGATTCATCGCCATGCGTCACATCCCTTCCGGCAGCCAAGCCGGCTTCATTGACCGCGCGCCCGCGAGCGCCGCGGCCCCCATCTGTTTCTCGTGCACCATGGGCCCCGCGCACTCCCTCCAGCGACGTGCGACTGAGGCCACGACTCTTCCGCGCCGAGCGTCGCTCGGCGTGTGTTGATTCACCATCCATGTCAGCCAGCGATCCCACACCCGCCAAGGCAGGCCGGGGCTGGCTGACTTCCGCAAAGGCCGCCGCGGCCGAAGCCGCGCCGTGCGCCAGGCGGAACACCGTCATCTGCTGCCGCTCAAAGATGCCATCGGCCGTGGCGAGGATGCCCACAACACGGGCAAGCGACGCTCGCAGCGCGTCCGCCGCGTTGGTGGCGCTCGCAACGGCGGTCGTGGCGGCTGCAACCACCACTTCCCGGGCCGCGTGCATCACGCCGACCGGGGCGTCTGCGACCACCGCACCACAGGTGTTGCACAGGTCGCCAACGCCTGCGACGCCGCGATGCGCGAGCGGACTGGAAGACCCCTCCACCAGTCCACCCGCATGCGCATCGTCGGCACACAGCGACCGCACAAAGCTACCACCCGGACCGAGGCACACCACCGGCATCTCTGACTCACCACCAGACACATCGCCTTCTGCCCGCGAAGACGAAGCAGTCACACCCTTGCGAGTGAAAGACTCGTTTGCGACTTGCGAAGCGGCGATGGTGTTGTTGCGATTCCGGTTATCCATGACCGACCTCCTGAGGTCCCTCGCGTGGGCGCTCCACGCTGCGAGAGATGCGAATCTCAGGGGGCTCCGCCCCAACAGCTTCCAGCCGACACCCCAATCGAACTGATCAGGACTATCGTCGAACGCTGCCGAACTCGATGAACACTCCGCGACGGCGTGCGCATTTCGTTCGGTGCATGATAGTCTACCTTACGCCGCACGACGTGTCAATACGTTTTGTGGGCTTGTGCGGATAATTTTTGGTCTGTCGCCTAACGCCATTCCGCACAACAACTTGCAGCACCCCAAAAACAACCAAGACCGGTCTTCACCGGTCTCGGGGTATGAATTCGGATTGATCGTGAAGCTCTAGCGACCGACGTTTGCGATGCCGGGATCGAACGTCGCGATGGCGGTGTTGCCCACCACGAAGTGCCGCAGCGTCACGCCCTTGGTCACGCGGAAGAACAGACGAATCTGCACTTCGGGCCGGCTTTCGCTCACGCGAGCGTAGCGATCGATGTCCGCCAGCGTGCTGAGTGGCTGGCCGGGCGTCATGCGAAGCGTGCGGTTTTCACCGTCGGTGAAGTCGATGCCCGCCGCGGCGTAGGTCTGGCCGTTGGCGTCAACCAGCACCACTCGCGAGCTGCGATCCTGGTCACGCACGAGCGGGCCGCCCAGCGAGAAGGGGGTCGCATTGCGAGCCGCGTCGAAGGCGACGTCGACTTGCACGAGGATCAGGTCGTCTTCGACTTCAAACTGAGCGATACGCAGAGCCCGTTCCAAGCCGCCTTGCATTTCGGAGACTTCGCGGACGGTCCAGGTCTTTTCGCCGCCAATGACGCGGCCGCCGCTGTTGCGGTCGTCGGTTTCGGTCAGCTCGAGGGGGCTGTGCAGACCCTTCTGAATCTGGAAGGGAATCGAGTTGTTCACGATCACGCCGGGAATCAAGCGGCTTACCGGATCAACCTTCATGGACATGGCCTTGGAGGTGTCGATGTCGCCAGCGGAACCGCCCGCGACCGCGCCGCCCGTGCTGAAGGCCTTGAGGTTGCCCAAGGAGGCGTCGCGCATCGCCGGGCTGCTGAAGCTGGCGAGCTGCTTGACGCTGGTGTTGATTTCGGTGCGAGCGCCGCGAACGTAGAGCGCGACGGGCTGCATGTCTTCGGGCACGACAAACTCGAAGGCGAAGAGCGATTCGGCCCCGCCGCCCACGCTGGCGATGAAGGTTTCAGGCGAGTTGTACAGCCAGCGCTTGTAAATGGGAGCGGTGCCGTCAGCCTGGCTGGTCACCGCGATGGGGTAGAAGGTCTCGCGCTGGGTGCCGTCGGCGTTTTCGCAGACCAGACGAATCTGGGGGGCGCCGATGGAGACCTTGCCGCTGCCGGTTTCGCTCGCGCCCGAGCGGAAGTTGATCACAAAGCCCTCAACGCGGGCCCGGGCCGGATAAGGCTCGCCCGTGGGGCTGCTCAACTGCTGGGGGTTGCCGGTCTGGGGGTCGCGAATGACGTCCTGCAGGTTGCCGCTCGCGGACTTGACGGTGAAGCGGCCCGTGACTTGATATTCCTCAGGACGCATCGTGTTGCGGTTGCGGCCATCGCCAAAGCTCATGCGGTTGGCGTGGCCGATTTCGGCGAAGTCAGGGTGCCACTTCGCGAGCGGCTGATCGCTGGCGAAGGCTCGTTCGGACAGGTGGCTGTACAGACCGGCGGTGATGTCATCCACGGGCAGGATGAGCTTGTTCTGGCGTTCGACGCTGCCGTTGCCCGCCCAGCCCATGGCGTTGTGGCCCATGAACTCGCGGCCAAAGCGCATGTTCGCGAGGCCCATCGTGATGATGCCCATGACGATGATGGAGGCCAGCAAGCCGCACACGCCGCCGCCCGCGTAGTTGACCGGCGTCGTGACGGCGACGTTGGCTCGCAGCGTGGCCATTTCAATGACGCGCAGCACGAGGTAGCTGACGGCAAAGGGAATCATGAGGGCCAAGCCCCATGCGGCCCCTTCAAGGGCATTGCCCGCGCCGCGAACCGGCGCGACGGCGAGGAGCTTGTATCCCACCGGCTCCCACAGTGCGAAGGCGATGGCCCCCGCCGCGATGGTGCAGGCGAGATTGATGAGTGCCGAGAAGAAGCCGCGCGTGCTCCAGAGGAACGCGAGCAGCAGGGTGCCCAGGATGGCGATGGCGGAGAGGATCATGGGAGACTTTCGGGTTGAGCGAACTCGCCGCAGCGGCGGGCTCGATGGTCGATCTTCTTATACAGCCGCAAAGAGAGGGAAGTTGCTGGCAAGAGCGGACGAACTCAGGCCTTGGGAGCCGGAGCGGCGGGAGCCGCGGGACTGGAACCGGGCGCGGGTGCGTCGGTTGTCACACGGATGACTTCGTCCACGCTGGTGATGCCGTCCAGAGCCTTGCGGAGGGCCGACTGCTGGAGGGTGGGGACCTTGCGCTTGCGGAGTTCGAGCTTGAAGCCGCTCAGGTCGCCCGCCTTGAGCATCTGGCGGTCGCCGTCAGTCAGGGTGATGACTTCAAAGATGGCTTCCTGGCCCATGTAGCCGACGCCGTTGCACGCGCCGCAGTCCTGCACCTTGTCCTTCACCATGACCTGGCCGCCCTTCTTGAAGAGCTGCTTGACCGAGCCATCGGGCAAGCCCAGCTTCTTGACCATTTCGGGCGTGGGCTGGTAGGCCTGCTTGCAGTTGCTGCAGAGCTTGCGGAGGAGTTTCTGGCTGATGACGCCCTTGAGCTGCTTGGTCGCGGCATCCACATCGCCCACCAGCTTGATCCACCCCTGCAGAGCTTCGGTGGCGCTGTTGGCACGGACGCTCACGTACACGCGGGCGCGTTCAAGGTCGGCCTTGGTGATTTCCTTCGCCGTCTGGGCATCGGGCAGTTCCGCCACGCCCAGCACGTCAGGATCGCGACGCAGAATCGAGCGGACGGTCGTGCTGTACTCAGGACCATCGCCGGTCTGTTCGTACTTGTTCTGGCGAACGCCTTCCAGAGCGGCCTGCGGCTCGAGTTCCATCGTCTGCACGTTGGTCGTGTACGCATCGTGCATGCGGACGACGGTGTAGAACGTGGTCGTGCGGCCACCATCGGCGGGAGCGGCAATCAACACCACGCCCTTGCCCTTGACCAGTTCGTCAAGTTCGGTGCGCTGCTGGTCGAGCAGGCCCAGTTCCTTGATATCGCGCTTGACGGCGCCTTCCGGATCAAACAACAGTTGCAGCCGCATGCCCTGAGCCGTGCCCAGGCTGGTCACGCGCACCTTGCGCTTGCGATCGTCCTTGATGACCACGATGTCGCCACTGATTTTCTTGCGACGCTCGGCGAGGTCGAGTTTGGCGGCGTCCTTCCAGAAGTCCATGAGTTTCTGGGCGTCGGGAGCCTGCAGCACATCGCCGGCGACGGGCATGCCGTCGACCAGCCACGCGGGGCGGTAGGTGTTGTCCTTGCCCGTGGGAGCGATTTCAAGCTGCGTGCCGCGTGAGCTGAGGGCCCGCAGATACATGGTCTCCGCCGCGACGCGCACGGCGTACTCGGGCGTTTCGGCGTTGGGCGTCGTCACCATGCTCTTGTCAGGACGCTGGAGCTGCAGCTCCACCTTGCCCTGAGCGCTGGCGGCGGCCTTGGCGGCCTTGTTTTCCTTCATGCTGCTGAAGTCAAACAGGCTGAGGTGAAACTTCTCGGGAACGCGCTCGTCCTTGTTGTGGACGCTCATGAAGATCAGCACGTCGGCCAGCAGCAGCACCACCATGATGCCCAGACCGGCCAGGAAAGCCGCGATGCCGATCATGGGCATGGCGATGGCCACCAGCAGCGCGGCGAGGCCGACAACCAGGTGAATGGTGTTGAACTTCTCGCGCGGCAGCAGGAAGCGCTTGGCGTGCTTGTCCAGCACGGTGGAGACATACCACGCCCAGATGAAGAAGGGCACCAGCATCACCAGCGGTTTCCACCACGAGACGAGCAGGTACGGCTCGCCCTGCTGGGCCAGCACCACCGGCAGGGACGTGATGTTCAAGGTCAAGGTGGGGGGGACAAGTTCAGTCACGCAGAACCTCGTGGGTAGAAACCCCGGCACGAAGAATGGAGAATACCACAACCCCCGCCGGTCCGAAAGGGCCGGTGGGGGGCACAGGGTAGCAGAGTTGGGGAAGTCAGGGGCGGTGCAAGCCCGGGCGGCGGGCGAGATCGTGAGTTGTTCACCGTGTGCCCACGCGCCCGCCATCGAGTCGCGAGGCATTCCGCCCAACCTTCCCCGACCGGGTGGATTGTGCGGCGAGCGGACGTGCGTCTTCACACATTCCGTGCTGGTGCGTGGCCCACCTGCCGCAGGTCCTGCGCTATTGCGTGGGGCGCGTTCCCATCGCTGGCACGCCGCCCATGTGTGTCTGTCTGTTTCGCGGGAGGTCCCATGCGCGTGCTTGCATTGCTGGTATTGCTGGGTGTGGTGTCGGCCTTCGCGGGAACGGCCATGGCCCAGTCCACGCCGTTCACCTATCAGGGCCGACTTCACGAGTTCGGCGTGCCCGCCAACGGCGTGTATGACCTGCGCTTCCGGCTCTACGACGCCGCAGCGGGCCTCACGCAAGTGGGCTCCACGCAGTGCATCGACAACGTGGCAGTGGTTGACGGCACTTTTACCGCCACGCTGGACTTTGGCGCGCAGTTCACCGGCACCGCCGCTCGGTTTCTGGAGATCGACGTGCGCGAGGGGACCAGTTTCACGTGCGCCAACCTCGCCGGCTTTACCACCTTGACGCCTCGGCAGGAAGTGACCCATGCTCCGCGCGCTTCCGCCGCGAATGTCGCGAACGCACTCGTCCGCAGCAACGGCACGGGCGGCGGCGTCGTGAATGTGACGGATGCGGGCAGCGTGGGCGTGAACACGATTACGCCGGTCGCCAAGTTGCACGTCGCGGGCGGCGACGTGGTCGCCGGTGCAGCGGGACAAGAGTGGATCTTCCACACGCGGTCTGCGTCGGGAGGCGATTTCCTGCAACTCACCGATGCTGACGCGGGCGCGTTCCAATTTCAGCGCGGGCTGGTCGTGCACCAGAACGGCAACGTGGGCGTGGGCACGACTGCGCCAGCATCCAAGCTCGATGTGCGCGGCGATGTACGCTTGGGCAACAGCGGCCAGTTCTTTGCAGTCAAGAGCCCGTCGAATGATCGCACGCTGCGCGGCGCCATCGCAGGCAACGGCACGATTGATACCACGCGCAGCACCAGCGGGTTCACGGTGACCAACAGCACCGTCGGCACGTACGTGATCAACTTCAATCCGGCGTTCACCTCACCGCCGGTCATCGTGGCGATGCCCAACGCCGCCTGCTGCAAGGTGCACGTCTCGCAGACGCAGACCACCTTCGCGACCATCTTCGTGCGCGATGCCGCGGACAACACGACGGCGACCGCCGCGCCCTTCCACTTTATTGTGATGGGTCAGTGATTGTTTGGGCTGGTGGCCCGAGGGAGGGCAGTGGGGGGCTTGTGAGAGGAGTGGGAGGCGTGTGCCAGCGAGCGCACGCGCTGCGCGGCGGTCGGGGCATGTGCGGCGGTGAACGGTGCCACACCGTGCCAGAGCATGGCCACGCTCGCGCACTTTGTGGCCATGAAGAGGGCGAGTGTGGCCATAAAGCGCGCGATCATGGCCAGCGCCGAGGACTTTGTGGCCATGAAGTGCGCGACAATGGCCACAAAGTTGCTGATCATGGCCACAACCGAGGGCTTCATGGCCATAAAGCGCGCGATCATGGCCATGATCTGTCGCGCGCTGGCACCGTTTCGCGCACCAACTGCCAGCCTTCTCGCCCTATGTTCGGCAAGACGTTCCATGTGTGCCGTCTGCGCCGCGCGCGCTGCCTTCCCCCTGCGTGCCTTCGTGCCTCCGTGCCCAATCCCTACTGTCCCCCATGTCCCTGGCCCGCAATCTTGGCCTGTTCTTCGGGCACATCGCCAAAGCGGTGGCGAACGATCCGACCGCCCCGCGCTCGCGCGGCAGCGCAGCGACTGGGCCCGGCAAAGAACCACCGCCACAGCGTGATGAGGCACCCACGCCGCGCGAAGTTGCCCGGCGCGAGATGACGGCGACGACGATCGTGCACACCGCCGAAGGACCGCGCGAGGTCGTGCTGCGGCGCACGGTCATCGATGAAGTCGCGGCGGCGGAACCGCTGGACGGGCAAACACACGCGTCGCAGGCGGGCCAGCAATCGCCGCCGCCGCGTCAAAACCCACACGGCGCGAGCGACATCGCACGCGACGCGGGCGAACACACAAAATTTCCGCGCTGATTCGTTGGCATCGTGGCCCTTGGGGGGCGACTCCTGCGCTGTGCGATTTGCACGCGACCAACTTGTGGCGCGTGCATGTCACGCACGGGGCCTTTTTGAGGAGTCTGTCATGAAGTCTGGTCTGTCACTGGTTGCCGCCGCACTGCTTGCGGCATGTGCGGGGAGCGCGTCTGCCCAGCAGTTTTCCAACGTCACGCCCATCAATATTCCAGCGTTCGGCGCCGCGTCGCCCTATCCCAGCGCGATCGTCGTCTCAGGCCTTACACCCGCGACCGTCCGCAGCATGCAGGTGACGCTCAACGGCGTGTCGCACACGTACACCAGTGACATGGAAGTGCTGCTGGTGAGCCCGCAGGGCAACGCCGTCATGCTGATGAGTGACGTGGGTTCAAGCTGCACGATCAGCAATCTCAATCTCACCTTCGCCGATGGCTTTCCCGCTGTGCCCACGACATGTCTGACATCCTCGGCCACCTACGCGCCCACCAACTACGGCGCGGGCGATGTGCTGACTGGCGCGCCGGCGGGGCCCTTTGGGCCCACGCTCGCCACCGCCTTGGGCACCAATCCTAATGGCACGTGGCTGCTGTACGTCTTTGATGATGGGGGCGGCGATGCCGGCTCCATCGCAGGGGGCTGGACGATTTCGTTCGGCTCTTCGCCCGCAGCCACTCCCTACAAGTTCACGTATCAGGGCGATCTGCGCGGCGGCGGCTCGCCCGTGCAAGGCGCGGCCAATCTTGAGTTTCGCTTGTTCCCCACCGAAACCAGCACCAGCGCGCTGTCGTTCCTGTCGCGTCCCAATACGTCCATCAACAACGGCCTCTTCACCACCACGCTGGACTTTGGGCCCGCTGGCGTGCTGAACGCCAACGCGTGGCTGGAAATCGCCGTCAACGGGCAGACGTTGTCGCCGCGCCAGCAGATCACACCTGCGCCCTTTGCCGCCCGCGCGGGTGTGGCCACGCTCGCGGAGAACGCAACCGATGCCGCGTACGCCACGACAGCGCAGTATCTCGCGCTGGCGGGAACCACGCCGTACATCAGGGCGGACTTTCTCGGTGACCTGCGTCTGACCGGCGGCACGGACGGCCAGGCGGGAATCTTCAGCGATGGCGGGCCTACCGGCTCCATCGCGCTGCTTTCGCCGCAAGGGGCGCGGCTGCATCTGCAGAACTCAGGCAACGTCGGCATCGGCACCGCGACTCCCACGGAGAAACTGACCGTCGCGGGCAGCATGGAAGTGGGTACGGGCCCGGGTGACTATCAACGCATCCGCATTGGCGGCGGCAACTCCAACGGCTACATCTACGGCTCTTTCCCCGCGCTGGGAGATGGCATCCACTTTGGCTACAACGTGTATTACAACGCATTGGGCCAGCGCATCACGTGGGCGCTCGACGGCGCGACCTCGCGCATCAGCGCAGGCTACGGATATGTCGCTCTTGCGACGGCGGGCAACAACGTCGCGCCCGTCAATCGCCTGTACGTTGCGACCAACGGCAATGTCGGCATCGGCACCGAGTCGCCCACGCAGCGCTTGGATGTGGCGGGCGTCGTGCGCTGCACGAGCTTGCAGCAGACGTCCTCGGCGATCTTCAAGGATGACGTTCGTCCGCTCAATGCCGGTCTCACAGAACTGCTGCGGCTGCAGCCCGTGTCGTACGTGTGGAACAACGCCGCCCCCGAGCCTGATCGCGGCCGGCATGATCTGGGCTTCATCGCTGAAGATGTCGCCCTTGTGCTGCCCGATGCCGTGGGCCGCGATGCGAGTGGCAAGGTGACGGGCATCGACTACTCGCGCATCACGGTGCTGGCGGTGCAGGCAATCAAAGAGCAGGAACGCCGGCACAGCGAGGAGCGCGCCGCGCTCGAAGCTCGGCTGGCGAAGCTGGAAGCTCTGCTTGCAGAGAAGGCTTCCAACTGATCAGCACCTTTCCGAGGTGAACACGCTGCGATGCACCCGTGCGAAAGCGCGGGTGTGTTGTTTTTGGGGCGTTCGCACGAGCGGCGTGAGCGGCCAGCGAGCGAGAAGCCCAGTTGCCGAGCAATGCAATGCTGGCGGGCACGGAACGATTCTGATGTTCTCGCGGGCTTCCCCCTGTCTCTAACGGACCTCTGCACGCGTATTCTTCCGACCTATGGCATTCCACCCTCAAGGCCTCACGACTTCCAATCCTTCCGGCAAGGTCAACCCCAAGCTTGCGTCGCTGGCGCATGGCGGCGGGGCGGTCCTGACCAAGCGGATTCCGTGCTGGCCCTACGCCGACCCCAAGGGCCGGCACACGGTGTCGTATGACGAGTACGTGAAGACGGGCGGATACGCCGGGCTGCGCAAAGCGCTGAGCCTCAAGCCCGACGCTGTGACGGAAGAAGTCAAGAAGAGCGTGCTCCGCGGCCGCGGCGGTGCGGGGTTCCCCACGGGTCTCAAGTGGACGTTCCTGCCCAAGCTGGCGGTGGATGCAAACGGCGTGGAAGCTGACCCGGGCCAGCGATATCTGGCAATCAACGCAGACGAAAGCGAGCCCGGCACGTTCAAAGACCGCCTGCTGATGGACTTTGATCCGCACCTGCTGCTGGAAGGCATCGCCATCGCGTGCTACGCCTGCCGCATCAAGACGGCGTTCATCTTCATTCGCGGCGAGTACCACCACCAAGCGCAGGTGCTCGAGAACGCGCTCAAAGAGGCCTACGCAAATGGCGTGTTTGGCAGCAAGGGGCTTCTCAATGGCTCCAGCACCGGGCGCGGCGGTTCGTTCGCGGTCGATTGCTACGTGCACCGCGGCGCGGGCGCGTACATCTGCGGCGAAGAGACGGGTCTGCTCGAAGCCATCGAGGGCAAGCGCGGCTGGCCGCGCATCAAGCCGCCCTTCCCTGCTGTTAAGGGTCTCTTCGGCAAGCCCACGATCATCAATAACGTCGAGACGCTCGCGCACCTGCCCAGCATTCTCGAGTTTGGCAGCGACTGGTTCCTCGGTCAAGGCGTCGCCAGCGCGTTCCAAGGCGCGCCGGGCAGTCACGGCACCAAGCTCATGGGCGTAAGCGGCCACGTCAATCGTCCGGGCTGCTATGAGTGCGAACTGGGCATTCCGCTGCGCGTGCTCGTCGAAGAACTTTGCGGCGGCATTCGCAACGGCAAGAAGTTCAAAGGCGCAATCGCCGGCGGCGTGAGCATGGGCATCTTGGGCCCCGATCAGTACGACGCCGAGATGGATTTTGACATCGGTCGCAAGTACAACGTGCTGGGCCTTGGCACCGCCGGCCCGACGATCTTTGACGAAGACACGGACATGGTCGCCGTGGCTCGCAATATCGCGAGATTCTTCAAGCACGAGAGCTGCGGCCAGTGCACGCCCTGCCGCGAAGGCAGCGGCTGGCTTTACCAACTCATGGGCCGCATCGAAGAAGGCAACGCGAAGACCAAGGACCTGGACCTCGCCCTCGAAATCGCCACCAGCATGGGCAGCATGCCCGGCACGACCATCTGCGGTCTTGCCGACGGCAACAACTGGGCCGTGCGCACGATCATGAACAAGTACTGGAACGAGTTCGAGAAGCGCGTGAAGCCGACGTTTGTCGCGGTGAAGGTGAGCGTGGGGGCGGGGGCGCGGTAAGGAGTTCGTCTTCGCACAACGAGACCGAAGTGAGAACTTTGAGGCGGCTGATCTCGCGAAGCATCTGCGAGGCGCTGTGAATCACGCAGACCCGCTTGGGTTGATCGCGGTCAGTGGCGATGACTCCACGTACGAGCGAGAAGCATGGTACATCGCGAGGAATCTCTTGCAAACCCAGTCGATCTCGGGCGATGGGGTCGTCCAAATCGTTCGCGATGCCTTCGCCCGGTCGTTTGATCTGGAGATCGTCGCTCGGCATGACGCCGAGTTGGTTGTGCTCGCGAATATCGTGCAAGAGCAGTTTTTGTATTGGCGCGATTTTTGAATCTTGGGCCTCGGGGCTTCCCCACCCTGTGTTGTTCGTCTTTTCCGACTTGTACAGTGCGACCGATGAAAGCTCGCCGTGTCATATTGCTCACAGCGTTCGGCCTGATGAGCGCTGGAATCTGCGGCGTCCTCGCTTGGCGTCACTTCCACCCCCCGCGTCCCACCGCCCTCGAACTTCGCGAGCGCATCAACAAAAATTCTCCCTTCTTCGGCCCCGTTGTCGTGCAGATGGCGGCGACCACGGACTTCACTGTGCCATTCGCCGCACGGGAGATTCCGGTGCGGGCGTATGTGCCTCGCACGGATGAGCCGCTGCCGGTTGTCGTCTTTGTGCATGGCGGCGGGTTCATCGCTGGGTCGATCGCATCGCATGAAGGGCTGACGACCAAGCTCGCGCAGCGGGTGGACGCGATTGTGCTGAGCGTGGAGTACTCGCTCGCGCCGGAAGCTCAATGGCCCGTCGCGCGTGATGAGTGCCTTGCCGTGGTGCAATGGGTGCAAGAGCACGCCGCGAAGGAACTGGGTGCGAAGCCCGGTCCGGTGGCGATTGCAGGCGACTCAGCGGGTGCGGCGTACTGCGCACAGATGCTGTTCATCGCACGAGAGCGACAATTGCCGTTCGCCGGCGCGGTGCTCTTTGTGCCCGTGGTCGACATGACCGCCGCGACCGTGACGCACGCGGGCACGAAGCAAATGGCCGAGTGGTTCATCGCCGACACGTTCCCGCCCGACATGCCGCGAAACGACCCGGCGATCTCGCCGCTCTTTCAGCCCGATTTCACCGGCCTCGCCCCCGTCATGCTCGTGCTCGGCGACGGCGACCCGTGGCATCCCGAGCAACTCGCTTTCGCCAAGAAGCTCGCGACAGCCCGCGCCGACGCGACGACATTCATCGATAAAGGCGTCGGCCACGCCGTGACCGACGCCGGCATTGACGCTGCTGCGGCGTGGTTGAAGACGAAGTTGCACGTGGAAACGAAATGAACCGCGGATGCGAGCAACTACGAATGTCTCGCGAAGTTTGTGCGGCTTCGTGAGAGCATGTTGCGAGTGAGAGCGACCGATTGTTCGAAGCGTTCGCGCCAGTCGCCGCGGATGATCGCATAGTCTCGGCCGTACCGAGCGAGGGCCGCTTCGCAACGATTGAAGAACTCGACTCGTCGATCTGGCAGAAACCGTTGTCCATCCTGTACCCACGGCACATCGACGTCCAGCAGCAACGTCAAGTCATAGGGACGGCGAGCTGCTTCGTCATGCAGCCATGGCGGGCACTTGCCGAACAGCACGTCAGACCAGATCGTGGTCGTCAACACATCCGTGTCGCAGAACATGACGCGATTGGCATGCGGCGCGAGAGCGTCTTCCGATGCAATCTGTCCTCGCGCGATCGCGGCGATGTCTTCGAACGTGGGCACACCGCCCTGCCGATCCAAATAGGGCCGCGCGTACTCGTGAACGAAGTGCGTGCCAAAATGACTCGCGAGGTCGCGAGCGAGCGTTGACTTGCCCGTGCTTTCCGGGCCGAAGATGCAAACTCGCCGCACGACATGCGCTCGAACCACAGCGGGCAGAAACTCCCACATGGCGAGAGGATCGTCACGTACCCGCGTGCCGCTCACGGGCATGAGATCGCGAGCCTCATCGACCGGGATGTATTGAGCGTTCAAAGTTTCCGCGAGCGGTGTTCCGTAGCTCTCGGATGCGAAGACCGCGTCCACTGGACCGGCATATCGCAGACACACATCCCGCCAGATCGCCCAGAAGTTCGGATGTTCTGCAGGCACTTGCGGCAGAACTTCCCGCACATGCACGGTGTGCACGTCGGGGCACATTCGCCGAACCCATTCGTAGCGCAACTCACCAGCGATAGGCTCTTGCTCCAAGGAGCACACCAACACCGTTGTCCGTTCGCAGCATCGCGCGGCGAAGTCGATCAGGAACTGGTGTCCGCGGTGGGGCGGGAGGAACTTGCCGAGGACGAGCCCTCGGGCGAAGGAGCGAGCTTGCGAGGGAGGGCGCGTCGCCATGAGAAAAATCCGAAAGTCGCGAGGATGAGGAAAACGCCGTACAAACCAGCGGTGATATGCAGACCCTTCAGAGCGTACACAGCGACAGCGAGCACATCGACCGCGATCCAGATGAGCCAGGATTCAAGCTTCTTACGACCCATGAGCCACTGCGCGCACAGACTGAAGCACACTATCGACGCATCGCCAATCGGGAACGCGGCATCGGTCCAGTGATTCAGGCTTGCGCCGAGCGAGACACTCGCGACGGCAGCGGCGGCGAGCCACATGATGCGATGCGCGGCAGGCAGCGTCGTGACAGGCAGTGTCGAGTCTCGCGGACCGCCGCGCGCCCAGTGCTGCCACGCGT
>DATGWV010000035.1:0-9555 GCA_035299305.1 Phycisphaerales bacterium | reverse complement strand
ATGGGCGACGCTGATGTTGTTGTTTGTTCCTTCTTTTTACAAGTCAGTTCACGCGGCGCGATGCGCTGCAGTAAGGAAATGTCTCATGTCCACGATTTTCACGCGCGGTCTGGGTGTTGTGGTGTTGGCGGGTTCGGCGATGGTGGCGAGTCTGGCGGGGTGTGCATCTACTGGCGGCGCTTCGAACGCGCCGGTCAATCAGGAGAACGCGGTGGTGCACAAAGTTTCGGCGGAAGACGAAGCGGCGACGCATAGCAAGGAGCCGCTCACGACGCAGTCGGCGGTCTTGTGGGTGAATGGCTTGGGGTGCCCGCAGTGCGCGACGAACATTGATTTTCAGCTCAAGCGGCTGCGGGGCGTGAATGACGTGTACACCGACTTGGGCAGCGGCAAGGTGACGGTGTCGATGGGGAGCGGCAGCAAGCCGAGTCCGTATCGCCTGAGCGAGGCGGTGAAGGATGCGGGGATGACGATGGTGAAGATTGAGGCGAAGTGAGGGAGTAGGCACGAAGGCACGGGGGCACGCAGGCACAAAGTGTTGCGCGGCCCCGTGGTGTTTGTCGTGAGAGGAGCTGATTCATGCTGAAGGTTGCATGTCGGGTGGCGGTGTTGTTCTGCGCGGGTGTTACGAGCGCGCAGGAGTCGATGTACACGCAGGCGGCGACGATGCCGAGTCCTGGGGCATTTTCGTATCGGCCTGGGTTCCACTATTTTCGCTACGGGAGTGATCCGGTGGCCGAGGATGGCGTGAACAAGGAGCGCATCGAGAAGTACGAGTTCATGCAGTCAATTGGGTACGGCATCGTGCGCGATTGGGCGATCAACATTGATGTGCCCATCGTGTGGGAGCAGACGGAACTGAGCGACGGCACGAGCGAGAGCGACAAGGGCGTTGAAGACATCGAGGCGATGGTCAAGTGGCGCTTTTACAAGAGCGACACGGGCACGGTGGACACCGTGCGAGCCGCGGCGTTGTTTGGCGTGCACTTCGCAAGCGGTGATGATGACGACTTCTCCAGCGAGTCGATCAATCCGATGGTGGGCGGCGTGATCACAATGGTTCGTGGTCGGCACGGGCTCAATCAGGATCTGCTGTACACGTGGAATACGGGCGGCACGCGCGCGGCGAATTTGGGCGGCGAGGGGCCGGATGATGCGCTGGCGTTCAACACCAGTTGGGTGTACCGGCTGTATCCCGATGTCTTCACGAGTGAGCACAGCGGCGGGTTGTACAGCACGCTGGAGGTGAACGGGCTGTACGAGATGAACGGTGACACCGAGCTGCGGCTGTCTCCCGGCCTGATGTGGGAGGACCGCACATGGACGGCGGAGCTGATGATGCAACTGCCCCTTTGGGAGGATGTGGACGAGCGACCGACGCTGGACTTTGGGATTGGGGTGGGGCTGCGGATCTCGTTCTAAGGGACTGTTTTCGGCGGTTGTTCGAAGACTGTTCTGAGACTCGCCAACCCCGCACGAACGGCGTATCATCGCCATTCGCGGGTTTTCGCCGGGAAGGTGTCTCGAAGACGCCATCCCGGGCCCTGCGGCGTCGGAGCGAGTCTCGCTTGCCCGGCGTTCATGGATCGCAACTTGCCTTGGGCTGACGTCGTGGCGCATGGACCACGCAGCCTGCGGCCCAGCAGCGGAGACGGATCGTGACTGAGCAAGAAATCGAAGCGAAAGTGATCGACATTGTCGCCCAGCAGATGGGTCACGACAAAGCGAAGATCTCCCGCACCAGCAAGTTCACGGAGGACTTGAACGCGGACAGCCTCGACCAGGTTGAACTGGTCATGGAACTGGAAGAAGCCTTCGAGACTGACATTCCTGATGATCAGGCGGAGAAGATCAAGACCGTCGGCGACGCGATTGACTTCATCAAGCAGCATCACGGCGTGAAGTAAGCTCAATCTTTCGGCAAGCTCGCGGCGGTGCGTTCGTGGGCGCGACACACTCGCGTCAACGCACGTGCCGCCGTTGTCGTTTTGCGTGTCTTTCCTTTTTGTTTGTGGTTTCGCGCGAGACGTGAGCGATGCGGTGTGCGCGGTGTGACTAACAGTCACTAACATGGCCACTCATGCGGCCACTCAATTTTGGGGCGACCTGCGACTCATGGCGATTGTGATCGTCATCTTCCTTGTCATCTGGCTGATGTGGGCGGTCGCGTGCGCGCAGATTGTGAAGCACCAGCCGCGTGCGAAGCCGGACTTGCAGGACGGGCCGGTGCTGGGGCTGGCGTACTTCTTTGTGCGGGCGTATGTGGCGTTCATGCATCGGGCGCGGGCGACGGGCGTGGGGCATGTGCCACGAACGCGCGATGCGGGGCCGTTGATTGTCGTGTCGAATCACACCGCGGGGCTGGACCCGATGTTGATTCAGGCGTTTTGCCCGTTTGAGATCACGTGGATGATGGGGCGCGACATGATGATGCCGCGATTTGACCCGATCTGGAATTTTCTGAGCATCATTCCGGTGGAGCGTGAGGGGACGGGCAAGGCGGGGCGCGATATGGCGGCGCTGCGGCGGGCGGTGAAGACGCTGAAGGCGGGCGGGATCGTGGGCATTTTTCCAGAGGGGCACATTCCCGCGGGTGGGATCGGCGAGTTTTCGCAAGGCGTGGGGATGCTTGCGCAACTGAGCGGGGCGCCGGTGTTGGTGGTGCGGATATCGGGGACGCCTCGGGCGGAGCGGGCTTGGAAGAGCCTGTTGCGTCGCAGTCACTCGCGGGTGGAGTTTCTGGGGCTGATGCGGTTTGAGGCCGGTGAGAAAGCCGAAGCCGTCACTGCGAAAGTTCGCGCGATGTACGACTAACGCTGCGGATGCGTGCGGCTGGAGTCAGGTCGTTGTCTGGCCGCCGTTGCGTTGCAGTTCAGTTGCGGCTTTTGCCGGGCACCCATAGCACATCTTTGCCGCCGTCGTCATTGGCGACGCGGCTGAGGACGAAGAGGAGATCGCTGAGGCGGTTGAGATACTTGATAGCTTCGGCATTGGTGGCATCCGCGGCCTGGGCCTGCAACGTGACGCCGATGCGTTCGGCGCGGCGGACGATGGTGCGGGCGAGGTGGAGCGACGCGGCGAGGGGTGTGCCACCCGGGAGCACGAAGCTGTTGAGGGGCTTGAGGGTGTCGTTGTACTTGTCGATGGTTTGCTCGAGTCGCAGCGTTTGTGAGGCGACGATGCGCAGGCGTGTGCCGGGCTGCTCGTCTTTGGTCATGGGTGTCGCGAGGTCGGCGCCGAGGTCGAAGAGGTCGTGCTGGATGAGTCGCAGGATCGCGGCGATGTCGGTGGTGGCGTGGCCATGGCCGCCGTCGGCAGAGATGACGGCGAGGCCGATGGCGGCGTTGGCTTCGTCAACAGTGCCGTAAGCCTCGACGCGGAGATCGTCCTTGCGGACGCGTTGGCCTGTGGCGAGACCAGTGGTGCCGTCGTCGCCTGTCTTCGTGTAGATTTTAGTGAGTCGGACCATGGGTTGTTCTTCGCTGAGGCGTCGGCTGGCGATGCGGCCAGAAAGGGAATGCGGGACAGGTTCACTCGCTGCGGAGTGAGGGCGGATGATCACTGGCGTTCGGTGAGCAATCGCATCGCTTCGTCGACGTCTTTGTCGCCTCTGCCTGAGAGGTTGATGACGATGTGTTCCTTGCTGCTCATGGTCGCGGCGGTCTTGACGGCCTGGGCGATGGCGTGCGAGGTTTCTAGGGCTGGGATGATGCCTTCGGTGCGGGCGAGCAGCGTGAAGGCGTCGAGGGCTTCGGTGTCGGTGACGGCGGTGTATTGCACGCGGCCGGCGTCCTTCCAGTAGCTGTGTTCGGGGCCGACGCCTGGGTAATCGAGGCCCGCGCTGCAACTGTGGACGTCGGCCGTCTGGCCTGCGTCGTCCTGCAGCACGTAGCTGAGCGAGCCGTGCAGGATGCCTGGAGAACCAAGTGAGAGCGGTGCGGCGTGTTTGCCTTTTTCGGGGCCGTGGCCGCCTGCTTCGACGCCGATGAGTTTGACTTTGGCATCATCGACGAAGGGGTAGAAGATGCCGGCGGCGTTGCTGCCGCCTCCGACGCAGGCGATGACGACGTTGGGCAACTGGCCCATGGCGCGGAGCGACTGGGCCATGCATTCGCGGCCGATGATGCTTTGGAAGTCGCGGACGATCATGGGGAAGGGGTGGGGGCCGACGACGCTGCCGATGATGTAGTGCGTGTGATCGACGGAGCCCTGCCAGTCGCGCATCGCTTCGTTGGTGGCATCTTTGAGGGTGCGCGAGCCGGTGTTCACTTCGATGACGCGTGCGCCCATCATCTTCATGCGGGTGACGTTGAGCTTCTGGCGGCGGACGTCTTCACTGCCCATGTAGACATCGCACTGCAAGCCGAAGTGGGCGGCGGCGGTGGCGCTGGCGACGCCGTGCTGGCCTGCGCCGGTTTCGGCGATGATGCGCTTCTTGCCCATTTTCAATGTGAGCAGGGCCTGGCCCAGCGTGTTGTTGATTTTGTGAGCGCCGGTGTGGGCGAGGTCTTCGCGCTTGAGCCAGATGTTGGCGCCCATTTCGCCAGCGGCGGATTTGCGCACGTGGGCGGTGAGGCCTTTGGCGAGATAGAGCGGCGTGGGGCGACCGGTGAAGGTCTTGTGGAGCGCGCCGAGTTCATCCCAGAATTTGCTGTCGCGGCACACGCGCTCGTAGACGTCTTCGAGCTGGCGCAGCGCGGGCACGAGCATTTCGGGGACGTATGCGCCGCCGAACTGGCCGAAGCGGCCGGCTTGCGAGGGCACGTCGGAGATGCGCGGCGCGACGGGTTTGGGCGGGGCGACGGGAGTGGGAGGCATGCGCAACGGTAGTGCGCGGTGCTGCGGAACGCAGACGGAGCGACTACCGTCGTCTCGTGCAATGTCCGTACTGCAATACCGACAATGACAAAGTCATCGACAGCCGCAGCAGCGATGGCGGCAAGGTGATCCGTCGGCGGCGCGAGTGCCTGGGGTGCTCGCGGCGATTCACCACGTATGAACGCGTGGAGGAGACGGCGCGGCTGGTGGTGGTGAAGCGGGATGGGCGGCGCGTGCCTTTTGAGCGCGAGAAGATCGCAAAGGGGATTCTGTCGGCGTGCGGCAAGCGCAAGATTTCCGAGGACGTCAAGCAGAAGATCATCGATGAGATTGAAGAGGAACTGCACCGGCAGTTTGATCGCGAGGTCGCGAGTCAGATCGTGGGTGAGCGGGTGATGGCCCGGCTGCGCGACATTGATGAAGTGGCGTACATCCGCTTTGCGAGCGAGTACTACAAGTTCCGCAGCGTGGATGAACTCAAGAAGCAGCTGGAGCTGCTGGATGGTCGCGTTCGCGATGTGAAGGACCAGCAGAAGCTGTTTGATGATGCGCCGCAGGCTCCGGCGAACGCGGGCAAGCGATAAATTCTGATGAGCGAGCGAGCGAACATGCACCGAAACGGCAAGTTTCGCTGAAGTCGCGACGTTTTTCGGACGTTGACTCCATCAGTCGGTGGATTAGCCGCGCCCGGGGTTTCCGGGTGTTGCTTTCGACTGATTGTGTGAGAAGATAGATGTCTGGATATCCGTTGGCTTGCGAAGGGTGCCACGGCGACGGAGGTTTTCATCATGCTCGCTCGTTTGCTCGTTGACCGCGTCGCGACCGCGGTTGCTTGTCTCTCGCTCTCGGCGCATGCGCTTGCGCAGTCACAGCCCGCGACGCCCACCATCTGGGAGCCGCAACTGAACGTGCTGATTGACGCGGCGGATGTACACATGGAGACGGCGCCGTTCAGCGATCCGGATGCGGGCAACACGCATGCGTGCTCGGACTGGCAGATCATCCGGCTGGACTTGAACGAACTGGTGTGGTTTGCCAACTGTCTGAGCGGCGCGAGCGCGGTGCATGTGCACCTGGGTGACGGGCAGTTTGTCAACTCGCTGGGTAGTGCGCGGCAACTGCTGCCGGAACTGACGTATCGCTTCCGAGTGCGTCACCGCAGCAGCGCGGCACCGGAGTGGAGCGAGTGGGCGGAGCGCGACTTTACCACGGGCGCGGCGAGCGAGGTGCTGCCGCTGATGATTGAAGACGTTGCGGACTTTCCGCCGCCTCGACTGGTCACACCGAGCGGTGAGCCGTTTGCGATTCCGTACACGGGCGAGCCTGCGCCGCGCATCCGGCTGGTGGCGGGGTGCTGCGGCGCGTCGATGCTCGACATCACGGCGTCGGTGAATGGCAATGTGCTGACGAATCCGCCGCCACTCGCCATGCACATGTCGGTGAAGGTGCTGATTGAATCGAACGCGGGACTGCTCAATCTGCCTGCGTTGGATTTGCAGTTGCGCGGTCCGGATGGCAAGCTGCGGACGATCTTTCTGCCGGCGATTGTGGACCAGGCGGCGGACACGACGACGGAACTGTGGGTAGGGAGCAACGGCAGCACGTTCTATGTGCAAGAGGGAGACACGGAACCGAACTTTGAGGAAGTGGCGCGGCCCAATGAAGCGCCGTGGGACACTGCGCCGGACTTCAAGGCGAGCCGATTTGCGACGGGGCTGCAGTTGCCGGTGCACATGGCGTTCAAGCCAAATGCGGGGCCTGCGCCGACTGATCCGTTTTTGTATGTGACGGAGCTTTACGGCGACATCAAGGTTGTGCTGCGCAACGGCACGGTGCAAACGTTTGCGAGCGGGTTGCTGAATTTCAATCCGACGGGCAGCTTTCCGGGGTCGGGCGAGATCGGGCTGGCGGGCATTGATGTTGACGCGAACGGCGATGTGTTCGCGAGCGTGCTGTACACGCGCAGCGGCGATCCGAATGTGGGCCCGGCGCACCCCAAGGTCATCAAGCTCACGAGCGTGGATGGCGGGCGAACGGCGAACGCGATTACGACGGTGCTTGATTTGTTTCCGTTTGAGCAAGGGCCCAGTCACCAGATCAGCAACTTGCAGATCATGCCCGATGGCAATCTGATCGTGCACATGGGCGACGGGTTTGACACGACGGCGGGACAGAACTTGAACACCGCGCTGGGCAAGATTCTGCGCGTGGGCAAGGACGGCTCGGCGCCGACGGACAACCCGTTCTATGACGCGGGCGATGGCATCACCTTCCGCGATTACATCTACGCGTATGGATTCCGCAATCCGTTTGGCGGCGGTATCCGGCAAAGCGACGGGCAGTACTTCTTCGTTGAGAATGGGCCCGGCACGGATCGCTTGGCGCGGCTGGTTTCAGGCCGAAACTATGGGTTTAATGGCAGCGATGAGAGCATGTACACGTTCGCGAGTTACAACTGGGTGCCGGCGACGGCGCCGGTGGATATCGCGTTTATCGAGGCGGGCGTGTACAACAACAGCGGCTTTCCGGCGCAGTATTCCAATCGCGCGTATGTGACGCAGTCGGGCGCGACGTGGGCGAGCGGACCGGGGACGGATCTGGAAAAGGTTGTGACGGAGTTCACGCTTGCGAGCGATGGCACGCGCGTGGGCGGACCGCGGCCCATCGCGATTTACAACGGCTTTGGCAAGAGCAGTGCGAGCGCGATGGCTGTGGGGCCCGATGGCATCTACTTCTGCGATCTGTACACCGAAGCAGCGTTTGACAATCCGACGGCGCGCGGCAGCAGCATCATCAAGCTGAGTTACGTCGCGCCGGAAGACTGCAACGCGAACGGCATTGACGACCAAGTTGAGATTGCCAATGGCACGCAGACGGACTGCAACGGCAACACGATTCCCGACGCGTGCGAGATCGCGGCGGGCTTGACGACGGACTGTGACCGCAACGGCATCGCGGATGACTGTGAGTCGGTGGTGCCTGAAACGTCGGACTTCGCGGCGGGAGCAGGTGTGTGGAGTCTGAACTTCGCGTCGTGGATCGCGGGGGAGATTCGCATCACGCCGTTCCTGCCGAACGGTGAAGCGGCGGTGGTGCGCCAGCCGTTTTCAACAAGGCCGACGGATCGTTTCCGCGTGAGCTTTGATTTCCGCATCGCGGGCACGCAGTCGCGCGGGATCGGGCTGTTTGCGGTTGACTCGGCGCGATATCCGGCGGGGTATCCGTGGGATGAGAACGGTCCGACGTTCAGCGGCACGCTGGGCGTGAAGTTTGATAATGACGGCGGCGGCTGGTATGCGGCGATCATTCGCGATTTGAACGAGGTCGCGCGTGTAAATCTGCCGGCGGCGGTTGGTGACTTGGGCGACAACGCGTGGCGACGCGCGGAAGTGGTGTACGGGCCGGCAGGCATGACGGTGAAGATTACGACAGAGCCGGGACAGCCTGGCGCGACGACGTATCGCCTGTTTGCGAATGAGCAGGTGAATTACACGCCGTTTGTGGCGCGGATCGGAATTGGTGCGCGGTCGGACTTGCTGGGTAACGCGGTACACATCGTGGACAACGTGACGGTGTATGTGTTCGGTCCCGGCGACACAGACAACGACTATCTGCCGCTTGCGTGTGAGTGCAATGACATTGACTTCAACAACAACGGCGTGTTCCCCGAGGATGCGGACGTGATCGATTTCTTCGCCGTCCTTGCGGGTGCGGAGTGCGCCGAGTGTGATGAGATTGACTTCAACAACAACGGCATCTTTCCGGAAGATGCGGATGTGATGGCGTTCTTCAGCGTGCTTGCGGGCGGGCCGTGCCTGTGAGGCGTTGGTGAAAGAAGCGTGCAGCTAAAAACAAACGCGCGAGTCGAGGAACTCGCGCGTTTTCGTTTGTCTCGGTTGCTGTTGTGGTTTACCACTCCCAGGGTTCGGGCGTCCAGCGGAATGCATCGCCCATGCGAACGACGCGGCCGACGCCTGGCCAAGGCGTGTGGTAGCACATGACCAGCGAACCTTCGTTCATCACGCGATCGAGGACGGCGCGGCGGGCCTGCGCGCCTTGCTGGGCATCAAAGTCGAACATCGCGTGCCACTCGGGGTGCTGGAAGCTGAGTGCATGATGGTGCACGGCGTCGGCGAGCATTTCAAAATGCGTGCCCGCGCTGTCGATGATGACGGTTTGGTGGCCGGGAGTGTGGCCGCCCGTGAGTTTGACGCTCAGGCCCGTATGGACTTTGGTGCCGTCGTCGACGAGTTGCAGCTTTTTGGTTTTCTCGAGCAGCGAAACGGTCTGCTGCGCGCCGGCGATCATGCCCTTCTTCCAATCATCGGCGAGTTTGGTCTTGCTCAGGTCGGGTGTGCCGGCCCAGAAGTCGCGCTCGATGCGGTTGACGAAGTAGGTTGCGTTGGGGAAGACGAGGGCGCCTTCTTTGTTTGTCAGTCCGCCGGTGTGATCGCCGTGGAGGTGGGTGAGGATGATGCCTTCGACGTCGGCGGGGGTGACGCCAAGGGTGGCGAGATGTTTGAGGAGCTCGCCGGGGCGCTGGGCGTTGGGGCCGTAGCCGGTATCGACCAGCCAGACTTTGCCTGCGATGCGCAGCATGAGCACGTTGACGTGAGCGAGATTCTGCTTGGGGGTGAGGCCGTTGGCACGCAGCGTGGCGGCGACGGCTTCTTCACCGGCGTTTTCGCCCCAGAGGGGGAAGGGATCGATGCGGAACTGGCTGTCGCCGATGGAGTA
>DATGWV010000034.1:0-7995 GCA_035299305.1 Phycisphaerales bacterium | reverse complement strand
AGGTAGGGGCCCCCTGTGACGCCGTCGTTCCCGGGACCCTTGGTGAGGCGGACGGCGATGCTGTCGGGATCGTCGGTGCGCGTGTTGGTCTCGTCGTAGTTGGGAGTGCGACCTTCGTGCTCGGCGGTGAAGAGATCGGCTGCTTTGCGGAGCGATTGAAGATTGGAGACGGCGGTACTGACGCGACTGTTCTGCGCGGCGTTGCCCATGCGCGGCACAGCGATGGCCGCGATGATGCCGATGATCACGATAACGATCACCAGTTCGATGAGGGTAAACGCGGCGCGCGGGTGCATGCGGTGTTGTCATCGACAAAGACGGACGCGGAGTGTGGTGACAGATGTCGCGCGGTAAGAAAGTGCCGTGAAGTTGGGGTGGATTTTGATAGGGCGGGGATTTGCTAGGGAGGGGATAATCACCTGCGCGGGGTTGGTCGGCGCGAGTTATCGTGCGGCGTCGGCGGCGAGGCCATGCTCGATGAGGGCGTCGAGTTGGGCGTCGGTGAGAGGTTTCTCGCCCGTGGTGCGCTGGCGGGCTTTGACGCTGTCGGCGAAGGTGAGGTCGGGAACGAAGTTGAAGGCGATGCCGCCTGCGCCGTGGTTGCGAGCGTCTTGCATGTTGGCGGTGAAGACGGTGTTGGCGCCGAACTTCTGGTTGACGGCGTCCATGGCTTTGGAGAGGTTGCCGCGCTTGGCTTCTTCGGGAAAGAGGGGCATGGTTGCGCTTTGCGGCGTGATGAGATCGCCCAGTGTGACGCTAACGAGGAGCGGGGTGTCGTGTGGCACTTGTTCCCAGAGGCTGGTGAGAGCGTCGAGGATGGTGGGCGTGTCGGTTACGCCTTCTCCGAGCGCGGCGACGCTGTGCCAGCTTGTGCTGTTCCAACCGGCTTGGCCTATGCCTTCGTGCGTGAAGCGCAACGCGAGGGTGAGCGTGCGGGCGGCGTAGTTTTCGTGGCGCAGGCGCGCGGCGGCCTTCAGCAGCAGGCGGAAAGCGACGGCACGGGCGCCTTCGCGCGAACGGACATCGGGAGCGAGGACGTGTTGGTGTCCGAGGGAGCGGCGGCGGGTTTTGTCTTCGTGGACGTCTTGGCCTCGCAGCCAGTGCCACCAGCGCTCGCCGATGATGCCGCCCCAGAGTTCACGCATTTGTTTGGCATCGCGCTGCATGAGCTCTTTGATGGTGGTGATACCTTGGCGCTTGAGGCGCTTCATCATTTGCGGGCCGATGCCGGCGAGTTCTTGCGGGGAGAGGTGTTCGAAGGCGGAAGGGATGTCGCCATCATCGAAGATGGCGAGGCCGTCGGGCTTGAACATGTCGGTGCCGAGTTTGGCGAGGGGGCGATTGGGGGCGATGCCGATGGAGCAGCGCATGGTGATGCCGCAGTCTTTGGCGATTTGGGATTTGATCGCGGCGGCGAGCTTTTCTGCGGCTGCACGCGTGCGCTGGGTGCGGTCGAGCTTGCAACTGACTTCGTCGATGGAGTGGACGCGATCGACGGGGATGTGCTTGTCGATGGCGGCGAGGATGCGATGGTGCATGCGCACGTAGAGGCGCGGGCGGGCGTCGACGATGACGAGGTTGGGGCAGAGGCGTTTGCCTTCGCCCACACGCGTGCCGGTTTTGACCCCGAACGACTTGGCTTCGTAGCTGGCGGCGATGCAGCAGCCGGAGTCGGAGGTGATGGGAGCGACGGCGATGGGCTTGCCGCGTAGAGCGGGCTGGACGTGCTGCTCGACGGAGGCGAAGTAGGAGTTGAGATCGAGGAAGAGCGTGCGCAACGCCATCGAGGGAGACTGTACGCGGCGGCGTATGCTGACTGCATGAGACATCGAGTGATGCAGTGGGTTTCTGCGGGTATTTGTGCGAGTTCGCTGGTGTGTGGAGCGATGGCGGGAGATGCGATGCGAGTGAATGTGACGGCGATTTCGAGCGGGCTGGGGTTGGCGGATGTGGAGGTGGATGCCGGGCACGTGGTGGAGGTGCGCGGAGCGGATGGGGTGGTGGTGCGATGTGCGATGAGCGAGGCGGGCGGTGTGGCGCGGGCGCGAGTCATGGCGCGAGACGCGGTGATACGGGTGGTGGGTGACGGCGTGACGGGCGAGTGGCAGCACCTGGACACGCGGACTGCGCTGGAGACTCCCGACTGGGCGAAGGGGGCGACGTGGTATCAGATTTTTCCGGAGCGGTTTGCGAATGGAAACGCGGGGAATGATCCGCGCGGCGGGGATGTGATTGCGAAGGAGTGGACGAGCGCGTGGTATCCGGGTGATATGCGCGAGAAGGAGAACATCGCGGCGTTTGGCCGCGAAGTGTTCAAGCGGCGGTACGGGGGTGACTTAGAGGGCGTGGTGGCGCATCTGGATCATTTGCAGGCGCTGGGAGTGAATGCGATTTATCTCAACCCGATCTTTGATGCGGAGAGTCTGCATAAGTACGACGCGAGTGACTACCGGCATGTAGATCCGACGCTGGCGGGTGATGGCGTGCGGGCGAGTGAGAGTGGTGATCCGCATGAGGTGAGCACGTGGACGTGGACGAGTGCGGACAGGTACTTTGTTGATGTATTTCTGCCGGCGTGCAAGCAGCGGGGGATGCGCGTGGTGATTGACGGGGTGTTCAATCACGTGGGGCGGAAGCACTGGGCGTTTGCGGACGTGGTGAAGAAGGGACGCGGCAGTGCGTATGCGGATTGGTTTGTGTGCGAGTTTGATGATGCAGGCAAGCTCACAAGGTGGCAGGCGTGGGATCGGAAGGATGGATGGTTGCCGGAGTTTCGGCAGGTGAAGGGCGGGAATGGGGCGGATAGGGATGAGACGGTGGCGAAGGGAGATCTCAATGCGGGGGCGAAGAAGCACATCTTGGACATCACGCGAAGGTGGATGGATCCGAATGGTGATGGCGATCCGAGCGATGGCGTGGATGGGTGGCGATTGGATGTGGCGGGTGAAGTGGGGGATGCGTTCTGGCGGGATTGGCGGCGGGTGGTGAAGGGGTTGAACCCTGACGCACTGATTGTCGCGGAGATTTGGCACAATGCGAGCGATGAACTACGCGGGGAGACGTTTGACACGCAGATGTTCTATCCGTTTGCGTATCCGCTACTGGATTGGCTGACGGATACAACGACGAAGACGCGTGAGCCGTTTGGAAGCGAGAAGCTGACTGCGGCGTGGGAGAAGGCGTTTGTCGCGGCAGCGCAGACGCAGATGGTGCATCAGACGCTGGTGGACAGTCACGACACGGAGCGCGTGGTGAACATGCTCGCGAATCCGGGACGCGAGTTTGATCGTGAGAATCGCGTGCTGGAGCGGCATCACTTGAAGCATGAGCATCCGTATGTGTTTGAGGAGCCTGGCGAGCGCGAATATGCGCTGCAGCGCGTGCTGGCGGCGGTGCAGGCGACGTATGTGGGATCGCCCATGATTTACTACGGGGCGGAGATTGGGATGTGGGGAGCGGATGATCCGTGCTGTCGGATGCCGATGGCATGGCACAATGTTGATGAAGGAATGCTGGAGCATTATCGTGCGTGGATGAATTTGCGGCGGGACAATGTGATTGGGCCGGTGCTGCGATATGGGGGCGTGCGACACGTGGCGAGCGGGGATGCGAATGTGCTGGTGTTTGAGCGGTATTTGAATGATGTTGTGGTGCGAGTGACGGCGAATCGCGCGAGTGGGAGTGCGCGGTATGAAGTTATGAGCGACAAAAACAACCGCACGCCATGACTGGTGGATCATGGCGTGCGGCACGCGGGAAAGGAGCTTGGGGAGGGAGTCGCGATACGTGACTTACGCACGCTTGCGACGCAGGACGAGCAGACCGCCGATGCCGCTGAGGGCGATGACGCCGGGCGCGGGGACGATGTTGGTGACGACGCCGTAGAGGCCTTCGCCCTGGGGACCGACTTGCACGATCATGGCGTCCATGCGGCCTTCGTTCCAGCGGAGGTTCATGCCGTTGGCGCTGCGGAGGGCGGTGATGCCGTCGAAGATGTCGTGGTCGCTGTTGATGATGGTTTCGTAGATGCCGTTGTAGCCGCCGTTGCCGGGGCCGGGGGTGGTGTCGAAGGTGAGGCCGTAGGGAGTGAGGAAGTTGTTGAGGGCGTTGGCTTCGCCTTCAAGGTCGGGGCCCATGCCGCTGAAGAGGTAGACGCCGCCGCCGCTGGCGAGGTAGGAATCGAGGGCGCCTTTCTGGATGGTGCGATAGGGTTGATCAAAGACGGTGCCGACGAAGACGCCGTCGAAGTTGGCGAGTGATTCGGCGGTGAAGTCGGTGCTTTGTGTGACGGTGAGGGTGAAGCCGGCGTCGATGAGCGACTGCTCGACCATCGGGCTGAAGTCGTGGATGGAGCTGGTCGCGCTGGGCTCGATGAGCAGGAGGTTGCCGCCCGTGTTGCTCTGCGTGATGAAGCGAGCGAGGTTGACGGCGAAGCGTGCTTCCTGTTCGCGAGCGGTGTAGGTGGAGAGGACGTTGGCATCGTGGCCTGCGACGAGGCGGCCGCCGGATGCGGGTGCGACACCGGCGTGAGCGGCGGTGGCGATGGTGATAAGACCCAGCGTGGTGATGGTGCAACGAACCATTGTGCTTTTCCTTCCGTTCTTCGCGTGTGTTGTGCGGGCTGCGTGAGCGGCTCGCGACAGGAACATGCCACGGAACTGAGGGAAAGCCAGCGACTTGAGCCACGCGCCAAGAAAGGGGACGTGGGCGCGCCTGCGAAGACGGCATAGAGCGCACGGAGGGATACAAGTGGGGTGATTTGCGGACGCGCGCGGGGGTGAATCGGCGACTCGACTGGGGTGATGAATGTGATGATCCGATGATGAGTGTGTGTGTTCACTTGGTGATCGGACGCACGGGGAGTGACTCGATGGCTGTGCAAGAGAAGCGTGCGGACATTCAGGGGACGACTGGCGACTCGTTCATCGCGCTGGGCGCGACGTGCGCGGGCGTGATTGCCGCGTGCGCCGGGGCTGCAGTGGGGGCTCTGCAGTTGATCGGGACGCAGAGCGGCGTTGCCGGCGCGGCGCTGTCGCTGTGCGGGCTTGGGATGGCGATGTTTGGTGCGCACGGCGTGGCGCACGCGAAAGCAAAGCGGCTGCACGCGCAGCTGCGCGAAGCGACGAGCGCGAGTGAAGAGCTACAGAAGGTGTCGGCATCGCGCACGAAGCTGCTGGATGCGACGAGCCATGATTTGCGCACGCCGCTCCAGGCGATTCTGGGGTTTGCGGATGTGCTGCGCGATGCGGATACGAATGCGCAGACGCGCGAGCAGAGCGTGGATGCGATGACGCGCAATGCGCGGCGGCTGCTGGGGACGATTGATCAGATTCATGAGATCACGGCCCTGTCGGCGGGGACGTGGAAAGCGAAGGCAGGCAGCTTGCGCGGGTGTCTGCAGCAGGTGGTGTCGCAGATCAGCAACGAGAGTGAGCGGAAGGTTGAAGTGCGCGTGGTGTGCGTCAATGACATTCCCAACGCGAGCGGCGAGCATGTGTATGCGATGATGTGCGGCGTGGCGCACGCGCTGCGGCATGCGGCCCAGCATGCGAGTGATGGGAAACTGCTGGTGACGCTGACATATGTGCCTGACCGGCAACTGGTGAGCATGACGATTGAGCACAAGGGACACACCGCGCCGCATCAGATCGTGGATTTGCTGGTGCAGCACGATGATGCGATGAGGTTTCTGGCGGAGCGGCCCGCGGGCAGCGGATGCCTGGGACTCGCACTGGCGAAGCAGCATCTGCGCGCGCATGGTGGCAGCATCATCGCGAAGCTGCGCGATGACAGTTCGACGATCATCATTGATTTCCCGGCGAGCGCGAGTGTGCAGGCGGGGACATTCAGTGACGTGCCGGTTGAAGAGGCGCGGGCGAGCAATGCGATCAATACGCGCGAGGTGCGTGTGCTGGTGGTGGATGACGCGGAGGACACGCTGCGGCTGGTGAAGCATCACTTGACCAAGGCGGGGTATCGCGTGGAGGCGTGCACGACCGGTCGCGAGGGACTGGAACGTGCGCTGGCTGCGAAGCGGGCGGATGATGCCTTCGCGGTTATGCTGCTGGACATGAATCTGCCTGACATGGATGGAGCGAGTGTCGCGTCGATGCTGCGGCAAGAGGGATATCGCGGCACGATCGTGGCGTTCACGGCGACGGCGGTGGCTGAATCGCTGGATACGTATGTGAAGGCAGGTTGCGATTCGTGGCTGACCAAGCCGATTGATCGGGCGAAGCTGCTGGATGCGGTCAAGCGCACGGCGGTTCGCGATGCGGAGCGGCGACTCGCGGCGTAATGCGGGTCACTCGTACTTTTCGCCGTTGTGTTCGATCCAGCCGCCTGGTTCGCGGCGTTTGAATTTCGGCGCGTGCGTGAAGTGCACGGTGCCGCCCTTTTCTGAGAACTCGTATTCGCCGCGGAAGCGGATGGTGTCGCCTTCTTCGACGGGGACGCGTGCGCTGACGTCGTAGGCGTGGGCGATGAGGATTTCGATGCCGGTCGGAACGCGGACGATCCAGCGCTGGTGTTTGCTGCTGCCGTCGCTGTCGTCGTTGTCGTCGGGCAGGATCTTCTTGATCACACCTTCGGCTTCGACCCAAGTGTCGCTCTGTTGCTTCTTGAAGAGGTCGGCGATGCCGCCATCGGTAGCGGCTTGAGCCGCTTTGGCGACGGGCTTGGATTCGGGCTTGGTGGTTGTGGCACGCGGTGCTGGCGACTCAGTCGCAGCGCGCGTGTCGCTGGGCGCAGGCGAGTTGCTGGTTTGCTGGGTGTTGGCGGGCGTGGTGGAATTGGTTTGAGGCAGGACGCCTTTTTGCTGGAGCAGCCAGACGACACCTGCGCCGATCACGAGGAGGATCGTGATCCACAGCGGGCGTTTGCCGCGTGGGCCTGTGCGGTTCTTGGCGGCGGCGGCGATGGCAGCGGCGTTGGCACTCATGCGCGATGATACGTGCGACGGCGGCGCAGCAAGGTTGTTGCACCGAGCATTGCGACTGCGCTCGCAGCGGGTGCGGGGACGGTGATGACCTCGAGGTTGAAGTTGTCAAAGTCGACAGTGGTGCTGTAGGGTGAGCCGCCGTTGCCGTTGGCAGATGCGAAGCCGAAGCGGAGGGGCGCGCCGGCGGTGGAGAAGTCGATGGGCGTGGTGGTGCCGGCGATCTGGATGAAGTCTGAGGCGAGGATGCCGGTATCGCTGAGCGTGGTCCAACTGCCGCTGCTGCCTGTGACGCCGATGTATGCGATGTAGATGTTGGTGCCTTGCTTGGCCTGCGCGTAGACGCCTTGGCCTGCGCCGGTGAAGGTGCCCGTGACGAAACGAGCGTCGATGGAGAAGTTGATGCTTGCGATTGCGCCTTGCGTGCTGGCGACGTAGCGGGTGGCGAGCGAGGTGCCGTAACGGTGGATGGCGTAGGTACCGTCGCCGACGGTGGGGCCGGTGCTGATGTTGGAGCGGCGAGCGGAGCCGGGATTGCCGGTGGCGGCGGACTGACTGGCATTTGCGCTGCCACCCGTGCCGACGATGACGGTTTCAAAGCCCCAGTCTGCGTTGTTGAAGGTGCCGTCGCTGTAGACGACGTTGGCGAGTGTGCTAGCGGAAAGGGCGCAGAGCGCCAGAGCGGCGATGGTGGTGCGTGTCATCAATCTCTCCTCGTGCGATCATGATACTAGCGGGAGGAGCATGCGCCAAGTGATTTGCGGATGAGTGGAGAGAACGCAAGCGGAAATGCTCGCGATTGAAGAGCGATGCGGTGTGCGCGGGGGAGTTAGCGGGCGTGATGCGCGGTGGTTTCAGGCGCTCGTTTCGGCGAGGGCTTGGACGACGAAACCGTCGGCGAGGCGGACGACGCGGTTGGCGCGGCTGGCGGTCGCGGTGTCGTGCGTGACGATGATCATGGTGTAGCGATGATCGGCGCGGAGTTTGTCGAGCATGTCGAGGATGGTTGCGCCGGTGTTGCGGTCGAGGTTGCCGGTGGGTTCGTCGGCGAGGAGCAG
>DATGWV010000033.1:0-3414 GCA_035299305.1 Phycisphaerales bacterium | reverse complement strand
GACAGGTCGCGCTGTGCCTGACTGGTTGGACGATCTGGAAGGGCTCCAGCACCGGCGCGTTGCAGGGCACGTTCCGCTACAACAACACGAACCACAATCAAACCGCGAAGACGGTTCTCGGGACGCCCATTCCCGCCAACGGCGGCCAGCAAGACGGCATCACCGTGCTCAATCTGCTCATCAATCATCCCAGCACCGCACGATTTATTGCGACGAAGATGTGCCGACACTTTCTGGGTTACGACGTGTCGCGGAGCATTATCGATCAAGTCGCCGCAACGTACACGTCCAGTGGCGGTGACATCAAAGCCATGCTTCGCGTGGTGCTCCGGCCCGAACATGTGGCCGCGGCATCGCCCAAGCTCAAGCGGCCGTTCCACATGTTCGCCGCTGCGCTGCGACAAACCGGCGCGGTCATCACGAACACCGCGTCGCTGCGCTCGCGACTGCTTGAAGCCGGTCATCTGCCGTTCAGTTGGCTCACGCCTGATGGCTACCCCGACAAGCTCGACCACTGGGCGGGCAATCTCATCTCGCGGTGGAACTTCGGTGCATCACTCATGAACGGCACGAGCGGCAGCATCACCGGGGTGACGGTGGATGACACGGCGTTCTACAGCGGCGCAGTCACAGCAGATGAAATGATCGCTCGCATCGACGAGCGGCTGTTCGGCGGTCGCATGGACGCCGACGATCGCGCGCGGATCCGTCAGTTTCTGCTGCCCAGCCCCCCCACTGTCACCCGGCGACGCGAAGCCATCGGCTTGGCGATCAGTTCACCCAGCTACCAGTGGTATTGACGCGGACTGCGGCCAATCGGTGTTGTTTGCTTTCTGACGCGTTTCCAAGGGCTTTTTTACAAGTTTTCCGACTGTCGCGGAGTGCGAGCATGTCATACGACACGGACAATTCCAATCACGGTGCGTGCGGCGCAAGCGGCTGCCGGGAGTACCAGCAGCTTTCACGCCGCACATTCGTGCAAGCGTCAACGGGGCTGGTCGCGTTCCTTGCGGCTCACCAGTGGGTGCCGCGAGTCGCATACGCGCAGTCGCATCGTGGCGGCATGCGCGACGTGATCGTCTCGATCTACCTGCGCGGCGCGGCGGACGCGATGTCGATGTGTGCGCCGTACTTCGAGAACGACTACTACACACGTCGCCCCACACTCGCCTTGGCGAGGCCCGACACCACCGACCCGAATCGTTTGACCGCACTGGATTCACGCTTTGGGATTCCGCCCGCGATGATGGGGCTGCACCCGGCGTATCTCGACGGCAAACTGCTGTTCGTGCATGCGTGCGGCAGCACCGATCCCAGTCGCAGTCACTTTGAAGCGCAGCGATTCATGGAAGTCGGCAAGCCGCGCGACCCGAGCCTGGGTACGGGCTGGCTTGGTCGCCATCTCGCGAGCGTTGATGTGATGGTGCCGGGTAGCGTGCTGCGCGGCGTAGCGATCAGCAGCGGCATGCCGCAGCAGCTTGTGGGCGGTCCCAACTCGCTGCCCATCAGCAACCTCGACACGTTCGGAATTCAAGGCAGTTCGAGCACGTTGACGGCGCGGCGCGGCGCGCTCAACGACATGTACAACCTGACGGATGACCCACTCAAGGCAACGGCCAGCTCGACGCTGCAGACGATTTCGATGCTCGATCTCATCAACTTCGCAGGCTACGCCCCGGCAAACGGCGCGGTGTATCCAACGAGCACGCTGGGCACACAGCTCAAGTCCGCCGCCGCGTTGATTCGTGCGCAGGTAGGGGTCGAGGCCATCGCAGTGGATGTGGGCGGCTGGGATACGCACGAAAATCAGGGGCCGGTCACAGGCAGCATGGCGAATCTCATGAGCAATCTCGCCAACAGCATCGGTGCGTTCTACCGCGATGTGATTGCCGGCAACGGGCCCAACGTGACAGTCGTGGTGATGTCGGAGTTTGGCCGCCGGCTGCAGGAAAATGGCAGTCTTGGCACCGATCACGGGCACGGCAGCATGATGATGGTCGTCGGGCAATGCGTCGCCGGTGGACGCGTGCTGACGAACTGGCCCGGGCTCGCTCCGGCGAACCTCTTCGAGGGCATCGATCTGGCTGTGACCATTGACTATCGCGATATTCTCGCGGAGATCGTGGCGCAACGAGCGGGCAACCCAGAGCTTGCAACCGTCTTTCCGCAATTCACCCCCACAGCGCGAGGAGTCTTCTCATGCTGAAGCAGATCAGTCACGTGCGACACGCTCTCACGATCACCGCGACGGTTTTCGCCGCTGGAAGTGCAGATGCACAGATTTTCAGCAACGGATCCGCCGATCCGACGACACCTGCGCTTGCGCTAGTCAATCAAACGGGCAACAACACACCCGCGCCCGGCGCGAGTCAGTGGAGCGAAGTCGCCGGTGCGAGCGCAATGGTGGGCAATGCGCTCGCTGGTGTCGCATGTCACTTGGATGCGACTGATACAACGGGTGGCGTGCGACTCGCCGACGACTTCACCGTCCCGGCCGGACAGCGGTGGACGCTGTCGTCCGTGCAACTGTTTGCGTACCAGCCGGGTGCGAACGGCTCGGCAGTAAGTGCGGCGACACTTCGCATCTGGAGTGGACAACCGGGGACGGCGGGCAGTTCTGTGGTGTTTGGCGATGCAACGACGAACCGCTTGACTAGCAGTACCGCGACAAGTGCGTATCGCGTGTTCACGACAACCGTCGGCCCGGCGATCATGTCGCCCGATACGTCGCGCCGCATCTTCAGCGTCACGATCTCAGCAGACGCGACGCTTGAGCCGGGCACGTATTGGCTGGATTGGCAGTTGACTGCATCAACTGCCAACGCGCCGATCTTTGCTGTGCCCGTCACGGTCACGGGCGTGCGATCGCTCACCTCGTGGAACGCGTTGCAGTTTGCTGACGGCGCATGGCGCAGCGTGCTTGATACAGGCAAGCCCGAGGGCACCACCGACGCGCCACAGGATATTGCGTTTGTCTTGGCCGGCAGCGTGGGTGTGGCCTGTGACTCCATCGACTTCAATCGCAACAGCGTGTATCCGGAAGACCAAGATGTGATCGACTTCTTCAACGTGTTGGCGGGCGCGCCGTGTCCGTACGGCGATCCGTGTGACATCGACTTCAACAACAACACGGTGTTCCCGGAAGATCAGGACGTGATCGACTTCTTCACGGTGCTTGCTGGCGGCACGTGCTGAGTTGCGACCTCTTCGCGAGCGGCGTGCATCGACGATAGATGGAGAGATGAGAAAACCCCTCGCAATGCGAGGGGTTTTTGTTTGGCGCAGAGTGTTGCAGACCGACTTAGCAGCTGCCGCCCGCGAGGACGTTGAAGTAATCGATCACGTCCTGATCTTCCGGATAGACGCCGTTGTTGTTGAAGTCGATGTCGTCGCACATGCCAGTCGAGCATGCAC
>DATGWV010000032.1:0-6441 GCA_035299305.1 Phycisphaerales bacterium | reverse complement strand
CCCCGGGAGCGGAATGCCGGTCTCAGACCGAAGCAGTTCGCCGTTCACGACGACGGCAAGCCAACGAATTTTCCCAGCATCTCCGGGAATGAGATTGCTAGCGGCGTCACGCACCGTTCCCTGAATCACGATGTTCGCCTCAAGCTGCGATGGATTCGTTGTGGAGACTACTGGCGGCAAGACAACAAAGCCTGAAGTCGGCTCCAAAGTGATGACCGGCGTGGGATGCGATGTTGGCACTTCCCGCACGGGCGAGTCGAGCTCGCCGGTTGCAGGATTGATCGGGCGGTACTGGCGATCAACGGCGGTGCATCGGACCGTGTCTTGAAGATCTGATGAGTTGGCAACACATGGTGATCCGGAGGGCAGTATGAGCTGTGCGTGAATACTCCCTTCTTGGATCGTTGTGCTGGCGCGGACTGCCTCAACCAAAAGCGTGATACTCTTGCTGATTGAGCCACCAGTAAGTAGTTCGACGGGATACTCAACCTCTGAGTCAACGAACGATCCGCCGCTTCCCAGATCAAGCTTACTGCGTCGCGGTGGGTTTGATCTACGCAACGGTGCACAGGGGTCTAGCCGAGGTCCATTTGATGCGACAGCCGGGATCACGAGGCCGTCTGTATCCGGAGGCTGAAAGATGTTCCCTCGGCGCGGCGCGTTGGTCGGTCGCGGAGCTGGAACCTTCGTCCACAGTCGAAGCAATCCAGCAGATTCAACAGGAAAAGTCGGGTTAGTACAATCCTCAACAGGGATGAAGGCGGGTTGAACGGCCGAAGGTGGCGATGCTGAATATGAGAACTTGATACGAGTCCCCTCTGGGATTGAACCGCCAAGCGAAATCGTCAGCGGAACGAATTCGGTACCGGGTGACTGGTTGTCGAGTTCATGGTGCGGGTTCGCCAGCGCGCCGAAGCTCCCGAAGCCGTGATCGTCGGCGTCGAAGCCGTCGGCGAAGTCCGGAATTCGATCTCCGTCAGAATCTCGCGTATTGGCAAAGAGAATCTTGCCAGGGTGAGTCGGATCGTCCTCGACTTGTTCGTCGAGGTCATTCACACCCTTGATAGCGAGTTGTGAGTCATTGTTGGAGTCAACCCACAAATTGATCGTTGGCGGACCAAGTAATGCGCACTCGGATGCGCAGTTTTGTCCTGGTTGGGGTAGACTCGGTGTCGGGTACGGAATGTACCCGTGTTGGGCACCGTCAAATCCGCCCACCGAAGTGCTCGCACCTTGGCATTGAGACTGATCGTTGTAAAAATCCTTCTGGTATGCGAACGAGCCGTGATTGGGATCGGCTTTAAAGCTACTTTGATCGAACGTACCATCTGCCCTGCGACATGCCGCGCCGAATATCGGCGACCCGTGAGTTGCCCAATTGCCGCAGGAGAATGCAATACTGAAGTCTGTTCCCGGTTGCACCGGCACAAGAAGAAGCTCGCCCGAGCCGCACGTCGGCAGCGGATAACGTTCGCCGTTGACGACGACACTTCCGCCGTTGTTCGTACAACTCCCAATATTTAGCACGAAACATGCGCCGCCGCTGCAGTCCGCACTTTGGCCATTTTGTGAATTCGGCGTCCAGCAAGGATCTGGGGGCGTGCAAGACTGCTCTTGGGGATCGTCCATGTCTTGCGAATCGCACTTTCCGTCGCCGTCGCTGTCGGCATTCGCAGGGTCCAACCCGAGTTCATCTTCGTTTGCGTTCGTGATGCCATCGTTGTCCCAATCTGCTTCGCCATCAGTCGGACCACAGTCACGACAGTGTGTGCGTGCGCTCGTCGGGTCTAGTCCCATTCGCGCCTCGTTGCCGTCAGATACGCCGTCACCGTCCGAATCTCGACGTTGCGAATCAGTACCCAGTTGTCTTTCAACGGAGTCGGACAGACCGTCGCCGTCCGTATCTACCTGGATACCAGCTGCCGCTGGACCTTGGTCAGGCCTGTTGGGATTCATACGACGACGTACTTCAAGTCCGTCTCGAATCCCGTCTTCATCTTGGTCTGCGTTGCCCGCGTTCCAGCCGCGCTCCATCTCGTACTGGTCGATCAAACCATCTGCGTCTTGATCCGCAGCCACTGCAATTGGCAGCGCTCCGTCTCGAACACCTCCGCTGGACATCGGATTCCGAGGATCGGTGCCGAGCAGAAACTCAGCGTAATCCTGGAGACCATCTTGGTCTTGATCGAAGCGATCAGGATTCGTGTGGCGGAAGAACTCCTCTTCAAAGTCACTGGCACCGTCCATGTCTGAGTCGCGACTACCGACTGGGGTGCTGGTGTCGTGGCACGGATTCGAGCCGTGCAATACCTCGACACCGTCGTCGTAACCGTCATCGTCAGAGTCTGGTGCGAGGTGATTGGGACAGTTGCCACCGTCCGCCATCGCAAGTTCCTGACAGTCTGCCAAGAGGTCGTCGTCGAAGTCGTCGCAGACGAAGGAGCTTCCTTCCGCCCCGTCCCACGCCGCAGAACAACTATTGGTTTGAACACACATCGCTGCTACGCGGACGACAGGAGCAGTACCAGAGGGCACGTCCGCAACTGCAATTTCCACTTCGAGCGAGTTGCCACCGATGTACACAAGCTGACCGGGCTGCAGTCCTGGGATCGGAGCAGATTGTGGGACAAACATCGGCTCCGCAATCCACTCCGCGCCTTCAAGCACGATCCAGATCCACTCGTCACACACCGCATTCTCTGGAACCACGTTGAAATGGTGGGTGCCGCCTGGAATCAGAAATGACGGGGATTCAATCTCAATGTCGAGACTCAACTCGAAAAGATCGCACTCTGGCATGCATGAGGCGCACACCGTGCACACTTCTGTCGACCCTTGCATTTGGTACGAGTAGCAAATGCGAACAAAGCGTTGATTTGGCTGGACAAAAATCGACGACGTACCAGTCACCCGATTGATTCCCGGAACTACAATCGCTGAGGGCTGTGGCTGCGGGTTTGTCCCCGCGCATTGGGACACGCAAGATACACCCAGTCCGGTGGCGTTGGGCGGCAGGGTGACCGACCAAGGCACATCGATATACCCGCCATTCACAGGCCAATCTCGAATGGTCGGACAGACGATCGTCATTTCCGCTGGCAGACACTCGGCCGGATTAGGTGCCGCTTCGGGGCACCCGCATTCCCCACCGTCTGGCTGCTCACCGGGAATCGAATTCGATGGCGGGTTCAGGGTAACTCCGCCCGATCCGCCAGAGCCGCTTGATGAGGATGCCAGCCCTGTCGCGACGGCGTCGATAGTGATACTTCCTTCGGCAAAGCCATTGACGAACCGCGCCAAGTCAGCGCTGTCAACCACGCCATCACGAGTGATGTCAGCGCTCTGTCCTTGCGCCTCGTAGGCGTCAACAAAATCCTTGAAGTCTGCGCTGTCGACGAGACCGTTTCCATCACGGTCAGCAGGCGAATAGACGGAGACACCGGAAGCGAGCAACTGACTAATGTCTCCGATTGAGCCGTCGCGTGTTGCCAGAACTGCGCCGTCGGCAGACGAAATAACGAGTACACGAGCCTCTGCGCCGTTTGCTTGAACCAAGAACTCACTGAGTCCGTCGAAGTCCTGGTCGCCAATTGTCAAGATTGAGGTTGTGAGCGGATGTGATGCGGTACCCGTGACAGTCCAGAGCAATGTCGCCGTCTGGGGATCGAAGAGATTCACACTTCCCACAACACCACCCGCCGCATCTGGATACAACGGCGATGTGACCAAGAGTTCCGGCGTTGCGTCGCCGGTGACGTTGGGAGTTACGAGCCATGTGCTGCCGAAGCCCGCGTTGGGGAGCGGGGGTGGCAACGTCCGTAGTACGCCGCCGCTAACGCCGGCGCGAATCTCGAGCGATCCAGATCCTCCCAACGCGATAGTCTCTGGAACACCATCAGCGTCGAGATCAATAGGTGACGAGATTGCGGTGGTAGCAAGACCGCAAGAAATAAGTCCGATCAGCGATAGTGAGTGGAGTGACAAGTAAAGCCCCTTTTGAGAGACGTGCGTTTGATAGCGAATCCGATTCTCTAGCACCCGATCTGCCACGCCGCGAGAAAGTCAGTGAGATCACTTTCGTCGGTCGTGTCGTCGCAGTTCACATCGACGGATCGCTCAATCCAAGCGAGCACAAAGAGTGTGAGATCCTGCTGATTCACAACATCGTCATCATTGAAATCAGCGATGCAATAGCTTTCAGGCTCGAGCTGCACTACTACCCGAATGACTTCGCCATGTCCCAAGCCGTTGACCAACATGTCCTCATCAGTCGCGACCCGAACATGGAGATAAATGGACGTCGCGCCGTCTTCCTCACGATCAGAGATTGCAACCGTTGGAAAGATGTGGGAAACCTTGCGAAACGCTTGGCCCGAAACTGCCGGAAGTGATGCGCCGCACCCAATCAGCGGTACATCATTGACCAAGACGACCGGCGCAGGTCGATTTACGCCATTCCCTGTGGGCTTCACCCAAATAGATGCGATGTCGCCCGAAGTATTGGAATCCAAGCCCATCACCGGGCCGCGGATCGAGAACTTGGGATCACAGACGTCCTGTCCTTCAATGAGTGCCAGTTGACCGTCGCGCACGATGACCCACCGTTGCCCGGCTGGACCAGTCGCCTGACCAGAAGCGAACCAAGTCGGAACTCCGCAGTTCCATGCTCGTTTCGTCAGGCTGATGTGCTGAAAGCGATTCCAAAACCAGCCCGGTGCTGCTCTGCCAATCCCGCCACTCTGTTCTCCGAGCACCCGTACGTCTTGTCCGAGTGCGTCGGCGAAAATCAAGGCCGTGTCCGCCGCCGAATTGTCAACGGTTCGGACGACGGCCATAACTTCTGCGCCGTCAGGAGACACGCTGTACCGAATAATCGGATCGCGGTCGGTAAGCCGTGTGCCGTTTGATAGCGACTGACCGCTCGCGAGCACGATGCCGACTTCTGCAGCGCTGCCAAACGCAAGGGCATCAAATGAATCCCACGCAGGGTCAAACGCCCTTACTTCGCCCCGCCAAAAAGGCGAATTGTCATTGTCTGGAATTTTGGCATCGCGTAAAGACTCCCAATTCGCTTCAAAGTCAGGTACGTCGGCGCCACTGGTGGCGATGTGAACCGACTGCCCTTCGATAACGGCGTCGATTTTGTGATATGACACCGCGCTGGGAAATCCGGTTGCTCCTGACTCAAACGCTTCAAGAGGCCAGTCAAACAAAGCGGCTTGCACCGCAGTGGGCTTTGCCGAGATCGAGATGCCACTTTGCATCTGACGATCGCGTATGCGAACGCTGGACGGATCACTGTTCGTCGTGACCCAAATCACACCATTTGTTGAGAGCCCTGTTCCGAGAGCGATTGCCACCCTATTTGTGCCGGAAGCAGCGAGCTCCACATTATTGACGAATGCTCCCCCGACATCATCACCGGGTAGATCGTCTCCTGTTGCGACGATCTTGGTGATCTGAAGTGGTGAAAAACAGGCATGTTGCGCGTTGGCGCTCGAGACGGCGAACAGACTTAACAGCAAAAGGTCACCCCTCATACGTACTCCTTTGTGCTCAATATACCGAAAGGCCGTCGCTGGTGCACTGACAATCTCACAAAATGTGGTGGTCGCTGTGTAAATCCTTCTCGCACAAGGCCCGGACGCAGAGGCGGTACCACTTGCGCTCGGCTAAACGTGAAACGCCGCCAGCGACGCGAGTTGGGATCAACCAGAGCGACGCTGCTCGTTAGCGAAGACCTTGGCGCGAGTGAGTCGTTCGCCAACCGCCGTGTTGATGTGGCCGCGCTGTGGCAGCAGGCACTCACCGATCGGTGAGCATACAACTGATTGAACTTTCGTGGGCATGTCATTCGCGAGCACCCCCTCTCGCAGTTTGATAGCCCAAAGCACCCCGACTGAGAAGTCGGGGTGTTTTCTTGGGTGGAGGACCGGTGTTACTGCGACGACAGACACGCCGAAGCCAGAATTGAGTGAGCGCACACGCGTAGTTCGTTCAGCAACTCCGTGGGCTGTAGTCCTGGATTCAGTGACTGTACGTGCACACTTGTTTCTGTGTGTCGAGGGGTGAAGGCGGACGCTGTGTTCCCCGATGATCAAGATGTGATCGAATTCATCAACGTGCTGGCGGGCGGCACCTGCCCGGCGTAAACGCTCACGAACAGACATTCTCTGCAAACCCTGGCATGCGTCGGGGTTTGTTTGTTTCCATAGCGGTGTTTGATGTACAATTCATCCCACTACCTGTCGCACAAAGGGCCCGAAATGAACAACTTCACCGCCGTGCTTGTCTGCTGCGTCGCTGCCACCACCGTCGCCGGCCAGCCCGTTGCGATGGATGGTCTCTTTGAAGATTGGAGCACGACACCAAGCGCTGCGAGCGATGCCGCTGGTGATTCGATCGGACTACTTGATGTCACGAGTGTGCGTCTGCGATCAG
>DATGWV010000031.1:0-1879 GCA_035299305.1 Phycisphaerales bacterium | reverse complement strand
AGGGGTTGGTCGCGGGGATGGAGTAGTTACGCGTGGCGTCGGCGGGGAAAGCGTCATCGTCGGCGTTGCCGGGGACGTTGTCAGCGCCGTCGACGTCGAGGCGGAGCATTTTGCCGAGGAGGTTCTGCGTGCGGTCCTGCGCGTTGCCGCCGGCGACGTGGGGGAAGACGCTGGGGGCGGTGCCGCCACAGGTGCTGTCGTTGGCGCAACCGCCGTCACCGGTGGCGACGTAGAGGAAGCCATCGGGACCGAAGCTCATCCAGCCGCCGTTGTGGTTGGCGTCGGGCTGGAGAATGGTGAGCACGGGCGTCGCGCTGGCGGGGTCGGCGGTGGTGCTGGTGGCGAAGGGGGCGTTGGCGCGGTAGCGGACGATCTGCGTCGAACCCGCGCTCACGCCGGCTTCAGCGGTGCGGGTGAAGTTGACGTAGAAGTAGCCGTTGTTGAGAAAGTCGGGGTGGAAGGCCAGACCCAAGAGGCCCTGCTCGCTGCCGGCGGAGAGGTTGCCGACGCTGAGGTAGGCCGTGGCGTTGAGGGTGTTGGCGGGGAGGTTGAGAATGCGGATGCGGCCCGTGGCGGGAGAGACCGAGCCGGTGCGCTGTTCGACTATGAACAGGCGGCTGTTGTCGCCCGCGGGAGCGGTGACGTACAGCGGGCGAGCCATGCCGCTGGCGACGCGCGTGGTGGAGAGCGTGAGATTCTGAGCGTTGGCACCGCCTGCACAGGCGACCATGACCAACGCGACACTCGTCGTGGAGAGCAACTTCCGCATTTTTGATCCTTCCTCAAAACAAAGGGCGCGGCGACTGGCCCGCGCATCCACCCATCTCAATCGACCATTCGAAACTAAACCCAAAGAGCATCGTTGGCGAAACGCGAGGCGGCGGAAGCCTGCGAACGTCCGAGAAGACGCCAAGATGGGAAAGTCCCGACGAAAACAGCCGTCGGCGCACGCACGCCGGTTTGGCTTGTTCGCACGAATTGGGTGGGCGATGCACAAAAAGGACGAATCGCCGACTTTATGAAGGTCGGCGATTCGGGAAAGTGACGGGATGGAGGCGTTTAGCAGGTGCCGCCCGCGAGGACGCTGAAGAAGTCGACGACGTCCTGGTCCTCGGGGAAGATGCCGTTGTTGTTGAAGTCGATGCTGTCGCAGGCGGGGCAGGAGCCGCCGGCGATGACGTCAAAGAAGTCGACGACGTCCTGATCTTCGGGGAAGATGCCGTTGTTGTTGAAGTCGATGTCGCCCGCGCCAGCGGTGGTGCTGACGCTGAGGCACGCGCTGGGGCCGCAGGGGCCGGTCGTGCGGACGAAGTACGTGGTGTTCACTTCGGGCGACGCAATGGCCAGCGTTGGGCCGGTACCGATGGGTGTGGAGCCGCAGGTGTCTGCGAACCACTCGTAGGTGCCACTGCCGCCTGCGGCGGTGAGGGTGATCTGGCCGGTGTCGGCGATGCAGAAGGAATCGCGATCGACGCTGATGCTGTTGGGCGCCGCCGTGGCGGGATTGACCGTCACCGAGATGCTGGCGCAGCCGGAGTTGCCGCAGGAGTTTTCCCAGCGGCAGAAGTAGTTGGTGCTCGCGGCGGGGCTGGGGATGACGATGGCGCTGCCGGTGCCGATGCTGGTGCTGCCGCAGGAATCGGCGAACCAGCGGAGGGATGCCCCACTGCCGCCGCCACCTGTGGCGCTGAGGGTGATGGTGCCGGCGTCGTCGGAGCAGAAGTTGTTGCGGCTGACGGAGAGGCCCGTGGGCAGTGAAGGCACCGTGTTGATAGAGACGACGACGATGCCGCAGCTTGCGCTGGTGACGTTGTCACTGAGGCGACGAGCGCGGGCGTAGTAGCTGCCGATTTGCGGCGTGGTGATGACGAGGGGGTTG
>DATGWV010000030.1:0-4305 GCA_035299305.1 Phycisphaerales bacterium | reverse complement strand
GGGTAGGTCGCGCCGCCACTACTACAATCCAGCGATGCGCATTATCGCTGGAGCATTTCGACGTCGCGTGTTGAAGACGCCGCCTGATGGAAGTGTCACGCGGCCCATTCCTGATCGGGTGAAGGAGTCGCTGTTCCAGTTGCTCCGCGGCCACTACGAAGGCGCGACAGTCTTCGACGCCTTCGCCGGCACCGGCGCAATCGGGCTTGAGGCAGTCTCGCGCGGCGCAGTCAAATGCGTGCTGGTCGAGAAGGATCGTCGCATCGCCGAGATTCTGCGCAGCAACGTCGAGATGCTGCAATGCGAGGACCGCTGCGAGGTGCTCGTGGCAGACGCACTGGGCCCCGCCGCCATCGCTCGCGCCCCGCGCCCGTTGCATCTGGCGTTTCTCGATCCGCCGTACCCGCTCGTGCGCGATCGCAGCGGCTATGAACGCGTGAAAGCGCAGATGGAAAAGCTCGTCACGTTGCTCGACGATACCGGCTTCATCGTGCTGCGCACGCCGTGGCCGCTGCGCTTTGAAGTCGAGACCGAAGTCGCGAGCGAAGGTGAGATGGAGATCACCGAGAAGGTCTTCAAGAAGAAAGCCAACGAGCGCGTGGAGTGGAAACGCGAGCAGCAGCGTCGCGAACGCGAAGAAGCGCGAGCCGCGAAGGCCGACAAACGCGACGCTGGCAAGCCCGGCGCGAAGGCCGGCACGCCCAAGCCCGTTGATGAAGACGAGTTTGGCGACGACATCGACGAGATGGAGATGGACGAGCTCGAAGACACCGATCACAACGACGACTTCAAGCGAGGTGATCGCGAAGAAAGCGCGTACATGTCGCCCGAAGAAATGAACGAACTGCTCGCGGCGGAAGCAGCGGACGCAGCGGCCATCGAAGCGGCGAGCGGCAAGGAGTGGGAGGACGCCGATCTCTCGCTGCCCGGCGCCGACGGCCCCGAAACACACGTGTACCACGGCATGGCGGTGCATTTGTACTGCCGCAAGAAGAAGGCGTGACCACGCGAGGTGTGTGTGGAGACGAGCGACGCGGGCAGTCTGCTGTTTGGCGAGGGTGAACGCGACGCTGCGCGCCACGCGGGCGTGAAGCGCAGCGGAGGGGCGAAGACAATGAGCGGCACACGGGCGACCAAGAAGTCGGATGATCGCAACGCAACGGCACCAGCAGCGTCCATTGAATCGACGAGCGACGCGATGCTCGCCGGGCTCAATCCTGCGCAGACGCGATGTGTGACCTACGACGGCAAAGCGCTCGTCGTGCTTGCAGGACCGGGCACGGGCAAGACGCGCGTGATTACGCATCGCATCGCATGGCTCGTGAAGGAACGCGGCATCGCGCCCGAACAAATCGTCGCCGCGACATTCACCGTCAAAGCCGCCCGCGAACTGCGCGAGCGACTGGGAAAACTGCTGACGCCGGTTGAAGCCGAACGCGTCCGCGCAAGCACGCTGCACGGACTGGGCGCGAACATCGTCCGCCGATTCGGCGTGGAGCTCGGGCTGCCCAGCCGCATCGTGATGATCGATCCCGCGCAGCGCCGGCGCATCGTCAAGCGTGCGATTGAGTCGCTGGGCATTTTCGAAGCTGAGCGCATCGAAGGCCTCACCACAATCGCTGAACGCGTCGAGAAGATGATCTCGCGCATGGCCGACAGCGGCGTGCTGCCGTCGCGCGCGTTGACGTTCGCGAGTGAACAGCGTGCCAACGGCGCAAAGGCGTTCCGCGGCCCGCGTGACGAGCGACCTGCCGAAGTTGCGATGCAGGAGCTCGAACACTTCGAGCAAATGGCCCGCGCGTACGACGCTGTGTGCAAAGAGTGCTGGCAGCGCGGGCTGCTGAGTTTTCATGATCTGCTGCTGCTGCCGCTCAAACTGCTTCGCGACAAGCCGGGCGTGCGTGCGCTCGTGCAGAGCGAGATCAAAGCGCTGGTCATCGACGAGTTTCAGGATTGCAACGCCGGGCAGATTGAGTTCGCGAAGCTGCTCTGTCCGCCCGGCTCAAGCGGCGGCTCCATTTGCGTCGTGGGCGACGACGATCAGGCGATCTACGCGTTCCGCGGCGCGGACCAGTTCGCGTTCGAACGATTCGCCGACATCTGGTCGCAGCACGACGTCATCGCGCTTGATACCAATTACCGCTCGGGCATATCGATCATCGGCGCGGGGAACGCGATCATCACCCGCGCGCATCACCGCTTCCGACCCGACAAAACCATGCATGCGCGTGCCGACGCGGGCAGCGGCGCGACCGAACTGGTGAGCCTTGACGAAGAGAAAGGCGATGCACCCGTCGTCGCCGCGATGATTGTGATGGATCGCATGCAGCGACTCGCCGCGGGCGAGGATGCGAGCTGGAGCGATTACGCGGTGATCGCACGCACGCACGGACACCTCGATCATCTCGCGGGCACGCTCTCGCTCGAAGGCGTGCCGTGGGAGCGTCAACGCGAACTGGGCATCTTGGGCGAGAGTGGCGTGCAGGATGTGCTCGCATGGGTCGAGTGGCTGCTGACGCCCAGCGCGACGTGGTGTGCACGCCGAATCCTGACGCGCGCGCCGTACGGCCTTGACGCACAGCTCGTGCTGCAGTGGGAGCTGGCCTATCGCGACGCACGCAAGCGAGCTGAACTTGGTGCTGAGGGTGTCACGCATCCGGGCGAGTACGCCACGTGGCTGAGTGCGCACGTGCAGACGTTGACTGGCACCCCAGCTGCGACCGCAGCCCGCGTGCTCGCACTGCACGAAGCGATGCGGCGTGAACTGCTGTCAATCGCGGGCGACGAAGCGCTGGAGCAGGTGATGCAGCGCACGGGCGCGGCGCACGCCGAACTGCTGCCGCAGCGCGAGCGAGCAGCACGCGTGCGAGCGCTGGTCACGCTGCTTGGTCTTGCTCGCACGCGCCGAGCGAGCTTCGACGCGCCGGGTGATCTGCGGAGCTTCTGGAATTACTTCAACGAACTGCGCGAGGCTGACCCGGAATTGCGCAGCGTGGGACAGCTCGGCGAGCCCGAGGATGCAGTTGAAAAGGACGAGGACACCGACGCCCGCGACGGCGAAGGTCAGGGCAAAGTGCAACTGCTCACGGCCCACAGCAGCAAGGGACTCGAATTTGACACGGTGTTCGTCTGCCGAGTCACGCCGCCGCATGGCTTTCCGAAGAAGAAGAACGATGACGCAGATGCTGAGCTGCCCGCCGGCTTGATCGACGCCGCGACAACGCTCGACGCGGACGCGGCTCATCGCGACGAAGAAAGGCGACTGTTCTACGTCGCCTGCACGCGCGCCAAGCGGCGATTGGTGCTGCTGGCGAAGCACAAGGGCAAGCGATCCACCGCCGTGATGCACCTGTTTGACGAAATGCTCGCCGCTGCGGAAGTGAGCACTACCCGCGTGAGAGGGACCGACGTACTTGCGCAAGCCGAGCGAGCGGGCGTGCGCGTGTCGGGCCGGGATGAACTGACCGACGCAAGCGAAACAGGTGGCGGCGCGCGAGACGTGTACGAGGCCATGCGGCGCGAAGCGCGACTGCGCGCGGCGGCCGCGTGTGAACAAGCCGAGAGTGCGGGAGCTCAGGAAAAGCAACCTGATGACACCGCTCTCGCCGAAGCGCAGCGTGCGCTGGCCGTCACGGCAACGCAGCTTGCGATCATCGCGGGGCTGGAGCATGGGACAAACGAGCAGAGCCTGCGAGCGATGGCGGAGCGCCACGCGGATAGCGCGTCGCGCGATGAACTCGCTCGCGTGCTCGAACGTGTCTTGCGCGCACGAACGCGCGAAGCACATACCGAAGCTCGGCACACTGGCCTGCGGACCATCAAGCCGCCACTGAGACTCAGCTATTCATCGCTTGACGCGTATCAACGCTGTCCGCGATGCTGGTACCTCAAGCATGTGGTGGGTTTGCCCGAGCTCGACAGCAATCCGCAGCAGTTGGGCAACGCGGCTCACGCGGCCCTCGAGCAGTTTTATCAGGCGTGGGCGCTCGCCGACGCGGAAGGCAACCCCAAGCCGGCCCTGCACGACTTGCTTCGCATGGGCAAGTCCGCATTGCTGCGAGAGCTCGCAACGCTGGAATTGCATGAGCGCGACGCCACGCTGGGCGAACAACTCGGGCAGTTGTCAGCGCAGCTGACGACGTGCTATCGCTCGCTGCACGAGGAATCGGCGATGGTGCTGGAGACCGAACGGACGGTTGTGTTTCCGTACGTGGTGGATGGCGTGGAACACACGTTCACGGCGAAAATCGACCGCGTAGATCAGCTTCCAACCGGCGGTTTCCGCGTGATTGACTACAAAGCCGG
>DATGWV010000029.1:0-11288 GCA_035299305.1 Phycisphaerales bacterium | reverse complement strand
GGGGGTTGTGTGGCTGTTTCGGATTCTGGGCAGCCTGGGGTTTGGGAAGGAAGCTCTGGGGCTGGGCGACGTTCACCTGATGGCGGGCGTGGGCGCAGTGCTGGGGTGGATTGATCCGGTCATCGCGTTCTTTGGCGGCGCGATTTTGGGCATGGTCATCTTCGTGGTGCAGTTGCTTCGCAGCAAAGACAGTGGGCGGGTGATGCCGTTTGGGCCGCCGCTTTGCATGGCGGTAGTGATTCTGTTCTTCGCGAAGCCGGCGTTTGAAGCGATGGCGAGTTGGGCGATGAAGACGCCGATTGATCTGCCGTGAAGTTGTTGCGCAGTCGCGTAAACTAGCGGGCACGTGCCGCACGCCGATTTTTCAACTGCCGTAGCTCTGTCGTCAACGGTTCGCCTGAACATCGCGGGCGAGGCGATCACGTTGCTGCCGCAGCGTGCGGCGTGGTGGCATGACGGCGAGCAGGGGGGTGATGCTGCGCAAGGCGGCACGCTGCTCATCAGCGATTTACATCTGGGGAAGGTGGAAACGTTTGCGAGTCTGGGTGTGCCGCTGCCTGCAGTGATGCACAGGCAGCTTGCGCAGCTGAGCGGGCTCATTGAAGCGACGCGTTGCCGGCGGGTGATGATTCTGGGTGATCTGCTGCACGCGCCTGCGGGACTGACGCAGCTCATGCTGGATGAGGTGCGGACGTGGCGCGAGCAGCATGGGTGCGAGTTCGCGATCGTGCCGGGGAATCATGATCGCAAGATTGATAAGGTGGCGGATTGGTGGAACATGCGGCTGCTGGGCGAGCTGCATCATGAAGGACCATTCGCGTTCACGCATGAGCCCAGGGCCATTGCGGGCAAGTTCACGTGGGCGGGGCATATTCACCCGGTAGTGAAGCTACGGACCGCGTCGGATGCGCTCAAACTGTGGTGCTATGTCATCGATCACGAGCGGCAGTGTGCGGTGCTGCCGGCGTTTTGCGACTTCACCTCAGGCGGGCGATTTGAGCGGGGGGCGTCGACGAAGGTGTATGCGATTGCTGAGGGGTGTGTGCTGGAGGTCTGAAGTCAAAGGCCGTGGACTTGAAGCGAATCGAACTGGGCCACGCCGCGCAGGGGGTTGGGAATTTCATCAGCTTGCTCGCGCGTCAGGATCGATTCGACTTGTGCTCGCGTTGTGCGATCGTTGTCGAATCTCGCGCGTCGGGCGAGAACCAAGGGGTGGTTGTCAGGCAGGTGCTTGAGACCGCTGAAACCATCGTGAGTGCTGTCTTGCTTGCCCAGGGCCTTGGCGAGCTCGGAGGGACGTGCGTCGATGCGTACGCGTTCTTCCTCTTCGCAGACCTTGCGAATGGCGGCGTCTCGGCGGGGGAGGTAGGCCTTCACGATGTCCTCGAGCTGCGTGCGTTGGTCGTCGGAAAGCGAAGTCAGCTTGGGCGCAGCCAGGATGAACTCTTCGGAACGCGATGGGTGAGCGGCGAAGCCGAATGAACGCTCGAAGAACAGCTCATGCATCTTGTCCCGCTGCTCTGGCGTCAACAACTCCCCTATCTGCTTCGCGAACCGGCGGTTGATGTCCCGCACGCCCAGTCGCAGTCGTTGGGATTCCACAAACAATCGCTCGGCACCGGCCGGGTCTGTTGGCATCAGTTCGGCGTACCGCTGGTAGTTGTCTTTGATGAAGGTCTCGCGAGCGGTGATTGCGCCGTCGACTTGCGCTGCGTACTGCTCGATGAGATCGGCGATCTGCGGCTGCTCTCCTGCACCCGGGGCGACCTCTTCGGTCAGTCGCACGACGTCGACGCTTTCACCCGGGTAGCGGCCTGCGCCGATTTGCTCACGCCTACGAAGCTCGCGCTGTGCGATGGGCCAGCGGCCAGCCTGCTGGGATGACAGCATCGCTTGCAGATCGGTCAGGAACTGCTCGGTCATTTTGTCGCCGGCATCTGTGAATTCGTCGCGGGATGCGCGAGCGAACTTCTGGTCGCCGAGCGTCTGAGCTTCCTCGAGGGCCTTCTCGGCTTGCTGGGATGCTTCGCGAGCCTTTTCTTTGAGCCCGGCGGCGTAGCCGTCGTAGAGACTTTGCACCGATTGTTTTTCAGAGTCGCTCAGACCAAGCACGCGCAGCAGTAGGTCGAGATCAGGCTGCGACAGTTTGGGCTGGAAGTTGGCGTAGACGTCGCCGAAGCCGATGCTGGAATTTTGGGCGATGGCGGACTGTGTGGTGGCGGGGCAGAGGCAGATGCAGGCGAGAACTGCTGCACGGAGGGCGATTGAGAAGACCGCATGTCTGCGGCGAATGGGGAGTTGAGACGGCGGGTTGGTCGCGCTTGGGCTCTTCAGGCAGTCAACGTCTGGCTGAGAGGGGGTCCGTTTTACATAACATATCTTATAAGACCTTGGATTTGGTCCGGACTTTCGCAGAGTTGGCGAGTCAGTCGGCTCGGGCGAAGACCGCGAGACGGAAGTCTGGTTGGGGATGGACGCGTGTTCGCCGGCGATTGCTGTGTGACGCATGGGTGCGTTCCTTGCATTCCGCAGATGCAGTTTACCAGAAGCCGCCCCACGTCGCAAGCTCTCGGTACACTGTCCGTTATGCCAACCGTTTCGCTGACAGGCGCCCCCGCCACGATTGATCAAGTTGTTCAGGTCGCTCGCATGGACGCGCCTGTTGCGCTCGGTGATGACGCCAGGCGGAACATGCTCGCGAGCCGCAAGGTCTTGGAAGCGTACTTGAGCGACGGGCTGGCCCACTACGGCATCAACACGGGGTTTGGCAGCCTGTCGCGGACACGGGTGGGTGCAGATGAACTGCGTGATCTACAACGCAACCTGATCCGGTCGCATGCGGCAGGTGTGAGTGACCCCCTACCGACCGAGATTGTGCGCGCGACGATGTTCCTGCTTGCCGGGAGCCTTGCGCGGGGAAAATCGGGCGTGCGGCCTGAGGTCGTGACGCTGCTGATTGAGATGTTGAATAGGGGGGTGACGCCGGTTGTGCCTTCGGTGGGATCGGTGGGTGCGTCGGGTGACCTTGCACCGCTAGCTGCGATTGCGATGGCGTTGATTGGCGAGGGGGACGCGACATACGCGGGCAGCACGCTGCCCAGTGGGAAGATTCTGCCGTCGCTGGGGCTAGCCCCCATCACGCTGGAAGCGAAGGAAGGCCTGGCTCTTATCAACGGCACGCACTTGATGGCGGGGACGGGTGCGTTGCTGGTGCATGACATGGACCGGTTGTTCGCGTCGGCGGTGGGTGCGGCGGCGATGGCGATTGATGCGGTGCGGGCGAGTCATTCGTTTCTTGATCCGCGCGTGCATGCAGCTCGCAATCAGCCGGCTCAGGCGGAGGTTGCTGCCCGGGTGCTGGGGATGCTGAAGGGCAGCCAGATCGTGGAGAGTCACAAGGTGAACGATCCGCGGGTGCAGGACCCGTATTGCCTGCGGTGCATTCCGCAGGTGCTGGGCGGGACTTGGGGCTGTCTGGGTTATGTAAAACGACAGATTGAGCAGGAACTGGGGGCGGTCACGGACAATCCGTTGGTTTTTGCGGATGCGAAGGCTGAGGATGCCCTGGTGTCGGCGGGGAACTTCCATGGCATGCCGCTGGCGATTCCGCTGGATTGTGCGGCGATTGCGGTGAGTCACATCGCGGGCATCAGTGAGCGGCGGACGTTCTGGATGCTCAGTGCGTTTGATGCGGAGGCGCATCTGCCGCCTTATCTCGCGAAGAAGCCGGGGGTGCACAGCGGGCTGATGATCGCGCAGTACACGGCGGCGGCGTGCTGCAATGAGATCATTACGTTGTGCACGCCGGCGAGCCCGTCGAACATTGTGACCAGCGCGGGTATTGAGGATTACAACAGCTTTGGGCCGCGGAGCGCGATGAAGGCAAGGCGCGCGACGGAGCTGGCGCGGTATGTGGTGGCGACAGAACTGTTGTGCGCGGCGGAGGCGCTGGAGTATCACCGGCCGCTACGGAGTGGCGAGGGGGTGGAGAAGCTGCACGCGGCGGTGCGGAATGTGATTGAGCCGCTGACGGGAGATCGGCCGCCTGGGCCTGATATTTCGATGGTGGCGGAAGCGATCGCGGATGGCGCGTTTGGTTGAACGAGCGGACGCGGTTTGGCCGATGGGGAGTAAATCGGAGAAGGTCGGAAGGAGACCTTGATGCTCGCAGTGGGTTCCATCGCGCCCGATTTCACGCTTCGCGATCACGCGGGCAACGTCCACACGCTGTCGCAGTATCGGGGCAAACGTGTCGTGCTCTATTTCTATCCGAAGGACGACACGCCTGACTGCACGATGCAGGCGTGCGAGTTTCGCGACAAACTCCCCCACTTCGCCGGGTTGGATGCGGTGGTGCTGGGCGTGAGCGCGGACAATGAACGCAGCCACCAGAAGTTCGCGAACAAGTTCCAGTTGAATTTTCCGCTGCTGGTGGATGATCGCGTGGATGGCACGCCTGCGATGATCTCGGCGTATGGGGCGTGGGTCAGCAAGAGCATGTTCGGCAAGCCTTACATGGGCGTGAGCCGGACGACGTACTTGATTGATGCGCAGGGGCGAGTTGAGCGCGTGTGGCAGAAGGTCAATCCGGTGTACAACCCGGTGGAAGTACTGCACGCGATTCGCGGGTTGCCGGCGCAGGAGATTGAGGCGAAGACGCCGCCCATGTTCATCATTGAAGAGGATGAACCGAATCCCGTGAAGAGAAAGAAGCGCGTGGTGAAGAAACGCGGGAAGAGGACTACGAAGCGCGGGAAGAAGCGGGCGGTTGCGCGGGGTGTGAAGACGGCGAAGAAACGTGCTACGCCAAAGCGTGGGGCTTCGGGGGCGAAGGGGCGGGCCAAGCCCATGCGGAAGAAGCAGGGAAAGAAAACGCCGCGTCGGGGACGCGGCGGGAAGTGATTTGTCAAATGCTGTGCCGCCCGCCGGGGGGTTGGTTGAGGGAAGCGTGGGTGGGGTCGATGGAAACGGTCAGTTGGAGCTTGAACACGTCGGCCGTCACACTGTGGCTCAACCACGTGGATTCTGCTCAGTACGTCGTTCAGGAGTATCGCCATGCGTATTGCGGTCGCTTTGGGGCTTGAGCGGTGCTTTGATGGATCTGGCGCGTTTGTTGAGAGACTGTTCGATTATCTCAAGCCACTCGTCGACGCAGCAGGATCGACGGAGCTTCGAGCTCGATTCTCTGATGAGACCAAAGAAGTCTTGCAAGCACATTACTGGGACTTATCAGGTCTTCAGTCGGACGACTATCAGCTTCTTCTGCGACTTGTCGTTGACATGCGGCCACACCTTGCCGCGGCGATGGCTCCGTGGGTGGAGCGTAACAAACACATCTATGAGGAGAACTACGACGAGTTTGTCGCGACTCTCGCGTCGGTGACTGAGGGGCGTGGCGGTATGTGATTGACCTGCGGCATCGGGATGAAGCTGCGAGACGGGTCGTCAACTGTCGCAACTTCATGCTGCTGGCTTGCCGGTTCCGCATTCGGGGCAGATTGCTGCGGGCCCGACTGGATAGCCACAGCGCTCGCACTTGGCTTGGCGGCGACGCCATGCGGCGCGGGCTTTGAGGTAGAGATGTTGCAGCACCAGGACGAGCAAGGTCGTCGCGGCAACGTCGGCGGCGAACCAGGGTGTGGGCATGTAGGGAATGATCGTCTCGCCTTGGGCGACGGCACCTTTGCGCGGTGTCACTTTCTGTGAGATGGTGTCAAATATCGCGAGCGAATCGAAGGATGCGAAGAGAATTCCTGAGCGCAGTCGCCAAACTACTTCGGTGCTGTTGACATCCTGCTTCGATAGATCGATCGTGTCGATGGGGGCGCCGAAGAGGTAACTGGGCGCCAAGGCGATTGATGGTTCGCTCGATTCAACAGGATGGGGCATGTAGACGAGCGATTCAAAGAAGGGGCGTTTGCGGGTCGTGCGGGTCCACGTGGTGTCGGTGCCGCGAGCGGTGAATGCGGATGCTATTCCTCGCGGCATGAAGCGAGACATTTCGGGAAACGAGAGACAGATCGTGAGCACGGGCAGGATGAGCCCGGCAGCACATCCGTAGATGACATGCCGACGCGAGAGGATCACGCGATGAATGTATGTTGGGGCGCAGAGGCGGCGCTCGCCCCTGCCGGGGCGAACGTCGCTTTATTCTGCTCTTCCAGACGCTGGCGCGTCTGGCAACAGAGGCTCGCCGCTCTGCGGCGGAGAGGCGCACCGATTGGCTGGCATGTGTGCGTGATGACGCGATCGTCGTTGGAGGACGAGGAGGCATTTAGGCATTTCGCACTCGGGCATCTAGGCATGTGGCATCATGTGGGAAGCACACGCGCTGGTGATCAGCCGAGTTCGACGCTCCAGTAGGCGTTGTCGAGGAAGGCTTTCCAACTGCTGTATTTCTCGTTGCCGAGGCGCAGGCTGATGAGCGGGTTGCGCTTGGGCTTGACGGGTTTGGTGATGAGCTTCATGCCGGCTTGATCGGGCGTGCGGCCACCCTTCTTCGCGTTGCAGCGGATGCAGGCGCAGACGAGATTTTCCCAGGAGTCGCCGCCGCCGTGGGCGCGTGGCGTGACGTGGTCGATGGAGAGATCGCTGGTGGGGAAGATGCGGCCGCAGTATTGGCAGCGGTTGCGATCGCGCGCGAAGAGGTTGCGGCGATTGAGCTTGACGCCTTGCTCGGGCAGGCGGTCGTAACCCAAGAGCCGGATGATGCGCGGCACGGCGATATCCATGCGCACGGTTTTGACCCAGTCGTGGCGCTCGCGTTCGATCTCGTGCTGCAGGACACTGAGCTCGAGCCAGCTTTCAAAGTCGTAGTTGACATATCGCCCCCCCACCGTCGCGCCGTCGACCGTGTCATTCTCGACGTGGATGACTTCGGCGATGTTGCGTGCGAGCAGGCAGAACGCACGCTTGGCCGAGACGATGCGCGTGGCGGCGAACGCTTTGTTGAGGACGAGAACTTTGGCGTTGAGACCTTCGTGGCTTTCAAGCCCGCCGGTTGCGCTCAAGACACCGTGGGGCGAGACTGACCACTCACCCGAGTTGAGCTCGTGGTCAAGATCAGGCTCCGCCGGTCCCTGCGGAGTCGCGCCCGAGGCATGCGCCTTCGAGCCGGCATGGCGTGGTCGCTTGTGCATGACCAACAACCTCCGGATGGAAGTATATCGGCATATGCAAGGGGTGTGTGCAAGGGAATCGTGAAGTCCGCGAATCAGGCGGATTCATGGGGGAGAGGGGCATTCGGCATTCGTGATTCGGCATTCGTGTTGGGCGCGATGGGAGCAGAGCGTTACTTCGCTGCAGAGCCAGCGGAGTAGTCGAGAGACGGATATCAAAACACGCTCGGCCGGCTTGGAAAGCCGGGGTACCCGGGAAGGCAAAGGGATCAGGTCATGCCGGCCACGCGTTCGACTTCGTCCATGCTGGTCAGGCCTTCGCCGACCATGCGCCAGCCGCTTTGTTGGAGGGTGGTGAAGAGGCCTTGCTCGATGACTTTCTTCATGGCGGCGATGCTGGGCTTGTTGAGGACGATGTCGCGCAGTTCGTCGTTGAAGTCGAGCATTTCGAAGAGGGCTTTGCGGCCGCTGTAGCCGGTGCGAAGGCAGCGACCGCAACCTGTGGCGGCGAAGACCTTGCTCTTGCCGTTGAGCCAGCGGCCCATGCGTGTGGCCTGACCTGGCGTGACGGCGACTTCGCGCTTGCAGTTGGGGCAGAGGCCGCGGACGAGGCGCTGGGCGAGGACGAGGTTGAGGGAGTTGGCGACGAGGTAGGGTTCGATCTTGAGGTCGAGCAGGCGGAAGACGGCGGTGATGCTGTCTTTGCTGTGGACGCTGCTGAAGACGAGGTGGCCTGTGAGGGCGGCCTGCATGCCTGTGCGTGCGGTTTCTTCGTCGCGGATTTCGCCGACGAGGATGACGTCGGGGTCTTGGCGCAGCACGCTGCGGAGGAGTGTGCCGAAGGTGTTGCCCTTCATATCGTCGACGGGGATCTGCGTGACGCCTGAGAGCTGATACTCGACGGGATCTTCGATGGTGATGACGTTGTGGCTCTGGCGGTCGATCTCGCGGATCATGTTGTAGAGCGTGGTGGTTTTGCCGCTGCCTGTGGGGCCGCAGGTCAGGATGAGGCCGCTGTCCTGATTGAGCACCTGGCGGCAGCGATCTTCCATGTAGCCGGCGAGGCCGAGGTCTTTGATGCTGCCGGGAGCGCCGCGCTGGTCGAGGACGCGGAGGACGAGCTTTTGGCCGTGCATGCTGGGCGTGAAGCTGACGCGGTACTCGACGCGGCGGTCGGGGAAGACGCTGGAGAAGTGGCCGTCTTGCACGGCGTCGCGGCCTTGGATGTGCATTTGCGATGCACTTTTCACAACGCCGTATGCGAGTTCGCCGACGCGCTTGGGAAGCTCGATGATGGGGACCATCTCGCCGTCGACGCGCATGCGGATGTTGTAGAAGTCGCCTTTGGGTTCAAAGTGGATGTCGGTTGCGCGGCTTTTGCTGGCGAGCTGGAGGAGCATGCGGACGGCGTTGGGGCCGTCGCTGGTGCCTGTCAGGACGTCGGTGGGCGCGCCGTTGGCGTCGATGAGGCTGACGGCTTCCATCGCGCCTTTGGGGGGCAGGTCGCGGATGGCTTGCGCGATTTCGAACATCCATCCGACTTCGCGCGAGGCGGTGAGGGGGGCCTGCGCGGTGACTTCGGGCGGGGCGTCTTTGAGCACGTCGTTGACGCTGGTGATGGGCTTCTCGCCCGGCGCGTGCTCGACCTGGATCATGAACTCGTGCTGGCCCACGCGGAGGACGTCGCCGCTTTTGAGCGGACTTTCTTCGACACGAATGTCGTTGAGCTTGGTGCCGTTGCGACTGCCTAAATCGCGCACGCGAAAGCCGCCTCGGCCGTCGGTCTCGACCATGGCGTGCTTGCGGCTGGCCTGATCGTCGAGCAGGGGAATGACGTTTTCGGGCCCGCGGCCGATCGTGATCTTGGCGTCGGAGAGGACGAGCGGCTTGCTGTTTCCGCGGAGAGGTTGCAGCTTCCAGGTGGGCATTGCGGAGATCGTAGAGGATTCGGTCATCGCTGGGTATACCGGCAGGGAAGTAGTTGGTTGAGGGAGTTGGGCGGGTTGAGCGGGGGTTGGTGTGGAAACTACGCGAGCGGTTGGGCGATACCTGGGCGGTTGGCGTGTCGATAATGGTGTTCCGCCAGCGATTGGATACGCCATGACACCAGCTTCCCCCACGTCATTTCCCAAGGACAAGATTCGCGTTGTGCTGCTTGAGGGCGTGCATGCGCGCGGAGCGGCGATGTTCAAAGGGGATGGGTTCAGCGTTGAGACAAGCGCGAAGAGCCCGGATGATGCGTCGCTGCGCAAGTTGCTGGCGCAGGCGCATGTGGTGGGCATTCGTAGCAAGACACAACTGACGGCGGAACTGTTGGATGCGGCGCCACGGCTGCTGACGATCGGGTGCTTTTGCATTGGGACAGATCAGGTTGACCTAGCGGCGGCGCGGGCGAAGGGGATTCCGGTGTTCAATGCGCCATTCAGCAATACGCGCAGCGTGGCGGAACTGACGCTGTGCGAGATCATCGCGCTGTATCGGCAGTTGCAGCTCAAGAGTCTGCAGATGCACAAGGGGGAGTGGGATAAGTCGGCGGCGGGCGCGCACGAAGTGCGTGGGCGGACGCTGGGGATTGTGGGATATGGGCACATCGGCAGTCAGGTGAGTGTGCTGGCGGAGGCACTGGGGATGCGCGTGCTGTACTTTGATGTGCAGAGCAAGCTGCCACTGGGGAACGCGCGAGCCGTGCGGACGCTGGCCGAACTGCTGAAGGAGTCGGACATCGTGACGCTGCATGTGCCCAGCGATGCGAGCACGCACAACATGATGGGGGCGAAGCAACTGAAGATGATGAAGCCGGGCGCGTTTCTCATCAACAACGCGCGCGGGAGCGTGGTGAACGTCGAAGCGCTCGCGGCGGCCCTGAAGGACGGGCAGATCGGCGGTGCTGCGGTGGATGTGTTCCCGGTGGAGCCGGCGGGGAAGGGCGAGATGTTCGCGAGTCCGCTGTGCGGGCTGCCCAATGTGATTTTGACGCCACACATCGGCGGCAGCACGGAAGAGGCGCAAGAGACGATTGCGGTGGACGTGGCGGAGAAGCTGTTGAAGTTTGTGAACGTGGGCTCGACTGCGGGCGCGGTGAATGTGCCGCAGGTGGAGTTGCCTGACCAAGGTGGCGTGGATGATGACGATGATTCTCGCTCGCGCAAGGCGGCGGGGCGGCGGCACAGGATTCTGCACTTTCACAAGAACGTGCCGGGCGTGCTAAGCAAGATGCACGCGATCATCGCGGGGATGGGCGCGAACATCAGCGGCGAGTATCTGCGGACGCAGGATGAAGTGGGTTACGTCGTGCTTGACGTTGACCCGACGGACGGCGAGAAGGTGCTGGCGGGGCTGAGGGCGGTGCCGGAGACGATTAAGGTGCGGTTGCTGTGGTGAGCAGAAGGCACTCGGGACTGGGCACTGGGCACTAGGACAACGCAAAAGTCATTTCCTTGCGGCGAAGTAGAGGACAGCGGGATCGTCGATTTCATCGCCTTCGCCCAGGGGGTGCGTGTACATGCGGCCGTGTTGGTCGATGGCGTCGCCTATGCGGTCGTAAATGTCGACGCGCTTGAAGCCGGCTTCGAGCATGGCGTCACGCAGTTCGGCGGGGCTCCAGATGCGCCAGTGATAAGTGAACGCGTCTTTGATGACGAGGGGCGTGCGCTTGGGGCGTGGGAGTTCAAAGTGGATGGCGTTGTGGACCATGCCGGTCGTGATGTCGACACTGCGCTGTTCCCAGATGTAGACGAATGTGCCGGAACCGAAGGCGGGCGGGACGCGGGTCACGACGCGTTGCTCGTCGGCGACGAAGGCGGATGAGCCGGCGTACATGTCGCAGATGAACAGGCCCTTGGGCTTGAGACAGCGACGGGCGTGGCGGAGATATGCGAGCAGTTGTTCGCGCGTGTGGAGATAGCCGCAGGCGAAGTTGGTGGCGGCGAGCACGTCGCAGGTGAGCGTGCAGCGGCGGGCGTCGCTGGTGACGACAGTGATATTTTCGCTCGCGGGAATGCGGCGCGTGACAGAACGGTCGATGTCGACGGCGATTGCTCGTGCGTTGGGCAACGCGAGCCAGGCGCGGGCGAGAGCGGCGGTGCCGGAGAAGTCCTCGCGCAGCACGCGGGCATGCGGGGCGAGGCTTGCGAAGAACGCGGCGAGACCAGCCGCGTTGGTCACGGCGAT
>DATGWV010000028.1:0-5882 GCA_035299305.1 Phycisphaerales bacterium | reverse complement strand
AGGGGAACGGTTTCCGGTTCCCTCACTTATCAGTCCACCAAAACGCCAACTTGGGGAAGGTGTGCTGGCGATAACGCACGTGCGAGGCCCGCACGCACGGCATGCCCGCGCTTTGCTGGCGAAACAACCAGCGTGTGGTATGAATGAGCGGTACAACCACGACGATAGAGAGGACAGCCATGCGTTTCGCGAGGAATCAAGACATCAACTTTGAACAGCTCGGCGACGGCAAAGGCGCCGAGAAGCGCCGCCACGGCCGCGTGCTGTGCGATGGCGTGCAGTGCTCCATTGGCGATGTGCTCGACCTGAGCGCCTCAGGCATGCGCGTGAAGACACGCTACAAGATGCCCGACGCAGGCGAAGTCTTCGTCGTCACGCTCGAAACCGTCGAAGGCCCCCTCGCCGTACTCAGCCGCATCCGCTGGGTCCGCCGCTGCGGCATGTTCTCGCGCGAAGTCGGCCTCGAGTTCTTCGATCCAGGTCCCAAGAGCAAGCAGGTGCTCCAGGAACTCGCCGGCCGAGCCGCGTACAACAACTCGTTCAAGGCCGCGAGCTAAACCCCGCGAGCCGTGACGACCCGACCGCAACGAAATCCAAGTTGAACACCAATCGCACGAGCACCTCGTGCGATTTTCTGTTTGTGGCACGTCCGTTTTACTCGCGCACAGTCGGCGGACTACGGAACGGAATGGGCGTCCCGTGCTCATCCACCGCCACCAGCACGATCTGCGCGCTCGTCACCGGCACGCAGTTCCCCGTCGTAAACCGCTCCGCTTCAACCTCAACCGCGATCGTCACGCTCTTGGTGCCTTCGCGAATCGTCGTCGTGTACAAGTTGATGATGTCGCCCACATGCACCGGTGCCTTGAAATCCACGCGATCCAGCGACGCCGTCACCCAGCGGTGCGCCCCATGCTTGCGAGCCTGCACAAAACCAGCCTGGTCGATGTACGCGAGAATGATCCCGCCGAAAATCGTGCCGTAGTGATTGGTATCACGCGGCAGCGTGGCGATGCGAAGTGCAAGTGAGCGTGGCATGACTAGAGCGTATGCGATGCTGCCCTAATCGTGAGATGATTGGCTGGAGGCGAAGTCACCCCACGGCGAATCGTCGATCTGCTGCTGGGTGGCATCGCGACAAGTCTTCCATCGAATCAGATCCATCTCGCCCGTTTGAATGTGCCCAGGTGTGTGCCACACGCTCTCACACTCGGCACACTGTGCAACCACGTGCCCATTTGGAGCAGTTCGGTAGAACATGTCTCCCTCGGGTTCACAGACGTGACAATTGGCATGACAGCGGATGCGGATCATCAGTCAGCTCAACTTGATCCACACGGCATCTGTGACAACTGAACTTGGCAGTAGCTGGAACTTCTTGAGCAGAGCCATCGTCTCCTCCGCATCCTGCTCCGTAAACGCCCCACGCTCATAACTGTCCACATCAAACACCCCGATGCACTTCTGTGGGTTCGCGCCATCAAGATCATAAATCGGCACCACCAACTCGCTGATATCCCGCGCATCACACGCGATGTAGTTCTCCCCAAGCACCTTCACATCAGGCACGATAAACGTCTTCCGCTCGCGCCACCCGCGCCCGCACATGCCCTGCAATCCAATCGGGCTGCACGCCGGCTTGGGCTCCCGGCAAATCAGCGTCATCGTCTGCTCATCCGCGTCAATCAGGTAAAACCCGCACCAACTCGTGTGCCGACGCGGGCCGGGCTGATCGTGCCCATGCGTTCGCCAGTAGTGCGCAGTGACCGCCTGCAGCCGAGCAAGCAGCGAAGGCGTAAGCAGCGGATGGTCATTCGTGGGTGATGAAGTGTGCATGGTTCGCGTTCAGAATCGGCGCATCGCCGCTTTGCCTTCCGGATCCTTAAACCCCATGACCGCCCGGACGATCGTGAGATCAGCCGGCAGCGTCACTTTGATGTTCGTGCTCTCGCCCTCGACAATCGTCACGCGCTCACCCAGCGACTCCACCACGCTCGCATCATCCGTGATGTGCGCGAACTTCGCCGGGTCCCCCTTCTGCAGCGGCACATACACCCGCTTGAGCAACTCCGCGCGAAACACCTGCGGCGTCTGCACCAGCACCAGCCCCTTGCGATCAAGCGTCTCGCTCACCACGCGCAGCGGCGCTTTGCTCGCCGTGCTCTCCCCCAAAATGCTCGCCACCGGATCATCGCCCCCGAACGACTCGCCCGTTTCCTTCGTCCGCTTCACCGTGTCGCTGCAACTCACCGCCGGCACGACAGCCGCGTGCGTGCGCGCCGCCCGAAACACGCGCGACAGCAGCGAAAACGACACCGCTGGCCGCGCCGCATCATGCACCGCGATGTGCGTGCAGCTCTCCGGCACATGCGCCAGCGCCGCCGCGACCGTCTGCCACCGATACGTCGGCCCGCCCTTCACCAGCTTCGCGCCCAGCAGCGCGAGGCGGTCGCCGTGCCGATCAGTGAACTCCGCAAAGTCCGCGTCATCATGCGGCCCCGCGACAATGATGCTGCTGATCGTCGCCTCGTCATCGTCAAACTTGGTGAACGTCTCCACCGTCCGCTGAATGAGCGGCTTGCCGCCCAAATCCTCATCCAGTTTGTGACGCACCGCCCCGGCGGCTTGATATCGAGCGCTGGCACCGGCGGCGGGCATGATGACGCAGATCTGCATCGCCCATTGTTGCGCTGCCAATGTTGCCCCGCCGATGTGCTGCGTCAGTGGGCTTCGTACGCTGCCCCCGTGCGGCGAGAGCTTGCGAAACTCATGTCGTCATCAGTCGTCCACGCGTGCGTGCTCGTCGCCCTCGCGCTCGCCCTCTTCGTGCCCGCGCTCGGCGCAAGCGGCTACGCCCACGCCGAAGCATTCCGCGTCCAGCCCGCGTACGAAATGATGCAACGCGGCGACTACATCGTCGTCCGCCTCTTCGAGCAAGCCTACTTGCGCAAGCCCCCCGGCATGCCGTGGGCCGTCGCACTCTCCACCTGGCTCTTCGGCCCGGGCGAGTTCGCATCGCGCCTCGTCAGCGCCGTCGCCACATCGCTGGGCGGCCTCATCGTCTTCGCATTCGCACAACGCTGGTTCGGCAAGCCCTACGGACTCATCGCTGGCCTCGCCTACATCCTCGCGCCAGCCCTGTGGTGGTACCCACCCATCGCCCGCAGCGCCGAAATCGAAGCACTGCTCAACGTCTTCGTCGCGAGCGGCGCACTGCTCATCGTCCAATTGCTCGTGGGCCGTGTCTACACCAGCGGCGACTCCCGACCATGGCCGCGCACGCTGCTGCTGGGCGCCGCCCTCACCCTCGCCCTCACCGGCGCGCTCCTCACCAAAGGCCCCGCCGGCGTCCCGGTCTTCATCGGTGCCGCAGTCGCTGGCTGGAGCCTGCGCCGCCGCGATACCCGCTTCGCCACCAGCAGTCTGCGCGAGTGGTTCGTCCTCATCCTCGCCGCACTCATCGCAACCACCGCGCTCGCCGGCTGGGCCTGGCTCGCCCACGCGCGCGTTCGCGCCGCGGGCGAAAGCGTCGTGCTCGAATCGCCCACCATGTTCCTCTTCCAGCCGCAGCGCGTGCTCGAGATCATCACGCTGCCCGTCGTCGTCATCGCGGCCATGCTCCCAACATCGCTGGGCGTCCTCGCCGTCGCCATGTACCACCGAGGCGTGCCAACCGCCCCCGCAACTCGCGCCCCCACGCGCATGGCCCAAGCCCTCACGCTCACCGCGGCCATCAGCGTGCTCGTCTTCATGCTCGCCGGCATCGGCAACAACCGCTACGTCGTCCCCATCATCCCCGTGCTCGCCGCCGCCTGCGCCGCCGGCGCATGGGTCCTCGTGCAACGCGCCCGAGGCTTTGACATCGCCGCCCGCGCACGCGAAATGATGCGACTCAAACGCTTCGCCGCCGTCACAGTCACATTGCTTATCGCCGCCGCCATCTTCAGCGCGTGGTACGGCGAACATCGCCGAAACGTCCGCACCAGCGGCAAAGCCTTCGGCCAGGAACTCGGCGCAGCCCTCACGCACGATGCCGAACTCTGGGCCGATCAAGTCATCGACACCCGCCCCGAAGTCATCATGGCCGCCGTTGACGTCGCAAAGTCACACGGCATCACCATCCGTCCGCGCTGGATGCCCATCGCGCTCTGGCGCGACACACACGGCCCCACGAGCGTCCCCCTGCCGCCACCAGGTTCCTACATCATCCTCCGCACCGACGACCTGCCCCGCCGCGACCAGTACGAACTCGACGAAGAACACGAATACGCGCCCATCCTCCCACACCTCTACGAAGTCCACCGCGGCATGGTCCACAACTTCGAGTACCGCGTCTACGAAGTAACGATAAGCGACTAATTCCCACGCGCCGCAGACAACTGACACACCGAATCACCCCCGATTCGGCTCGTCTTGACCCTAGTGCCGAGTGCCCAGTCCCTAGTGCCTACTCCTCACCCCACCGCACTGAAGAACGTAATCGCAAACGTCAAAATCGTCGCGTTGTGCAGGAAGTGAGCCGTGATCGGCGCAATCAGCGAGCCGCGCCATTCGCGCATCAACGCGAAGTTGAACCCCAGCAGCGTGACCGGCAGCAGCAGAATGAACGGATACCCGTGCATCACGCCAAAGCACACGGCAGAAATCGCAGCCGAGCCGAACAGCCCCATGCGTGATCGCAAGTGACGGAACAGCGAGCCGCGAAAGACCGACTCTTCCACGAGCGGTGCCCAGATCGTCGCAAGACTGAACAGCAGCAGCAGCGTGAACCCACTCGTGCCCGCGATGATGTCCGCGATCGGATTACTCGCCGGATCAGGCTCAGCATTGCCCGAGGTGATGAACGACCACAGCATCATCAGCAGCAGCGCGACAATCGCACCAACGACAAACACCGGCAGAAACGCGAAGTACGCAAACAGCCCCGCGCCAATCTCCTTCACCACACCTTGCCCGCTCGTCCAACCAATCCGCCGACGCAGGTCCGCGAACGACACGCCGCGCAGCAGCGGATAGAAACAGATCGCCGCAAGCCCCCACTGAAAGAGCAGTACGAGCGTGATCAGCGTCTGCTGATCCGTGATAAACGCAGCCAGCCCCATCCCCACCAGCTTCATGAATAAGAACCCCGCCGCAAGCATCGCGACAAGCTCAATAAACACGCTGCCACCCGGCAAAGGCGGCAGGAAACGCGGCCGCCACGCGCCATTGCCCAACTTCACACACGCGATGATGCAGCACGTGATGCCCGCAAAGAACGCAAACACAAGAATGAGCCCGAACACACCAAGCGCCGCGATGAGCTGCCCGCCCTTCCCCGTCACCTCATCGCGCGTCGCATCCGTATCCGGCTTGTTGTAGCTCATCGCGAGCTTGGCAAAGTACCCATGCCGCGCGACAAAACCATCGCGCTCCTCGCTCGTCAGCGCATCCGCCTCGCCCGCGTAGATGCGCTTCACAATGTCGCTGTCTTGCTCATATGTCGCGAACAGTTCCGGCTCACTCGCCAGCGCATCGATGCGCTCAATCGCCATGTCCGCGCTCTTCAGTTCGCCCGCCGCGATCGCCGCACGGAACTTGTCGGTGGTGCTCACAACGGCGTCATCAATCTGTCCGATCGAATCGCCCAGTTGCGCATCCACCGTCTTCTTGTCCTGCGGCGACGCGGACATCTCATGCAGGAACCGCCGCATGCGCACCATCATCGAGGTCGTCATGCGCACCTGATCCATGCTCTCCGGCGCAGTCACCTCTTTCGTCGCCTCAGCCGAGTGATGCGCACTGGCCGCGCTCTCGCCCAACTGCTGAAACAGCATCACCACGCCAATCAGCCCGAACGCAACGAACGACCAGAAGAACGCCCGCTGCGGCGAGCCGGGGTC
>DATGWV010000027.1:0-16367 GCA_035299305.1 Phycisphaerales bacterium | reverse complement strand
TGGCGTTCGACGGCGCCGATAACTTCGACGTGGGCGGCGTCGATGGCGGTTTGCTCGTTGGCGACGTGCAGCATGCCGCGATCGGGCTTGCCTGCGGGCGTGGGCTGGGGTTGCGGCGCGTGTTGGGCCATGAGCAAGGGACGGAAAACTGGAAGCTGGGAATCGAAGCCGCGCGAGGTGCATCGGGACGCGCGACGTCAAGCGTCGCGCGGGTCAAGTCACTTGGTGAAGCTCTTCATGGCTTCGTCGGTGGTGCCGTGGATGCTGAAGAGCTTGTTGAGGCGCGTGATGACGAAGACCTCGTAGATCTGCGGGTCGATATTCGCGAGGCGGAGCTGGCCCGCGCGGTTGCGCACCTGGTTGTTGACCTGGATGAGCGTGCCGAGTGCGGCGCTGGAGAGGTGCTCGACGCCTGAGAAGCTGATGAGCAGGCGCGGGGCGGGCTCGCTCTGGATGAGCTGCTCGATCTCCTGGCCGATCACCTGGATGTTGGCTTCATCGAGGATGTTGCGATCGAGAAACTCGACCTGCGTGACGTTGTCCACGCGCTTCACACGAATCCTCGAGTCAGTCGGGGGCATCTGCATCATCTCCTGCTCAAACACGGAGCGGCACGCGCGGCCGCTCGGCTCGACCATCATGGGCGGACCGGGGGCGATTCTAGTCAGGGCGGAGGGGCGGCAGTGACGGCTTGGAGAGATGGAAACTCGGGCGGACGCACGTTCTGGCGGGCTCACTCTGGCTTGTGCATCGCATCTGGCGGGAGATTGAAGACGTAATCGCCAGGCACTTTGTCGGTCGTGAGTGCGGAATCGATGTGCTTGGCGTTGTCATCTTTCTTGTCGGCGCCGATGGAGTAGAGCAGAAACTCGCGGCCGTCGGCCTGCGGAGCGGCGAGGACGCGGTACACGAAGCGGCCGTCGGGAGCCCATTCGTCGATGGGGAGCTCGGGGAGGATGGCCGGGACGAGATCGTCGAGTGAGGCGGGATAGCGATTGTTCTTCGCGCGATAGGCTTCGATGGCGAGCAAGAGGCGTGTACCGTCGCGAGTGAACTGTGCGCCGGTGTCGGAGCTGATCATGGTGGCGAGCGACGGCGCGAAGATGCTGAGGATGAGTTGTTGGCGGCCCCACGTGTTGGGCAGTGCGCGGAGACTGCTGAAATCGCGCAATCTCGCTGGCTGTGCGGCTTGCGCTTTCGCCGCGTCAAAGTACTCGTCGCAGAGTCGCTCGGCGCTTTTGCGATCGTCAAACATGATGACGCTAACGATGCTGGGTGACATCGGCAGGCTGACCGCTGCGGGGGTGCTCGCGAACTTTGCAACTGCGGCTGGCGCGAAGCGACCGTTGCCGGAACCGTCGTCGGTGTAGGTCCACTGAATGATGTCGCGCAGGATGAGTCGCTCGGTTTCGAGATGCACGTCGCGCACGCGCGGGAGGGGATATGCGTCGATGAGCTGAAGGAGTTGCTTCGCGGTGTCTTCATCGAGGTCGCGCGATGCGCACGCGGTGCGAATGAGTTCGTGGGCGCGAGCGTTGATGGCGATACCCATCAATGAATCAATCGCGGTGGGCTGCGAACCGGCGATGACTGCAAGGGCGAGAAGCTGTTCGACCGTGGGCACGAGCGTCGAGATGTCTCCCTGTGCAAGGCGACGTTCGGCGGTGAGTGAGGCAGCGCGTGTTGCTGCGCGAAAGCTGCCCAGTTCCATCTGTGGCATTCCAAACAAGGGCTGATTGGCGGCGAGCGGTCGCGACGCGCCGACGAGGCGGGGAAGTTCTTGCATTGAAGCGAGTCGGCCCGAAGAGGCGTGGTCCTCCAGCATCATTCTCGCGATATCGAGTTCTCTTGGATCTGATTCGGGGTCAGCACCGGGATTGCGCAATACGTCGAGCGAGAACTGCGGCGGCCTGCGCGGGGCATCGGGCGGGAGCAGTCGCTTCTCGGCATCGGTGAAGGCTTGCGTGAGATTGATGACTCGCTGGTAATCACCCTGCGGGGTCCAGCGCTTTGTGGCGTTGCTTGTGATTGCTGTCACTTGAGCGGGATAGTCATGCGTGGGCGAGACGGTTGCGTGCATGATGCTGTGCACGCGATACGCGATGACGCCTGCGGCGGCGAAGAGTGCGAGTGTGACCCCGATGGCGACTTTGGCGGACGTCTTCATGGCGGAATGTAGTTGGGAAGACGCGGCGGTTGGATGCGTGGAATGAAAAACCCCGCCGCGTGAGCGACGGGGTTTGGTGATGCGGGTATCCGCGAGTGATCAGCCGCCGAAGGGCATGCGGAGCGAATCGTCGAGGCCCGGGAAGGAGCGTTCTTCGAGTTCGTTCTGGATGAGGATTGTGGGCTTGAGGAGGATGAGCAGGGTCGACTCTTCCTTGGTTTCCACGCGGTTGCTGAAGAGGCGGTTCAGGATCGGAATCTTGCTGAGGACGGGCACGCCGCTCTCGACTTCCTGTTCGGTCGTCAGGCGCTGGCCGCCCAGCAGGATGGTGCCCTGATCGGGAACGGTGACGGTCGTCTGCACGCGGGTGACGGTCGTCTGCGGGAGCTGGATGAAGCTCTGCGTGGCGCCCGACTGCACCAACTGGCCGCCGGCGAGGGCCGAGACAGCGAGGTTCTGGATGCTTTCGATGCGGCTCACGGCGGTGTTGACGTTCATCGTGACGTAGCGACGGTCGGCGCTGACGGTGCCGTCGACTTCGAGAATCACGCCTTCGGGAATCGAGTTGGTGGTGGGATCGAAGCCGACCGCGCTGTCGCTGACGACGGGCTCAAGATCGCTCACGAAGCTGACCTGCGTCGCGACGTAGATGTTTGAAATCTGGCCGTTGGTGAAGGTCAGGCGGGGAGCGGTGAGGCTGACCGTGCGGCGGTCGGCCTGCGTGGCCTTGATGAGGAAGTCGACTTGGATGTCATCGAGGAACTGACCCGCGATGCCCATGGCCGGAGCGGTCGAGAAGACGTCCTGCGCAAAGTCGGTACCGATCAGCGATTCCGACAGACCAAGGCTGTTCTGACCGACGCCCACGGGCGACCAGGGGCTGCCCAATGGCGTGCGGTTGGTGCCAGCGCCGGCAGCACCGAGCTGCGGGAAGGTGGCTTGATAGCCGGGTGACTGCTGGAAGTTGAAGAAGTCGCTGGCGCGGGTGGTGGGCCGCGTGGTGCGGGCCTGCTGCACGACGCTGCCGTTGGCGTTGAAGTAGACGTCGAGGTCGAAGCCGATCTGCTCGAAGAAGTCCTGGCTCACGAGCAGGAAGCGGGTTTCGACGTTGATCTGCAAGGCGCGGTATTCACGCAGCTTGCTGAGCAGGCCGTGAATGGCGCGGTGGTTGGCCGGCGTGTTGGTGATGATGAGTAGGCCACCCAGCTGCTGGATGAAGCCGGTTTCGCCACCCGCCGTGTCGCGCCAACCGTCGGGATCGACGTTGGTCGTGATGATCTGGATGATCTCGTCGGTGCGCTCCTGGAGCGGACGACGCTCGGGGTCTTCGTTGTCGGCATCCTGGAAGGGGCTCTGGCCGCCGCCGCCGCCGCCGCTTTGGCCGCTTTGCAGGGCCTGCTGGAGGTCAAACTCGGGGGCGTTGTCGTAGTTGGGGACTTCGATGATGAGGTCGCGGATGTCGTAGATCGCGAGGGTCTTCTGGCGGTTGATCTGTTCCTTGCTCGCGATGTTGAGCACGCCGTCGCTGATGGTCCACGCGGCGCCGGTGGCGGAGTCGGGACTGACCTTCTCCATCACGCGGTTGAGAACGGTTTCGACCGTGACGTTGGTCAGGTTGAGCGTGACCGGGGCGGTGCGATCGACCGAGGCGTTCTCGAGGCTGGCCCAGTCAACGTCGATGTTGAGCTGCGTCACGGCCTGCAGGAACGACACGACGTTTTCGAAGGGCGTGTCGTTGAAGGCGACCGGGATGCGCTTGTTCTGCAACAGCGCGAGGGCCCGGCGGTTTTCTTCGGCTTCGGAGAAGGCGACCGGCGTGCCGCGACGATCGCTGATGGCGGGCCAGTCCTTGGGGTAGTCGAGCAGGTTGCGAGGCGCGATCGCGGCTTCGAGGTTATCGAGGTCTTGCCCGACGTACGAGTCAATACGAGCGCGATTGATCGACGAAGCACGCTGGAAGACGGTGGCGTCGCGGAGGACGTCACGCAGCAGCAGGCCCGTGGGGTTGGTCGGATCGAGGAAGAGAATCTGGCTCTCGACGACCTGCAGCGCTTCGTCGTACTTCATTTCCGTCTGCAGGGCGCGGACGCGATCGACCGCTTCGTTGAGGCGGCGGTTCTTGTCGTCGGCCTGAGCCTGAGCAGCGGTGCGAGCCGCATCCTGATTTTCTTGCGTCTGCTTCGCGATGGCTTCAGCGCGAAGGGTCTGTTCCGCAGCGTCGATGGAGCTCAGCATTTCGTCGGCACGCGACTGGTAGCTGGCGATTTCATCGTTGCTGAAGACGTTGCGAGCGCTGGAGATGCGGACCTTGGCCTGAGCCGTGAGGTCGCGGGCGCGGGTGGTGTCGCCACGCGAGAGAGCGGCTTGGGCCTGCGCGAGGTCGTTGTCGAACTCGGCGATGGCCGCCTGGCGAGCAACTTGGTTCTGGCTGATGGTCTGGCTGAGCAGATCCGAGCTGCCTGCGCCGCCCATGCGGATGTCAGCTTCGCTGATGCGGCCTTGGACGCGGGTGCGCTCTTCTTCGGTCAGGAACTCGCCGAATTGCGAGAGCACGCGAGCGTACTTGCCCTTCGCGTCGACGAGGCTGTTCTGGCCCCACGCGAAGTCGGCTTCAGCGAGGAGGCCTTGGGCTTCGATGCGGCGAGCCTGCGCGACCGGATCGATGGTCGTGGGCTGGGGGACGGCAGCGGGCTGGTTCGCGGCGGGCTGCGCTTCTTCAGCGGCCTTCTTCGCGGCTTCTTCAGCCTGACGCTGAGCTTCTTCAGCAGCCTTCTTGGCGGCTTCTTCGGCTTCGTCCACGGGCTGGACTTCGCGCGGCTCGGCGTTCTGCATCATGCCAGCGGCAACGGTCGCGTTGCCAGCTTCGAGCACGCGCCACTGATAGGCATCAACCTTGCTCTGCTGAGCATCGGTGAGGGTCACGCCGCTGCGAACGACTTGTTCGAGCTTGGTGCGAGCGCCGGCGACGTCGCCAGCGTCAAACGCCTGGGCGGCGGCGGCGATGCGAGCATCCATTTCGCCAGCGATGGTCGCCTTGCGGGCGTTCGCGTCGGCGATGATCTGGTTGGCGATCTTGGTCTGGGCGTTGGTGGCTTCGTCAGCGTTCACCACGGCCTGCGCCTGGGCGACAGCCATGGCGAACTCGCCGCGGGCGAGGGCGGCTTCCGCCGTCTGGAGGCTGACTTCGCTGGGCGAGAGCTGCTTGACCTGACGGATGGCCTTCTGAGCGAGGGCCATGGCGCGGGCGCGTTCGCGGTCGCTGAGCTTGGCGGTGTTGCTGGCGCTCGTCAGGTCGATGAGCATTTCGCGAGCCTGCACGACCTTGCCCGAGTCGAGCAGTTCGGCGGCGCGATCAATCGACGCGGCGAGGGCCGAGGTGGGCGCCTTGGGCGTTTGGGGGGGAGTGGGCGTGTCAGTCGTCTGGGCGTGAGCGAACACGGCGGGCAAAGCGCACGCGACGAGTCCGGCGGCTGCGACGATCGAACGGACGGAACGGCTCTTCCGATTCAGCATGGTCTGTAGCTCCACTTCCACCACAAGCTGCGCTGGCTGCCGCCAGCATGCAATCCTTCGTTGAGACCACGCGCGGGGCATGGCCTGACACACATTTGTTCGGCTGTTCAGGACCGTCAGCGACAATTCTGCCGCACACGTTCCGACCAACCGCACGCACACGCACACCGCACGCTTGCGCCGGGCATGAGCCCGACGCTTGACGCAACACGCGAGTCCCCTGCGCTCCATCGCTGGGGGCGAGAGGATAGCCACACGAACAAGCCCCGGGGCAAGGACACTTCCAAGTTGTTGGCGTGCGTGCCGCACGCCAACGGTTGGAGAGGATTCGTTCCTCGGGGATTGCACGTCGGGCGAGGGCGGACCGAGGGGCTCGCCAAGGGGCGTGCCTCTTGCGGGTCTGCGGCGAACCGGCTCTGGGCCTGGGTTCACCTCCGCTCACACTCGCGCATGCACCAGTCACCTTCCGGCGACGCGTGCAATGTACCAGCTTTTACGGTTTGATGCAAACCCCGGTTGTGCAAAACTGTCACTTCCCTGCGCCGGGGTCACATCACACCCCCACTGACGCGACAGATTGCGGCCGCAGGCCGGTTCTGCATCCTCTATAAGTAGCTGCGGAACGGGGACCGTTTATCCCAGCCAGCGGCATACGTGGACTTTGGCGGCGTGGTCCTCATCGCCATCGCCCTTGGTCGCGGCATCGCCCTTCGCCTTTGACTTGGGCTTGGCTTTGGCCTTGGGCTTGGCCTTTACCCCGGCTCGCGCAAGCACTTGCGCGAATTGCTCTTCCTGCAGCCGGTCGAGCAGCACGATCATGCCGTCCTCGAACTGGACGTCGCCCGCCTCTGCCAGATTTTCGACTTCGGTAAAGGTGATGTCCTCGGCCTCGCGGAGATTGGCCGCGTCGAAGACGACTTCGGCATAGCGGACCTTGGCCGGGTCGGGTTCGTTTTCGTCTTCCTGCGGCAGATCGATCCGCACCACCGCTCGCCAGTGGGTCACGCCCAGTTCTTTGCCTTCGTCGTCGACATTGGTGTCGGGATCGACGTTGAGCACGACGCGCCACAGGGTTTTGAGACGCTCGAGCACTTCGTCGGGCCCGAGCAAGTCGGGGCGATCCTCAGGTGCCATGAGCACGTTGCGATGCTCATGAGCCGCGGCGTCGGCACCGGCGGTGGCCTCGGTGATTTCGAGATCGAATGCGCTGAGAATTTTCTCGACGCGTTCCTTGAGCGACGGATCGACGCGCAGTGTGATGATCTTGTGCTCGTCGACGAAGACATAACAGAAAGGCTCCTCGCTCATGAGGCCGAAGCCGACCATGCCGTCTTCGTAGAGCCACTCGCCGTACTCGCGCAGGCCGTCGAGAAAGACATCGACGCCGACGAGGTCGTACGAGATGTACGGATCGACTTCGCGGTAACCGTCTTGGCCGAGCACGTCGAGAATCGGATACGCCCGGCCATCAAACAGGGAGAAGAGCATGCGACACAACGCGGGCAAGCGCTCGGCTGAGACGACGACATCAAACACGTAGCGATCGGGCCACTCTTCGAACTCGCCGTCGGTACCGCCGCCATCACTGGGCTCGAAGTTGGAGACGTAGCCCTGCTTGGGCGTCATCTCCTCGACGGGATAGACGCCCAGCGGAAACTGAAACGACCCCAGCACGATGCGGCGGATGGAAGGATCGACCTTACTGCGATGCATGGGGGCAGGGTAGACAGAGTTGCAACGAAGCTGCGACGAAAGCGTGGCTGGTGCCCCGCGCGGCGCTACGCGTACCCCAGCCTGTCGAGATCATCCTCATCCAGTCCAAACTGATGTCCGATTTCGTGCAGCAGTGTGATGCGAATCTGCTCGCGCACCGAATCCGCGCCGCCCACGCTCGCACCGCTCTCATCTGTCGTCACATCCCAACCGCCCGCCTCCGCCACGATCCCCGCGCGATACAGCATGATCTCGCTGGGCAAGTCGCCGCTCGCCTCGACGCTCCGCTCCGTGAACGCCGTGCCCGTGTGCAGGCCGCAGAGTTCATCCGCCTCGTCGCGCGTCATCCCAAAGCTCTCCAGCACCTCATCGCTGGGCTCGTCCTCCACAATCACCGGCACCTCATCCAGCAACGCGCGCACACCGTTCGGCAGCGCTGCGATCGCTTCCTCCACCATCGCATCGAATTGCTCTCGCTGCTGCCGACGCATGCACAAGCGTAAGGCCCTGCGGAAAGATGAACGCTCAATCCACCCGCAGGAAGAAGGCCATCGCCCCCACCTCGTCCGCGCTCACGCGAATCGGCACCCACGTCGTCTGCTGCTCGTTGTAGTTGTCGTTGCGATACCGATCATTGCTGTCGCGATACCACACCGTCCCCGAGCGATTCGTGCTCACCGGCTCCTGCACGATCTTGTCCGTCTTCCCCAGCACGCGCGTCGAGTAGACCACCATGTTCGCGCCCAGCTTGCGTGCCAACTCCGGCAGCACTTCGCGCGGCTCGCCCAGTTCATCCGTCGTGCGGAACTGACTGTGACCAACGACCGTCACGCTTGCGGAGTTCTGCGACACCTGCAACCCGCGCAGCAGCTTCGCCTTCTCCGCGTTCTTCTGCTCCGCCGACCACTCGCTCACATGCACATCGCTGCTCGCCCGCGCCTGTTCAATCTCGCCAAGCGTCGTTTGCAGCCGATCCCACGCCACCTCGCGGACACTCACCGCCGCACTCTTGTCCAGCGGCGCGAGCGCGACACTGTCACCCGTCCCTGTCCGATCAAGATTTCGCTCCCACACGCTCTGTGATGCACATCCAACGCCGCCCACCGCGCCGACCACCATCGCCGCGCAGCCAGCCACCCTCGCCAACGACAGAGCATACTTCTTCATACCCCATTGTTCGCACGCCCCCGCCCGCGCGATACGTCAAACTGTCGACAGACGATCACTCCAGCCCGCGTCCCCACTCACCACCCCCATTCCCAGTGCCAAACTCTCCCGCCCACCCTGCTCACGCCCCCGGCTGCTCGATCGCCAACTCCCGCAGATACTCCCATGAATAAATCCCGGTGCTATGCCCATCACTAAACGTCAGCCGCAGCGCGTAGTTCCCTACAAGCTCCGCCTCCGTCACCACCAGCGGCCCACCTCCGCGTGCGCCGCCCCCACTGGGCAACACCGTCAACGGGTTCCTGCTCATCTGCTCGCGCAGCTCGCGCATATCCGCACTCGGACTCATCTTCCGCAGCCGCGCAATGGAGATGTACGACGACGACCCGTCGTTCCACGCGATGGTCAGCCCTTTGTCCTTCTTCAAATCAAGATTGGTCGGCACAAGCACGCACAAGCATAGAAACCCATCCTGCCGACGTGCGCAACATGCCCCTCGCGTCGCGTGCGTCCCATCAGCCCGATCACGTGCGGCGTAAAGGGCGCATGGCAGAGTGCCAGAGTACCTGCGTGCTCGAGCGATAGTGCCTTTCCTGCGGCACTTCAATGCAGCGCGAGGCACTCGGCTACGTCAAACGCCCACACGCGTGTACCGCCACGGCGTGCGTCCGCACTCCGCGCAGCGCGGCTGCGTGCTGGCGGAGGTGTCAAAGCCGCAGTGGTTGCACACCGGCCGGTCCAGGCTTTCGAGCATGCGCCGCACGGTGATGCCGGACATCGCAATCAGCAGCGGCCCGCCCAGCAGAAACAGGCCGATGATGAGCATGAGTGCGGTGCCCAGGGCAATCAGGCTCGCCAGCAGGCCCAGCAGCACCAGCGTGAGCGTGACCGGGCCGGTGATGCGCCAGCTCAGCCGGATCGCATCCATCGGGCGGGGCCTGGGGCCGGTCTGATCGAGGTACATCACATCAGCGAAAAAGAGACGAGTCGCGAGGAAGAGGTACACGCCCACGGCAAGCACAAAGCCGAAGATCATGCCCACCAGCAAAAGGCCAACTGGACCTCGCCCGCTGGAGAAACCGGTCAGCAGGGCGATGGAGAGAACTGGAATGAGCGCGATGAACATGCCCGCCACGATGATCATCTGCCTGATGAAGCCGATCAGCACGACAGGCCCGTACGCGCGGAAGCCGTCAAACATGGCATCGAAGGCGGGCCGCTCACCTCGCGCCAGCCGCACGCCGACCATGACGACGCCCGCAAGGAGCGGTATGTCGACCAGGAAGAGCGTCAGCACGTCCCACGAGCTGGACAGAGCGGGGTGCATCTGCTCGAGTGCCAGCGAGACAACCGCCGATGCGATGGCGATGCCAGCCCACACGCCGACCACGCCCAGGAGCAGCCCGTAGTTGGCAGCCATCAGCCGCCACGCATCGGTCACGATCCCCGCGCCCACAAGCTGCGTCTGCGGCTTCTCAGGCAACACAAATTCGCCGCTCGAAGAATCGCCCAACACGGCGGACGGAGCGGCAGTGGAGTTGAATGAAGACGGCGGATTGGGCGGAACCGGTGGCGGAAACTGGCTCATGTGCCCGGTAGATTACAGGCATTTGCCCCGCGTTGCAACGTCCACATGACGCACATGACGCACGTGACACACGCGATGCATCCGATCACGCACGCCGTTGTCGCATTTGCCCTGCAAAATGGTTCCCGACAACCACACCTGTCCTGCTGCTTGAGGCACGACGCGCACACCCTCACACCAACATTTTCACTGTATCGCTTTTCACTCTATCGCTTTCTACTATCCCCCCGCATGCCGATCGACCCCAAGGACGTCATCCACATCTCGCCCGCGCCGCTCAATCGGCTCGAGAGCGTCTACGTGCCCGAAGTCGTCAAGGGCTTCGCCGTCACCATGCGGCACTTCTTCACCAGCTTCGGCCAGGGCAAGACCAGCCGCACCATGCAGTATCCCGAGCAGCGTCGCGAAGACATGCCCGTGGAAAAGGGCGGCCTCTTCAAAGGCAACTTCCGCGGCGTGCACCGCCTCAATCGCGATGAGCAGGGCCGCGTCAAGTGCGTCGCCTGCATGATGTGCCCGACCATCTGCCCGGCTCGCTGCATTCACATCACCGCGGGCGAAAGCCCGTGGGAAGATCGCGAGAAGTACCCCGTCAAGTTCGAGATCGACGAGCTGCGCTGCATCTACTGCGGCATGTGCGAAGAGGCCTGCCCCGTCGACGCCATCGAACTCACCCCCGAGTACGACATCGTCGGCATGACCCGCGCTGAGATGGTCTTTGACAAGGAGAAGCTCCTCCAGGTCTTCGACCAGACCATCGGCAAGAAGCCGATGTGAGACAGTGATCGCCTCGAGCATGCCGCGATTGCGCGCACGCCGATACAAACCCTCAGCACCCCCACCGGCCGCACTCTGGCCGGTTTTTCATTGCCGATTGATCAATCTTTGTCCCCTTTGGCCGCTCACCCGCATGACTCGTGCATGAGTTCGTGCGCGTGCGCCCGAACCCAAAGGGAATCCATATGTCATCCGCCAAGTTCCTCAGTGCCGTTCTCGCCCTCGCGTCCTGCGCTGCCTCGTCACGTGCACAAATCGCGTACTTCGACCAACCCACCGACACCATCCGCCTCACCGGCAACACGGTGCTGGGCTCCACGCACACCATCGAAGCCTACGTCTTCCCCACGATCCAAACGCCGGGCCAGACCGGCCGAATCTTCGCCGAGCAGTTCGACGCTGTCGAAGACAAGTGGCTCATCGCCAACGCGACGCAAACGTCCGGCGGTCACTGGAATAACAACTGCGATTCGGGTCGCGCCGTCAGCGGCCCGCTCACACTCTTTCAGTGGCACCACATCGCCTACGTGCGCAGCGGCAATACCTACAACTTCTTCATTGACGGCGTCCGCGTCGACCAGCGCGCCGCAACCTGCGCGGGCGGCAACGCCAACAGCAGCGTCATGACCATCGGCGCGTTTCGCTACCAGTTCGCCAACCTGCTTCACGAGTCGTTCATCGGGTACATCGACTGGGTCCGCGTCTCAAGCACCGCGCGATACCCGCTTGGCGGATTCTCCGCTCCTTCGCTCGAGCCGCTGTCCGACGCTGACACGCTCATCCTCATGACTTTCAACGATCTGCCCGGCACCACCAATCCCGCCGTGCAAGGTTCCGCCGTCTTCGGCGCTGCCGTCGCTGCAGGCTTCGCTGGCGCAACATCTCCTGACTTCGGCCCAGGCCCCTGCGACTCCATCGACTTCAACCGCAACGGCGTCTTTCCCGAAGATCAAGACGTCACCGACTTCTTCACCGCCCTCGCAGGCGACAGTTGCAGCACCTGTGCCGACATCGACTTCAACAACAACGGCGTATATCCCGAAGACCAGGACATCATCGACTTCTTCACCGTCCTCGCCGGCGGCGCGTGCCCCTGACGCATCTGCTGCCCGCTCAGGCATGGCACAATCGCGGCGATTATCACACCTCGTTCAGCGCATCTTCACCTCCGCATTCGCAACACCAATTCGATTGTTTTTCTCAATTCGGTCGCCAAGTCGAGTCAGAATTTCTGTGCGCCCGACCTAGACATCAGGAACGCCGCACCGTCGGCATTGGAGGGTTACCCATGTTGTTCTGTTCCGCCCACGTTCGCCTCGCCGCGATCCTGCTCACCGCCGGCACCGCACACGCCCAGCTCATCCGCGCCGACTCGGCAACGACCACCAGCGCCTTCAGCGCCGGCTTCGCCGCAGCCAACACCATCAACGGGTCGGGCCTTCCCGCCAACTTCACACTGACCGATCAGCACGCCGACTACGCCAACGGCAATCACTGGACGACCAACACAGGTCGCACGCTTGGCGAGTCCATCACCTGGACCTTCAACACTGCGCAAACGCTGGGCGGGATCCACATCTGGAACCACCGTTCCAATAGCATCGCCAACAACCCCTTCTACGAGATCGTCCGCTTTGATCTCATTCTGTTCGACGGTGCCAACGGTGCCGGCTCCACGCTCGCCACCTTCACCGATGTGCCTCTCCAGCCGAACATCGCCGTTGCGGAGACGATCCCATTTACCGTCACCGCCAACGTCCGCTCCGCGCGTTTGGTCGTGCGCGAAACCCAGAACAACAATTTTTCAGCCTTCACAGGTCTCGCCGAAGTCGCATTCGCTCCTTGCCTTCCCATCACCCCGGGCGCGCCCATCGCATCGACATCCATCTGCCGCACAGGCAGCATCACCATGACCGCCCGGCCCGGCGGCTCAGGCCAAGCCTCGTACGTCTGGCAATGGCGCGACCTCGGTGCCACAACCTGGGTCACCATCACCGACGGCCCCAACTTTGGCGACAATCCGGGCGAAGCCGCCTTCGACGCCACCGGCGCAACCACCAACGCCATCACCTTCTCCCTCGTCACCGGCAGTCCCCGCAAAGAAGTTCGCGCGCTCCTCACCAACCCCTGCGGCACCGCCGAAAGCAACATCGCCTTTCTCGATCTCGAGCAGTGCGACTGCATCGACTTCAATAACAACGGCGTCTTCCCCGAAGATCAGGACGTCATTGACTTCCTGAATGTCCTCGCAGGCGGCGACTGCGGCGCCTGTTCCGATATCGACTTCAATAACAACGGCGTCTTCCCCGAAGATCAGGATGTCATCGACTTCTTCGCCACTCTCGCCGGCAGCGCCTGCGGCTGATCCACAACTCCCAACACTTCACCCAAGAGCGGCCCGCGCCGCTCTTTTTTCATTTTCTTCTTCCCTCCATGACGGGCATCCTTCGCCCGTGTCGTTGAGTGATCTGAACTGCTCACTGTTCGCACACCGTTTTCATCGGAGGACGTCTCATGCGCTCATCGCTCCATCGCGTCGGTCTTGCCACCCTCACTGCGCTCACCGCCGCAGCGGGTGCCGCATCAGCACAGGTCTTCACGTCGACAGGTCCCATCTCCATTCCGTCCGTCGGACCCGCGTCGACGTATCCGAGTGTGATCAACGTCGAGAATCTGCCGACCCGAATCGCCAGCATCAGCGTGCGTCTTTCGGGCATCGCGCATTCATTCCCGGGTGATATGGACATCATGTTGGTCGCTCCTTCCGGGCAGAGCTTCATCCTTCTCTCTGACGTGGGCGGCAACGCCACCGTGTCAGGTGTTGACATCGTCTTGTCCGACGACGCTCCCGCCGCCCCTACGCCAATGACGAGTGGGACGTACGCCTGCACGAACCTCGCCGGCGGCAGTGATGCCTTCCCGGGCCCCGCGCCGTCCGCTTCTTTGGCTCAAGCGACTTTCGATTCCCTGATCGGAACCAACCCCAACGGCACGTGGTCTCTCTACGTGGTTGACGATCTAGGGGGCGGCATCGGAAGCATCGCGTCATGGTCGCTCGAGTTCAATGAATCCGCCGCTTCCCCGGCTTCCGCAATCGACTCTGCACTAACTTACCAAGGCAGTCTCAACGCGGGTGGCGCACCCGTTTCAGGATCCGCCGACTTCCGCATTCGCGTCTGGTCCGATCCCACCAGCACCGCGCCTGCTGATGCACTCTCCCCGGTCATTGATGTGGACGAAGTTCCCGTCAATAACGGCCTCTTTTCCCTCGATATCAGCACCCTCGATATCACTTCATTCAACAACACCATGTACATTGAACTTGCCGTCCGATCCCCCGCCGGCACCGGCGACTTCGTCACACTCAATCCCCGGCAGCGCTTTGCTCCCACCGCCCAAAGCCTCTTCGCGTCCACAGCTGACATCGCTCGTTCCCTTGCGGCTTCCGATGGTTCTCCCGTCCGCGCGCTGACAACTGACACCGCAGGTCGAGTAGGTGTGGGCACCCCTGCGCCCCGCAGCTCCCTCCATGTCTTGACGGGCAGCGATGCTGCGCTTTCCAATGTCAGTCCCAACGGCTTCCTCACGCTGGGACCCACCAGTGGCAGCAACGTCGCTTTCGACAACAACGAGATTCTCGCTCGTAACAACGGCACTACCGCGCCGCTCTATCTCAACGCCGACGGCGGCTCACCGGTCGTCATGGGAACCAACGTCGCGCTTCCAGGCATCAGTGCTCAGATTGCCAACGGCCTGCTCGTTCAGTCCGGCCCTGAAGCCGACTTCGTCGGCATCACTTTCGGTCCATTCTCCAATGCGGTGGGCGGCAGCATCGAGAACACCGATCCCGTCGGTATCTTCCGCTACAACGCTGCACCCGATGCGACATTTCTCCGCATCTGTGCAGGCGATGTCCTGTCCGCGCAAGACGGCGTGCAGATCGGCATTCGTGATCCCGGCGGCAGCTTCATCCCCCAATTTGTCTTTCTGTCAAGCGGCGAGGCGTTCAAGCCAGGCGGCGGCTCGTGGAGCGTCCTCAGCGATCCTCGCGCCAAGCACGACATCGCGCCCCTCACCAACACGCTCGACCGCTTGCTCACGCTGCGAGGCTACTCGTACGAATACAACGCTGACATGATCGCGCAAGGCATCGCGCTTCCCGGTCGCCAGATGGGCCTCATGGCCGACGAAGTCGAACGCGTCTTCCCCGACTGGATCACTCGCGACGACAAAGGCACGCGCTTCGTCACCGAGCGCTCAACGACGGCCCTGATGGTCGAAGCCCTCCGCGATCTTCGCACGGAAAAGGATCGCGAACTCGCCGCGAAGCAAGCCGAAATCGACAACCTCAAGGCTCGTCTGGATCGACTCGAAGCGGCACTGATCGCAAAGTGAAGTGTGCACGCGACGCACTCGCATCAGCGCAGCAGAACTCCATTCAACTCCGCCCGCATCGCTTCAGCAGCCTTGCGGGCGTTTGCTTTCCAGTCCCCGTCACCCTTCGCATAGATGATGCTCCGCGACGCGTTGACGAGCACGCCTGCATCGGGCAATCCCTTCGCGTTCGCGCGTCGCATCTCCGCGATGTCCTTCGCCGTGCCGCCCTGCGCGCCGTACCCCGGAATCAAGAACACCTGATCGCGCATCCGCGCCCGCAGAGCCCGTGCATCCGCGCTCTTGGTCGCGCCAACTACTGCGCCAAGATTGCTCATCCCCTCCGCCATGAACTTCGCCCCCAGCGTCGCCACATGGTCCGCCATCATCTCGGCCACCGTGCGTTCATCGCGCAGCGCGAGCGACTGCACAGCGTCACTATCCGGATTGCTCGTCCGCACCAGCGCAAACACGCCCAGCCCCGCCGTCAGATACGGCTCAATCGTGCTGGGCCCCAAGTATCCATTCACCGTGATCGCATGCGCTCCCGCATGCTCCGCCGCCGCCGCGTAATGCTCCGCAGAAATCCCGATGTCACCGCGCTTCGCATCCAGCAGCACGATCATCCCGCGCTGCCGCGCATGACTGCAGCACCGCTCCAGCACCTCCACCCCGCGCGCCCCAAATCGCTCAAAACACGCCGACTGTGGCTTCACCACCGGACAAACATCACACGTCGCATCGATGATCCCCATGCAAAATTCGCGCACCCCCGCGAGCGGCTCATGATGCCGCGCCATCACATCCGCCGGCATGTTCGCAATAACCGGGTCCAGCCCCACGCACACCACAGATTGAGTCCGCGCAATCGCACCGCCAAGCGCTGTCACAAATGGAATCATGCCGCACGGTATCGCCGCACTCCGCTCTTCGCGATGCGCTACTTCACCGCCAGCAACACACCCTGCACCACCAGCCCCACCACGCTCACGACCGCCGCCACCCGCGCCGCCACCGTGTGCTGCACGCTCGTCGGAAATCGCATCCACAACAGAAATTCAAACCCCC
>DATGWV010000026.1:0-7297 GCA_035299305.1 Phycisphaerales bacterium | reverse complement strand
CGCCCCCGCTGGGAAGGCGCTGGGTTGCGCGCAGCGTGTTGATGACGTTGAGAGCGGGATCGACGTCGCCGTTGTCCAATGTGTCGCTGAGCTGAACGGTCGTGTCGTTGAAGAGGCTCGGGCCCCAGAGATGACGCTCCTGCAACAGCGAGATGGCGGAGAGCAAGTAGTCTTCCTGAGCGGTGAGGTACTCACGGCCTGTGCGCTGGCTGATGCGCCAGGCTTGCTCGAGCGAAATGGTTTGCACTTCCACGCCAGCGTCTGCGCTGGTCATCATCTCAGCGGCCATGCGTTCGGGGTCGCCCAGCAATTGGCGGTCGACGTTGACCTGTCCGAGGAGGCGGCGCAGGCGGGCCGCAACGTCGCGGTCCTCGGCGGCAGGGGTGAATGTCAGTTCGTCGGCGCGGGGGTTGACGGAACTGGGCGTCTTTTCGCGAGCGGACGCGGGAGCCCGGCCAGCCTCGACGACTGGGACGGTGGGAGTGTCAAGTTCCTGCTGCAAGCGCAGCGATTGCTCGCGCGTGAGGTCGGCGATCCGGCGGTCAAGCCCGCTGCCGGCACACCCCGCGAGGGTGGCAAGCGCAAGCGTGAGAGCGCAAGATGCTGGAAAAGCGATAGTTGTGACGCGCGTTGGCATGATAGTTCGCGGTCGCCTTTCAGAAAAGAGTTGCGGCAAGTGGCGTTGATTCGTTGCCGAGTGGATTCTCGTTTCAGGAGAAAACTTGGATGGTGTTGGGGGTGCGTCTGCGGGTCAAGTCCCGGGAAAGATTGTTTGGAAGTAGCCAAACGCCTCATGCAAACCTAAACTCGGCACCTTCCGCTGTCGGCCCAAGTGAGGACTTGCTAACTTCTGCAACTCCCCGCCTGGCTCCCCGCCAGCGCACTTTGACAGGGCCCCAACCGCAATGCCCTCCGTGACGCATGATGGTCGCAGTTTCATGATCGAAGGTCGCCGGGTCTGGCTGGCGTCCGGTCGTGTTCCTTACGCGCGTATTCCCCGCTCGCAGTGGGCATCGCGCATTCAAGCCGCGAAGAACGCCGGTCTCAACACGATCGAGACGCCGGTCTTCTGGAGCCGGCACGAGCCGCGCCCGGGTCGCTTTGACTTTACGGGCGAGAACGACCTGCGGTACTTCGTCGACCTCGTCGGCAAGGCCGGGATGTACTGCATCCTCGGGCTCGGGCCGTACGTCGGCAGCGACTGGGACTTTGGCGGCCTGCCCGCGTACCTGCGCGAGAGCCCCACGATCAACTTCCGCACGAACAACCACACGTATCTCGAAGCCTGCTCGCGGTTCGTCGCCGCCGTCGCGGATCAGATTCGCGGCTGGCAAGTGACGGCGCCCGGCACGGGCGGCCCGATCATTCTCTTGCAATGCGAGAGCGAGTGGACCTGCGGCCACGACACGCTGAGCACGCAGTACTTGGGTGAACTCACTCGCTACATCCGAGAAAGCGGCTTGTCGGTGCCGATCGTCAACAGCAATGACCTGTGGCAGAATGTCGAAGGTCAGATCGACGGCTGGAGCGGCGGCGACAACATGCTCGCCACGATGCGTCAGCTCGCCAGCGTGCGGCAAGGCCAGCCGCGCATGGTCATCGATTTTGCATTTGGTCACAGTGACATGTGGGGCCACGAGCCGCTGCCCGTGCTGTCGCCTCGCACTGTTGAGCAGCGCCTCGCGGAGATTCTCGCGGGCGGCGGTCAGTTCAACATCACGACGTTTGCGGGCGGCACGAATTTCGGCTTCTTCGGCGGCCGGACCGACGACGGCCCGGCGACGTATGCGACGCATGCGGCCGATCGTGGCTGTGCGTTGACGCAGACGGGCGCATCGACGGAGCTGTACGGTGCCATCAAGCGCGTCGCGACGGCGGCCACGAAGTTTGGCCGCGTTTTTGCGTCGCTTGATCCTGTCTATCAGCCGGTGAGCATCAAGCCCGGTGCTGGTGAAGTGACCAAGGGTGGCAAAGCCGGCAAGAGCAAGGCTGCGAGCACCGCGAGCAATGGCGTGAGCGTGGTGCACACCACGGGCACGCAGGGCGGCGTGGCGTTTGTCTTTGCGCCTGAGCATGCGACGGGCGAGCAACTCTCAACGACGCTGCTGCTGAGCGATGGCAACGAACTGCCTGTACCGCTGGGCGATCAGCCTGTGGCGTGGTGCCTCTTGGGCGTGAACATCAGTCCGCGCTGCCACATGGAGTATGCCAACGTGTCGGCCTTGGGCGTGACAACCAGCCCGGGCGGCAGCGTGGCAGTCTTCTTTGGGCCCGCAGGTCAGCGAGCGATGTTCAGCATCAATGGCTCGCCCATGGAAGCGTCGGTGCCCACCGAGCAGGAAGTTGAAGTGCTGCAGCACGAAGGCCTCACGATCGCGATCGTGCGCACGGAAGACACCGATCTTGTTGCCTTCGCAGATGACGCGGTGCTGTTCGGTGTGAATGGCCTTGTGGGCAACGCGCCGGTCGCGCTGCAGGGTGCCAAGACGTACTCGCGCATTACGGGTGATGGCAAGGTTCGTGAAGTCGCGTTCGAGCAGACCAAGTCCAAGCCTCGCGTGGCGAAAATCACCATGGGCAACTGGTCGGCTGCGAATCAGTACGACTACGTGCATGGTGAGAGCCCGCGTTTTGCTGCGATCAACAAGGTGCAGGGCTTGGCCGCGCTGGGCGCTCCGTATGGCTATGGCTGGTATCGCTTCTCGCTATCGAACAAGAAGGCGGGCAGCGTGCTGGTTGATCCGGGCGTCGCGGGCGACCGCATGCATGTCTTCAGCGACGGCAAGCCCGTCGGCCTGATGGGCGTGGGCCCCGGCGCGACGACGCAGCTTGACGTAAGCATGAAGAAGGGCGAGCAGACGCTCGTCATTCTCGCGGAAAATCTGGGTCGCTTTGCTGGCGGCATGAACGTGGGCGAGCCCAAGGGGCTTGTTGACGATCTGTTCACGGTCAGCCCGCTCAAGCTTGGCAAGTTGCTGCGCAACGCGGGCACGCCTGTGCCGCTGCTGGCGTTCAAGAGCCCGATCTGGGACGTGGCTGACGGCGATACGTCGATGTCGGATCGCGCCGGGTACACGTTCAAGCTGGCGGGCAAGCAGCAGATCATCGCGCGGATCAACACGCCGCCGACGGCTGGCCTGCTGATCTTGAATGACAAGCCCATTGCGTATCTTGATCGCAGCGGGCCGGTGTGCGTCATGCTGCCGCCTGATCAGTTGCACAAGGGCAACAACACGCTGGAGATGACGGTCGTCACGCCCGAGCAAGTGGGCGACGAACTGACGCGCAGCGCGGAGAGCATTGAGCTGTTCATGGTCGACAGCGGCTTGTCGCAGGAGGCCGAGGTCGCGTTCGCGAAGTGGGAAGCGCCGGGTGAAAGCGCGTTTGTCGCGCTGAGCAAGGCGGGCATCGCGAGCGGCCAGCCCGCGTGGTTCCGCTGCGAGTTCACGCTCGACGCGGCGACGCAGGCCGTGTTCTTTGAGCCCAAGGGTCTGACCAAGGGCCAGATGCTCGTGAACGGCAAGCACGTGGGCCGCTACTTCGTGGCGACCAAGGCGGGCAAGCCGGTGCCGCCGCAGGATCGGTACTACATCCCTGAGATGTTCCTGCGTCCGGCGGGCGAAGCCAACGAGCTGCTGATCTTTGATGAACACGGCGCGGCACCGACGAAGGCTCGTCTGGCGTTGTGAGATGTGGTAGCAGTTGTGACGAGCGGATCACTGCGTTGATGACGCGGGTGATGTTGTCGTGTTCGCTTCATGTGTCAGGGCAGGATCGAGCGATTGCAAAATCTCGTAGGCCGCGGTGATGCGGTCCGCGATTGGATAGCCGCGATTGGCGAGCAGCGCGACACCGATGCGCTTGCTTGGGACGAAGAGCACGTACGCGGCGAATCCGCCTGTGGAACCGGTTTTGTTGTAGAGCATGGTGGGCGGCGTCGGACCAAGCGGCTCTGCGGCACGCGGTTCAAAGATCACTTCACGTGAGTTGCCAGCAAGAAGCGCATCCAGCGATGCTGGGTAGGCGTAGCTCTCCCAGCCTAACGCTTGCGTCATGGGACCGACCGCGTAGTGGCCTTGGTGTGTCATCGCGATGGCAGACGCGAGCGGACGAGCGGTGTCAGCGTCCATCTGCGCGTGCATGTAGCGACACATGTCGCTCGCAGTGGTTTTGATGCCATATGCCTCGTCATCGAGCACGCCGGGATTGACGCGGACTTGCCGAAGCTCGGCACTATGACCCCACGCGTAGCGTGGCATCGCGCAGGCTGGCACGGCAAGATAGGTATCGCGCAGGCCGAGATTGGGCAGAATCGTTGTAGTCATCATCTCTTCGAAGTCGCGATGCGCTGCAGTCGCGGCGACGCGTCCAAAGAAGCCAATGCTGGGATTGGAATAGACCCGCTGTGTACCCGCGGGAAATGAAGGCGTCCATGTGCGCAGATATTCGATGAGCGACTGCTGCGTGACGTGTTCTGGCACTTGCAGGGGCAGGCCGCCTGCGCTGTAGGTCGCGAGCTGAACGAGCGTGACGCGACTGATCGGTGAGCCGTCGAGTGCGGGCATGTGCGTGCTGACGGCATCATCAAGCCGCATCTTGCCGTCAACGACCACCTGCGCTCCAAGCAGCGCGGTGAACGTCTTGCTGATGGAGCCGACTTCAAAGAGCGTGTCTGCCGTCACGGGCTGTTTTGTCTTGAGCGAGGTCACGCCGAATGAGCGAATCAGTGATTGGTCGTGATACACAACGGCGATGGCGAGGCCTGGAAGTTGATGCTGCGTTGTGAGCGTGTGAGCGACGCGATTGATGGTCGCTTCGACCTGTGCGGAAGACAACGCGAGAGTTGATGGTGATGTGGTGAAGCCGGGGCGCGACGCGTTCTGCGTTGTGCAGCCGATGAGGACGGACATGCAGATGCACGCCATGAGGACGTGGCTGCGTACGTGAGAGAACGAGATTGCGGCGGCGCGAAGCATGGTCGCCGAGTATCGGAAGACGCGGCGAGCGGGCATGAGAACGCGTTGGCAATGCGACGTCGACGAAGCGGATCACGGCGTGGTGGCAAGCGGTTGCATTTCGCGTTTCATGCCGATTTCGCGGACGCGTTGGGTCGCGCCGGCGAACTGCTTGCCCGTGGCTTCGCAGAGCATGCGGGTGCTGATCTGGGCGCTGAGGAAGATGGTGGGCAGGCCGCTGCCTGGGTGAGTGCCGCCGCCGACGAGGTAGAGGTTGTCGAAGCCTTGGAGCTTGTTCTGCGGGCGGAGGTGGAGCATCTGGCCCAGGTTGTGAGCGAGGTTGAAGGTTGCGCCTTTGTTGATGTTGAGACTCTTCCAGGTGTCGGGGGTGTAGACGACTTCCTGCTCGATGCGGCCTCGCAGGTCAACGCCCATCTGGTCGCGCACTTGGTCGAGAGCACGTTCGCGGTAGGCGGGCATGGCCTGCTGCCAGTCGACTTTGCCGTCGCAGTTGGGCGTGGGGATGAGCAGATAAATGCTGCTCTTGCCCTTGGGGGCGAGGGTGGGGTCGATGCGGCTGGGGTTGCAGACGTAGACGCTGGGGTCGGCGCTGATGGTGCCGTTGGTGGTGATGTCGGCGAGGTTTTGTTGATACGCCGCGCTGACGTAGATGGTGTGATGCGGCAGGTTCACTTCGCCATCGACGCCCAGGTAGAGCATGGCGGTGGAGCAGGAGTACTTCTTGGCGTCGAGCGTTTGCGGCTGATACTGCGTGCCCGCGCGGTCGCGCGCAGCGGCGGGGATGAGGTGCTTGAGCGCCCACGTCGCGTCGGCGTTGATGAAGACGTGATCGTGGTTGAATGTCGCGTTCGCAAGCGGGCCCTTCGCGGCGATGCGCACGCCAGTGGCGCGGTTGTCGGCAGTCAGCAGCACTTCGGCCACGGGCGCGTCGGTGATGATCTTGACGTTCATCTCGTCGGCGAGTTTGGCGAGGGCCTGCATGAGGGCATGGCAGCCGCCAATTGGGTGCCAGATGCCGTATTCGTACTCGATGAAGGGGAGAATGGTGAAGAGGCTGGGGCAGTCGAAGGGTGACATGCCCAGGTACTTGGATTGGAAGCTGACGGCGAGCTTGACATGCGGGTCGGTGAAATAGCTGCTGAGCTGGTCGTGCACGCTTTGCCAAGGCTTGAGGACGGGGCCCACCTTGAGCGTGTCGAGCCAGGTTTCGCTGCGGAAGAGGTCGAGGGGGCTGCGCATGGGGTTGCGCAGGATGCTTTCGCTGTGGCGGAGTTTGTAGCGGTTGTCGGCGATGAAACGCGAGAAGGCTTCGCCGTCGCGCGGGTTGATGGCGCTGAGGCGACGCGACATCTCGGCGATGTCCTGCGTGGCGTCGACCACAAAACTCTTGGGAGCGCCGGCGCGTTGACGCTCGGGACTTTGGTTGCCCAGGATCAGCCGATACATCGGGTCGAGGCGGCGCAGATCGACGTAATCGCGCAACCGCTTGCCGGCGGCGGCGAAGATCTCGTCGAGGACGTAGGGCATCATGAAGAAGGTGGGGCCGCAGTCGAACTTGTAGTCGCCCGAGGTGATCTGCGTGGTGCGGCCGCCGATGCGGGGAGCGGCCTCGTAGATGGTGACGTCAAAGCCCGACGCGGCGAGCAGCACAGCGGAGGCGAGGCCGCCTGGGCCGGCTCCGATGATGGCGACGGAGGCAGAGGAGGTGGTGGGGCGGTTGGTCGTCACGCAGACTCCAGAGGAAGTAAGAGGAAACTTGAAGGTAGCGGGCTCCGATAAGGCCCCGGCACCGAAGGTATAACCATCCTTGGTGGTCTAGCTTCGCTGGGTTCGCTTGGCTGGATGTTCCGCAGGCTCAGCCCAGCTTCACAGCCCGCCGATGACGGATGCGGGTTCTACCGTGGCATGGGAGGCATGCACGGCGGGGCCTGGAGCGAACGCGATGAGCATGGCGGGAACAACGTTGGCTGGTGGCGCAAGTCCGGGGACGGCGGGCGCGATCGGTCTGGTTCCGGCGGCGGTTGCCAACGGGCACGAGAAAAGCGTCTGGGCGTCGATGCCCCTGAGCGAGCGGTTGGAGTGGGTCGCGCGGTTTCGGCAGCTGGTCGCGTTTCACCAGCCGCGTCTGTGCGAGCTGATTTGCGAGGAAACCAAGAAGCCGGCTCATGAAGCGCTGCTCACAGACGTGGCTCCGCTCCTGGCGACGTGCAAGTGGATGGAGAAGAACGCCGAGCGGCTGCTGCGCGATCGCGAACTGAGCGACGCACCATTCTGGATGAGCGGCATTCGCATGGTGGAGCGGCGCGTGCCGGTCGGCAAGG
>DATGWV010000025.1:0-14129 GCA_035299305.1 Phycisphaerales bacterium | reverse complement strand
CCCCCCCCGCCTCGCAAGATGATTTGCGTTCGGACACCGAGGTGTCTAGAGCGAAAAAGTGGAGTAAAGAACACTTCGACCATCAGTGGTCTTTCGAACACGCCGGACCGAGTACTCCTCTATCAAAGCCCGATCTTGCGCGAGATCGCCTGGGTCGACCTCGTTTAGCCTGCTCTCTCTCGACCCTAGTCCACTAAGCGATGTTCCAGGTCTCAATCCCGCCGAATCCGCCAACCACCAGCGGTCGTGAACAGGCAGTTTTCCTGAGTCAGCAAACCCGCACACCACGACCTCGGTTCGAGGCGCGTCTTGATCCGATAGCTCTCTCCACTTTGTACGGAACTGCTCCTCGGCTGATGGTTTACTGGGCGGGAACTTTTCGCGACTGGTCAAGATTACAACTTCGGCATCCGGCGAACTGCGCAATACAGCAGTAAGAACCCACAGGTCATCCGGCCCAAAGTACGGGTCACAGATCAAGAGACGTTTCTTGACATGTTCACCGATCCATCGCTCGAACAACTCCTGCGCCTCCTTTTGTTGTCCGATTCGGACCAACATGGGGTTCTGGGAATTCGAGTCAGCCGGGAGGCGAAGTGCGTGCGTGGGGAATGCGTTGGCAGCACTGAACTCAGCGACCATGCTCGAGGCCTCAAAGAATGGGCGCAGCACTTTCGCGGCGTCGGGTGTCGCTTCAAATCGCATCCGCACATTCGCAAGAATCCACGCCATGATTGGATATGCGTCGCTGAGCGGCAAGTTAGCGGCAATTCGAATGTAGGGCCGTAGATCTTCAAGGCGTTTCGCTTGGGCCCTTCCCGCATTGAGGCTGGCAAGCGCCTGCCAAGTGGAGGCAGGCAGGCGCTCAATCTCTGCTGGCGGGAGAGACTCGTCGCCGTGATGATCTATCACCGCTTTGGTCGCGTCCAAGGCCTTTAGCTGCTCCTTCATCTGTTTCGCGCCTCGCTTCACCCTCGCGCTGATCCTCGCAGGGTCGGTGTCCGCCGCTTCTGCCAGTGCTCCAGCCAACTCTCGGTCCGTTCGGTACGCGACATCCATCACGCGACGACGCACCGCGTCCAAATCGCCGTGATCGCAATGGATGGATAGACGGCAGACTTCCTTCGCGAGGCTCGTACCCGCCGCTCGCTTCAACCGCATGCCGGACTCCGCTACATACGCGAGTCGTTCGATTCTCTCGACTTCCACGGGAATCTGCCGTGCAAGCTCGGCCGCTTCTTCAAGCAACTTGGCACCAGCCTCTGCATTCGCCAGTCCACCTAGATGCGCGAGCATGAAACAGCGATCCGAAATGTTTGGAATCGTCCGAGCCTCCGCGATGGTCGGATCACTGAACTCAAGCTTGCGTCTCTTTATTCGACGGGCCGCTGCCGACCATAACACTGCGTACCCGCGATGCTGAATCCAGTCCTTCTTAGGAAACAGCTCAGAGGCAACCGTTTCCAGTTGCTGCGATACAGTCGCCAACTGCTGGGAGGAGAAGGTTGTATCGTTTGATTCGATAATCGCAGTGGTGAGCCTGTCCACGATTTCCCATGCGGCAACGTCGGAATCGACTTTGCGTAACAGTGGTATCAGCTCGTCAATGTCCTCTCGCGTCAGACGTGCAGCCCGCTTTTCGTCGCTGCGATATGGCTCAGATGCCGGGAGTCGGTTCAACTTGGCTGTAACCGCGCGAGTGATTGCCATGTCACGATACTCACGTTCGAGCTTCTCGAACATCGCCTTGGCAGTTTCTGGTACAGCTAGAAAGATGGCGTCCGCCGCGCTGACAACGCACGGCGTGAATAGACCACTGGGTTTACTCTCCAACTCCCTTATCTCGGGAAGCACATGAGTCTGTACGATCTTCCGACAGTCGTCGAGCCGGTCTGCCGCGTAGAACCAGACAGCCAACTCGGAACGCAATTGTGCCCGAAGGGCAGCCGATGGCACATAGCCAATCAGCGCGAGCACTCGGTCGGCGTCCGAAGTTCGATCGGAAGCCTTCCGCATAAGTCCAGCCAATGATGCGATCGCCAGCTTGACTGGTGCTAGCACCAGCCACGTCGGACCGGATCTGCCGCCCAACCTATCGGCTTGAATCGACTGAGCCGTTTGAAGGCATTCCTTTGCCAGGCCGGCGTCGGCTTTAGCCAAGAGAGAGCACGCCTCTAGCGATGTGTCGACAGCTTCCCAAGCATTATCGATCTCGCTTAAAGAACTCCTTAGTAGCTCCCGCAGTCGAGAGAGAAGCGGATCCTGGTCAGTCAGTTGTGCCTGTCGAATGGCAGAATACGCCATTGCGGCGGTTACGCTGCGAACGGTCGCATCACGACCGCCAAAGCAGACGGATGCAATCCCCTCGACCAAATCGGGCGCAACCTCGAGCGTCTTTGGTCGTCCCTCGATCTGTTTCCATACGGCAAGTGCACATTCAGAAGAGCCCGATGAGGTCTCTACACGGCGAGTCACTCGGATGACCGCTTCAAGCGAGAGTCGGGTAGCAGGCCCACGTAGCATGTGCTTAATCGCTTCAAGGCGGAGAGCATCGCGTCGACTCAACGTATTCACTTGCTGCAATAGCTCTTCGGTCAATGACGGATGGGTGTTCGCAACTGCAGCAATCACCGGCGACAACATCTGCTCATGGTCGCCTGTACAGGCGAGCAGCAACTCTACACACTTGCGCAAGTCACTTTCCGCAAGCGACCTCAGCTGATCAACGGACTCCAAGTAGGCTTCTGGATCTGCGACAGACAGTTGGCTGAGAAAACGAGACAAGCATTCCGCCTTGATGGCGAGATCTTTAATGTCGGTGATGGCACAGTACTCTTCCTGGAATCGAGTACGGCCGTCTTCTCGGTTCCATCTGTAGGTTGTAGCTGCCAAGAGAATTCTCAACCGGAACAACTCGGCGGTAGGTCCACGTTCAGCCAAATCCCCAAGCAGCGCACCTAGACGTGAAACGCACCGCAAAGCCAAGGGTTGATCATTGCAGAACCGCAGGGGCCGTGCTATTCGGAGCACATCTCTGGCGTTTGGCGAGTACTCTGTCGTCGCGACAATCAGGTCGATCGCTGCGTGGGTTACCTCGATCGCATCAGGTCGTTCTCTGTTTTGATCGGTCCAATGTCGCAAGAAGTAGATTTGATCTCTTGCATTGTCAATGGTCTGGGATTGTGCGATCGCGTCTCTTGCAGAAACCGAAGACAGACTGTGCGAGATCGTTGAACTAAATCGACGGAGTTCCGGATCGCGAATGTGGGCCCGCATCGCCGCTCCAACATCGGTGTGGCTTCCGCCACTTTCAGCGGCGGCATTCTTCGCCATCGCAGTGAATATGGTCAATTGCGCAATTGCCCAATCAACGGAGCCACCGGGCCGGCCTGCGACTGCCGCGCTTTGGACAAGCTGAGTTGCGCGATCTGGCATTACTACAAACAAACGTCCTGCTAGATCGACGGCCTGCTCTGGACCCAAGGAATCTGCCACGTCATCCAAAAGACGACGAATACGCTCGATCAGCGCATCGGAAGGGCCACGACCATCGATACGCTGCGCAGACGCCACGCTTGCAAGCAACAAAAGCTTGTCTTTCGCTAAAGGAACCGATTCCGCTATCTGGATTGCTTGATCGAAGTCTCCCAGCGCAAGAACTGCTGTCAACTGCGAATCCCAACTGGCTGCAGATCCGATCTCGGCAACGGCGGACGTTTGCAGTGAGAAACGATACGAATCGCCGTCTCGCTTCAGCTTCGCAGCGGCCTCAAGCCCGGCAGCGAGTGTCTCACTGAGCGGTCTTAGCGTATCCGCATTCCGTAACGATTCACCCAATCGACTGGGGGTAAGAAATGTTACCAGATCCTGAAGTCGACCGGCATCCTGAAAATAGCGAGGGAGTGCGCTCAACGACTCTCGCACCGAAGGATTGTCCTGAAGGTCCTGAATCAGCAAGTCCAGAAGCACCTGCTTAAACCGCTCTGTCTTTCGCAAGACAAACTGCCGCATCGTTTCTCCGACAATAGTTGTGATGCCGGTTGCGGGATCAGTGTGAAGAAATGAAATCCGTCGAAAAAGTGAGTCGACGGATTTCTGGGGCACACGCAGTATGCGGGAAACATCGCTGGATGTCAATGCAGCGCGTGCGTACACGAGGAGGCCCAGCATCTGCAGGTCTGAATCTGCGACGGTCCCAACCGAAGTCCACTCTCGCTCTAGGAGCGAACCCAAATCACCTTCCGTATTGCCGAGTAGTTGCTGCGGATTCATCCCTGCGGACAGAAGCCGGTGAATTACGGCAAGGCTGCCCGGTCTGCCCTTGAATGTATGGTGAAGTTCCTGAACGAGCCGGTGATCACTGACCACATGCTTTAAGTACTCCCGGGATTCGTCGAGAGTGAATTTGGTCAAGCGCCAGGTTTTGAGCTTGACGTTCGTACCGAGTTTCACACGAGATGGAACGCTATCCGTTAGGATCGCAGTAATACCGCCCAGCCCAAGCGGTATCAGGTCAACCAGCCGCCGGCGAATGTGATCGTCCTCATCGGGAACTTCATGCAAGCCGTCGAGGATAAAGAGAACTGGCTCGCTGGAAGAGCCTCTGCGCGCGAGGCGTGCGTAGAGCTTCTGCAAGTCGGACTCTTGATACAGGTGGTCTGCCGCGGGCGGATCGACGCCGAGCACGCGATGCACTTCTGTCGCGATGCTCTGCAACAGACAATGCGGGTCGTATCCCCACTTGCTTGCTGCCGATACACCGACGAACAATGCACGGTTGGGATGCCGTCGCGCATACGCCTTAACAAGTACAGTTTTGCCATCCCCACTTTCTCCTTCAACGAGCAGTGCGTGATGTCCTGAACGTACTTGCTCATCGATTGTATCGAGCAGATTGTCTCGAGAAATCTCCGGCCCCTGCGCGACAGGGGAAGTTGAGATGATGACAGGGCTATGGTCAAGACGCGCGAGTTCATCCATAAGCTGTATCCTCCGGTCGAAACTATCACTGCCGCAAGAGCGACAGAACGACTACGGCAGACAAGTCAATCCGTAGATGTGTGAGCTCTCGCACATGGTACAACTGTTCCGCGCACGCATCTCCTCGTGTAACTGCGTGCACAACGTTTTCGTTACGCGGCACGACAAGACGTGTCCACTTGTGGCGAGAGCTTCTAACCAGTTGGTGGAATGCGTTACCTCGCTGACGCACTCGTGCTGAAACGGATGGGAGCGGCGGCGCGCAGGTAGATCAACTGCCGCGCGTTCGCTGTAACCAGCCGATTGACCTTCGCCCCCCGGTAGTGTGTGGCGTATCGACATAGCCTCGACCACACCAAATGCCACGCGGTCGACGTAAGGCAGGTAATCGGATGATCCAAGTGGACTGGCAAACTCGGTCACTACGAGTCCATGACCACCTCCGAGATTCATGTCTCGATATGACTGAACAAGCCAACTCGCGAAAGTCAGCTTCTGGTCGACGATTTTGCGGGCGTTCCCCTTTGGCGCAGCAGACACAGACACCTCCTGCTGGATCTGGTCATTGTAACTTCGTTCCGGCATTCATGCAGGACACGCCAATGAGTGCTCCTAGCCGTGGACAAAATCTGACCTCCGAACGAGCATTCTTCCAGTTTCCGCGCACCACCCACCCCCCACGCGCAGAGATTTGAGTAACGGAGGCCCTATATGCCCCGTCACCCCGTCTCTCGCCCGACCCAGCCGCCACCCCGCATCCCCACCACCGCCATCGCCGTGCTTGCCGCCGCAGCGTTGAGGATTGTGCATGGCCGCAGTAACTCTCAGCAGCATGCACGTTGTTCACCGCTGGGCCTTGAAGAGAGCACCCATGCTGCCATCACTGTGTTAACCACGAGCGATTCCCGCTCGTCGGCGATCACGGGAGATGCCGCATGAGGACTTCGATCCACCCACCCACCGACGCATCTATTGACGCTCAGCTCGAAGCCTTGACCGACATGACGGTCACGCAACTGCGAGTTCGCTACACCGAGGTCTTCGGCGAACAAACGACATCTGGCAACAAGCAGTGGTTGTACCGCCGCGTCGCATGGCGTATCCAAGCCCTCGCGTACGGCGGGTTGTCGGAACGTGCACGCCAACGAGCGGCAGAACTTGCCCGTGACGCTGACATCCGCGTGCAAGCCCCACGCGCCATCGCACCGCAGCGACCCACCAACGCCAGCAACCGCGTGCTGACGCTCACCGGTAAGGTCGTCGCCAGCAGCGACACACGGCTTCCACCGCCTGGCAGCGTGCTGCGACGGACGTGGAAGGGCGTCGAGCATGAAGTGACGGTGTTGCCCAGCGGCTTCGAGTATCGGGGCGCGACGTACCGCTCGTTGTCGGCGGTTGCGACGGCGATCTCCGGCAGCCACTGGAATGGCTTCGGATTCTTCGGCCTCATTGGAAAGGACTCCAAGTGACCACATTCGCCACCGCTCGTGATGCGCGCCGTGATGTTCGCCAGCTTGACGCTGCTCGCACCACGGTGCGATGCGCGATCTACACACGAAAGTCAACGGAGGAAGGTCTCAACCAAGAATTCAACACGCTCGATGCACAGCGCGACGCGGCCTTGGCGTACATCGCAAGCCAGAAGGCTGCGGGCTGGGTGGCGCTTCCCGAGCGATACGACGACGGCGGATTCACAGGCGGCAACATTGACCGGCCCGCACTCAAGCGATTGCTCGCCGACATCGAGGCTGGCAAGATTGATGTCGTCATCACATACAAACTCGATCGGCTGTCCCGCTCATTGCTCGACTTCGCGACGCTGATGGCCACGTTCGAGAAGCACGGCGTGGCATTCGTCTCGGTCACGCAGCAGTTTGCGTCGAACACATCGATGGGCAAGCTGACCTTGCACATTTTGATGTCGTTCGCCCAGTTCGAGCGCGAGGTCATCGCCGAGCGCACGCGGGACAAGATCGCTGCGACACGTAAGCGCGGACTTTTCGTCACTGGCAAGCCGGTGATGGGATACGACCTCGCGCCAGCTCCCCCACCGTTCACCGGCAAGCGCATGGTAGTGAACGAGCGTGAAGCTGAAATCGTGCGTGAGATATTCAGGGCGTACCTAGAACACAAGAGCTTGCTCAAGGTCGTCAAACTGTGTGAGCAGCGTGGCTGGAGGACGAAAGCATGGGCCGCATCGAGCGGGCGCGTGATGGGTGGCCAGCCGTTTGCCAAGCCTGAGATCAGCCGATTGCTTCGCAATGCACTCTACGTCGGGAAAGTGCCGCATCATGGCCAGACGTACGACGGCGAACACCCCGCCATCGTGGACGCTGACATCTTCGCCGCCGTGCAACAGCAGTTGAAGATCGCATCACAAGCTGGCGGCAGCGGGCAGACGACGAGTGCAAACCCGCTGCGAGGCTTGGTGCGGTGCAAAGCGTGCAGCTGCTCGATGAACTTGAGCACGGTGACCCGCAAGGGGAAGAAGAGCTCCACGACGCATCGATACTACGTGTGCGCGAACGCCGCAAAGCGCGGGCGTGCCGCATGCCCATGCCCGTCGCTGCCCGCCAAGGACCTCGAGGAGTTCGTGCTCGCTCAGTTGAAACCCTTGCTGACCGAAGACGCCACGCTCGCGGCCGTCGTCGAAGAGGCGCGCCAGCAGTTGGCCGACGCTGCCCAACGTCGCGTCGAGGAACTTGCTGGCCTTCGCGAGCAGCTGGCTGGCCAGGCGGGCTGTGTGGGCAAGGACTCCGCCAAGGAACGCGAGCGGTTGAAGCGGCAGCTGAAAGCGCTCGAGACTCGCATCGCTGCGGACGAAGCCCAGCAGGTCGACGCGGACGAGATAGCTGGCGCGGTCGAGTCGTTCGACAATTTGTGGGCTGGCATGATGCCGAGTGAACGCGAGCAACTCATGAAGGCGATGGTCGAGAAGGTCGAGTATGACGCGGCGACGGGAGCTGTGACGGTGGTGTGCAGGGCGGGCGTTGGGTTTGGCGAATAGGAGCGATGCCATGGGACAAAGCGTGACGATGACAGCGGTTTTCAGCGTGAGCAAGACCGGCAAGCGGTCGCGCCCTCGCCGCTCCGCACCGACGACAACCGATGCCAATTCGCCGCCGTCCGGGCCGGTCGGTCGCATACCGCGCGTCACGCGATTGATGGCGTTGGCAATCAAACTGGATGAGTTGATTCGGTCGGGTGAGGTAGCGAGCCAGCGCGAACTCGCCGCCGTGGCGCATGTGACGCCTGCCCGGGTGACGCAAATCTTGAGTTTGCTCCATCTAGCCCCCGACATCCAAGAAACGCTGCTCAACCTGCCCCCGGTCACGAGGGGCAGAGACCCCATCACCGAACGCGAGATCCGGCCTGTTGCGGCCCTGGTTCTTTGGAGCGACCAGCGGGCTCAGATTGGGTCGCTTTCGCGGTTTTGCGGCTGAAAACCGCCACGCGGCGCGATTTGCATTTGGCACCATGCCGTCTTGGGATTTCTGCTAACAGCTGGGTAGCTTGCTCCGGACCCACCGGTTTCCTCGTCACGGAAGACGCGGACGCGAGGTGGGTTTGGAGCCCATCCATGCATGCAAGTCAGTCAACCCGATCGTCTCTTCCGCCAGTTCGCGCCGGTCGTCGACCTCTCCCCAAGCCGCCTGCCCGGCCTTACGACCTGCCCGCCAGCGTCTACCGCGAGGTCGACTTCAAGTCGCGCCGGATCGCCCGCCTGCTCAACCTGCCTCGCGGGTCTTGGGAGGAAGTCGCCAGCGATTTCCACCTGCGTCTTGCCAGTGCCATGCGTCAGTTTGACGCCAGCAAGGGCAGCATGCAGGCGTTCAGCGCAGCCGTGCTGTCGCAGCAATACCTCAGCATCATCAAGCGCCGCCGAACCGAGGCCAAGAAGCACCGCATGCTGTCGCTTGCGCAGCTGCAGCCGGGGCACGAGCCCGTAGCACCCGTCCGCGAAGCCGCGCTCCCGTTCGGCTGGACGCGTGATGAGGTCCGCGCCGCACTCAAGTCGCTGCCAGCGAATGACCAGATCTTCGCCCGTCTGCTCGGCAACATGAGTGTTCGCGCTGTCGCTCGTTCGCTTGGCATTCACCACGGCAGCGTGATTCGCCGTAAGCAACACCTGCGCCGCCAGATTCGCGCGGCGATCTTGCAAATTCGTGAGAAAGCGCGCACCACCCGTGGGGGTAGCGCAGAGATGTATTGATCGGAGGGACGCCCTCCATTCTTCGGAGTCCACCCATGAAGTCATTTTCGTTTGATGCCCGTCAAGTTCAGCCTGGTCTCCCGCAGAGCGTTATCCCGCCCGGGATGTACGACGCACTGGTCACCTCAGCCGAGCTTCGACCGGCTCGGAGCGGGGATGGTCGGTATCTGCAGGTCGCGATGCAGATCACAGGCGGTTTTCCCGAGCCTCGCACGCACTGGCTTCGACTCCACATCGAGTCGTCCGATGCGCACGTGCGTGACATCGCCGCCCGCGAGTTGGCGAGCATGTGCCGTGCTTGCCACATCAACTCGTTCACCGACTGCGATCAGCTCATTGGGCTGACGTGTCGCGTCGTCATCGGTACCCGCCGCCGCGCTGACGGCGATTCTGTCAGCGTCATTCGTGAGTATCTCCCCAGCGCTCAAGCCAACTGAGCACCGTCACACCACGTCCAACAGATCGAGCTCTCCATGCAAAACAGCAACATAAACGCAAGCGTCTCTCACTCGTTCGCAGCACTCTCTGAAGCCGGGTTGTGCGTTCTCCCCGCACTTCCTGCAGAGAAACGTCCCGCCTTGCCAAGCTGGAAGCCCTACCAGACACGCAAGCCTTCCCCGGAAGAGATCACCGGATGGCAACGCACTGCCACCGGCATCTGCGTGGTCACCGGCGCGATCTCCGACAACCTTGTCGTCCTCGACTTTGACGAGGGCGGCGTGTTGTTCGAGCCCTGGCGACAAAAGGTGGATCAGGAATGCCCCGGCCTGCTCGACACGGTGTACATCGAGTCGACCCCCAGCGGCGGAAAGCACGTCATCTTCCGTACCCAGCTTCCGCCCCAACGCAGTCGGCCGTACGCGCGTCGGTGCGTTGAAGCAGAGTCCAGCGAGCCCGTCATCATCGGGGGCAAGTCGTACACGCCCGCACCGACCGCGTCCGGAGGCTGGCAGATTGTGCTGACGCAGATTGAAACCCGAGCCGAGGGCTCGCTATGCCTGTGTGCGCCCACGCCGGGCTATGTGCAACTGTCCGGCTCGCTAGCCGACTTGCCGCTTCTGACGGAAACGCAGCTTGCGGTGCTGCTTGCAGTTGCCATCGAGTTCAACTCTTACTCGCCGCCGGTCTGCGTCCCAGCCCCGACCGCGAAGCCGTCCAAGCATTCGGGGCAGGACCGTCCAGGCGACCGGTTCAACGAGAGCGGTGATGTCGTTGCGGTCCTCCGCAAAGCTGGCTGGAAGCTCTTTCGGGACGGCGTGAATCAGCAGTGGACTCGCCCCGGCAAGGAGTTCGGCACCAGCGCGACGCTGCGTGACCGAGTGTTCTACGTCTTCAGCAGCAACGCGGCTCCGTTTGCGCCCGACCGTGGCTATGCACCGTTCAGTGTGTACGCACTGTTAGAGCACGGCGGCGACTTTGCAGCGGCTGCGAGAGCTGTTGCAAACCACGAGCGAGCAAGGGAGGGGACGAGCAAACGTCTGGAGGCGGACCGAGAAGTGCGCTTCACGCTCCGCCTATCGGATGGCCAGTCCGACACGGCCGGACTTCCGGCATTGAACACGGACGAGTTCCAGTACTCGCTGCCCGATGAGCAGGTCATTCGACTGCCCGGTGACATTGGAAACGCGCGCCGACTTGTGAACAGATACGGCGCAGTCGTGCGTCACTTCACCCAGCGGAAGGCGTGGCTGGTGTGGGACGGGACACGTTGGAAGTCCGACGATACGGGAAAGGTCATGCAGTACGCGAAGGACGTGGCGTTGCAGATGACCAGCGACCTGCAGAAGGGCGGTAGCGGTCTCGATTCCAAGTGGGTGTCGGACTCACGTAAGCACGAACGCTTGCGTGCGATGATCTCGCTCGCAGCGCCAGATGTCGCCGTCACGGCGGACCGCCTCGATGCTGACTCGTGGCTCTTCAACTGTGAGAACGGCACGATTGATCTTCGCACGGGTGAACTATTGCCCCACGACCCCAGCAGGCTCATCACGAAGCTGGCCCCGGTTCGCTATGAAGCGGACGCACAGTGCCCGCTCTTCATGCGGTTCCTGAATGAAGTGTTCTGCGGCGACGTTGAACTCATTGAATTCGTGCAACGCTTTCTCGGCCACTGCCTGACAGGCGAGATCTCCGAGCAGTACCTGCCCATCTTCTACGGGGAAGGCGGCAACGGAAAGAGCGTGCTGCTTGACACGGTTGCCGCTCTCATGGGCGATTACGCAGCGACAGCACCGCCGTCGCTACTGACGGTAAAGCGCAACGAAGAGCATCCTACCGAAATCGCTGACCTGGTCGGTCGGAGATTGGTGATTGCCAGCGAGACTGAGCAGGGCGCGGAACTGCGGATGCAACTCTTGAAGCGTCTCACCGGTGACCGTCATTTGAAAGCTCGCTTCATGCGGCACGACTTCTTCGAGTTTGCCCGAACACACAAGACCATTCTCGTGACCAACAACCTCCCGGTTGTGCGGGAGGACACCGAGGCGGTGTGGCGACGGCTTCGCTGCGTGCCTTTCAATTACGTGGTGCCCGTAGAGAAGCGCGATCCAAAGCTCTTGTCGAAGCTGCGAGACGAGTCGGCTGGCATCCTTCGCTGGCTTGTGCAGGGTTGCCAAGAGTGGCGGCGAAACGGGCTTCCAACGGCGTCGGCAATCACGATCGTCACGAATGAGCTTCGTGACAGCGCGGGCGGGTTGGATGCGTTCATCGAGGAGACCTGTGTGCGCCAAGTTGACGGGTTTGTGCCTTCTGCCCGGTTGCTCGACTCGTACGAGAAATGGTGTGAGGCTCGCAATGTGACGCCGGTTCGTGGACGCGCCTGGGGTGCCGCCCTCCACAAGATCGGATGCAGGGACGACAAGTACAAAATGATCCGCGGTTGGTTCGGCATCTCCATGCGGGATGGCGGTTCAGAGTGCCACTCAAACTGAACGCCATCTAGGACAGAATGCCGGAAATGACACATTTTCTGGATTACCTCTTTACAGTGTGCTGCTCTCTGACGAACCAGAAAATGTGTCATATGTGTCAGATGTGTCCGACCATGCATTTCGTGGCTGAAAACGAACCGTTTTTCAATGACACATTCATGACGGAATGACACATTCATCCCGCAGATCGCGACAACCTGCGACCTGGGAGATCGTCAAACGTCTGTGTAGCATCTCCCGACAGCACCCATTCATCTATCCACCCCCTCGCCGCTGGCTCACGGAGCCCGGCACCGCAACCTTGCCCCGGTAGACGCCGGAAGGTGGAACAGATGATGATCGAGATGCGCAGTTTGGCGAGCATTCGCCCTTATGCCAACAACCCGCGACGCAATGACGCCGCTGTCAATGCCGTCGCCGCGAGTATTGAGCGATTTGGCTTTCGCCAGCCCATCGTCCTTGACAAGGATGGCGTGATCGTCGTCGGGCACACGCGCTTCAAGGCTGCTATCAAGTTGGGACTGCATGCGGTCCCCGTGCACGTCGCGAGTGAACTTTCACCCGAGCAAACCCGCGCCCTGCGTATCGCTGACAACAAGTCGGCCGATCTCGCAACTTGGGACGACGCGCTTCTCGCTAGCGAGCTCGCCGCCCTTGAGTCGCTCTCAATCGACGCCAGCGACCTGGGCTTCACCGACGCTGAACTCACGCAGATCTTCGCGCCTGCGCCAACGGAGAGCGACGTGGACCCCGACGACGTGCCCGCGCCACCGGACGAGCCGGTGACCAAGCGCGGTGATGTGTGGCAGCTTGGCGAGCACCGCCTGATGTGCGGCGACAGCGCGAGCACGAGTGATGTAGACACGCTGCTGGCGGGCAACAAGGTGCAACTGATTCATACCGATCCTCCTTACAACGTTTGCGTCGAGCCGCGCTCAAACAACGCCATCGCCGCTGGCAACTCCAGCTTCACCAGCGGCCAGAAGATGCACCTCCAAAAGTTCGACAAGGAGCGCATGGGCGGTGCCAAGCCCACGCACACGAAGCTACGCGCGAAGGATCGCCAGCTCGCCAACGACGCGTTGCCGCCCGAAGAGTTCGACAAGCTGCTCCGCGCTTGGTTTGGCAACTTGGATCGTGCGCTGGAGCCGGGACGAGCGTTCTACGTGTGGGGTGGATACAGCAACCACCTGAACTACCGCCTCGCGCTGCAGTCGACCGAGCTCTACTTCTCGCAGTGCATCGTTTGGTGGAAAGACCATCGTGTCCTTGGTCGCAAGGACTTCATGAGTGATCATGAGTGGTGTTACTACGGCTGGAAATCAGGCGCCGCGCACGTTTTCCTCGGCCCACACAACGTCGGCGATGTCTGGCAAGTGACCAAGGTCAACGCGCGCGACATGGTTCATCTGACCGAGAAGCCCGTCGAGCTTGCAACTCGCGCGATGTCCTATAGCTCGCGCGCCGGTGAACGTGTGCTCGACCTCTTCGGCGGCAGTGGCAGCACGATGATCGCCGCCGAGATGCTGGGACGACGTGCGCTGCTGATGGAGCTCGACCCGCTCTATTGCGACGTAATCATCAAGCGTTGGCAGACGTTCACCGGCAAGGAAGCGGAACGCATCGGTGTCGCCACCACGACGAGCAACGCCGCAGCTGGTAAGACTGCGGCGAAGACGGGAGGGAAGCGTTGAATGCAAACTTCTCAACCGCGTGCGGCGAAGAGCCCGCGTTCGACCTTCTTGAATCGTGCTGCGTCGCCCTTGGTCGCGATCTCGCGGGTGATAGCGGCGTGCAACGTGCTCTCGGGCGTCGCGCCACCGGGGCTGGTCCACAGGCTACGACGTTGCATCTCGGCGATGAGCTCAGTGCAGCGCAGCGGCCTGTCGCTGCTGGCGAGCACTTGGGCAGCCGCGTCAAGCGCGCTCATCCGCTTGGGCGTTTTCATCTTGGGCTGGGGCTGGCTGCTCGTCCCTGTGCTCGTGCCGGTTGGCGTCTTCTTGGTG
>DATGWV010000024.1:0-6791 GCA_035299305.1 Phycisphaerales bacterium | reverse complement strand
ACGCGGTGAGCGTTGGCGCGCGACTTGTGGGGCTGTAATCGATTGATGCAAACGCGATACGCTTGCGGCTGCGCACGGGTGTGCGCCCGGAGCCGCACGATGCAAAGTCAGCCTCAGCATTCATCGCATCACTCTCACTCGCCCGCGTCTGCCGGCCCGACGGGCATGACGACCGATCTCGCGAACAAACTTGACTATGACGGCTATCTCGCACTGTCGCAAGTGCTGAGTGCGCAGAAGCCGCTGTCGACGCATCATGACGAGCTGCTGTTCATCATTCAGCACCAGACCACGGAGCTGTGGTTCAAGCTGATTGTGCATGAGTTTGAGGAAGCCCTGCGGCTGATTCGCCGGGATGAGTTGGAGCCCACGTTCAAGATCTTCGCACGCGTCAAGCACATTCAGCAACTGCTGCTGCAGCAATGGGGCGTGCTTGCGACGCTGACGCCCAGCGAGTACGTGAAGTTTCGTCATCTGCTGGGACCCGCGAGCGGCATTCAGAGCTACCAGAACCGCATGATTGAGTTCATCCTGGGCCGCAAGGATGCGCGGATGGTCGCGGTCTTCGCGCACAAGCCCGAGATTCACGCGATGGTGCAGCGCACTCTCGAAGCGCCGACGCTGTACGACGAATGTCTGCGGCATCTGGCCCGGCGAGGCTTTGTGATTCCGCGCGACGTGCTGGAGCGCGATGTGACCAAGCCATACGAAGCCAATTCGGCGGTGCTGGCTGTGTGGAAGGAGATTTACGAGAATCCGGACAAGCACTGGGACTGCTACGAACTGGCCGAGAAACTCGTGGATATTGACGAGTCCCACATTCTCTTCCGCTTCCGCCACCTGAAGACTGTCGAACGCATCATCGGCCATAAGCGCGGCACGGGCGGCACGGCGGGCGTCAGGTATCTCGCGACCATCGCGGAAGATCGCATGTTTCCGGAGTTGTGGGATGTGCGGACGGAAATCAAGGGCTAGGCGCAGCCGGATCCATGGCAGGTGACTGGGACGCGTTCGCCGCCTCTAGCTTTTGGATGACTCCCGCGAGCGCTCGTGCCTGCGTCGGAGTGGCCTGCGAGGAGTTGAGGGCTTTGAGCGCGGGGAGAAGCTGCGGATCGGTGGGCGAGAGCTGGTCCAACTTCGTGACAATCGCCCACGCGAGCACGCCATCTCCTGAAGTAAGGTCGCGCAGCAGGCCTGGCGTCATGCTGTTCACATCGCATCGCATGCGCCACAACTGGTCGAGGCACCAGTCGTCGGGCATTGGCTGGGCGTTGTAGATCGCTATGAGCGCGTCGCAGTTTGGATCAGGGCCGTTCAGCAAGTAGATTGAGTTCTGCACGGCGAGGGCCGCGATGGCGACACGCGGGTCAGGATCGGTCTGAAGTTGTGCAAGCAGCTCATCCGACGGGCGCGTGCGACCTCCGTCGCCATACCACATGCGCAAGACGCCGCCTCGCCCGCGACGGGTCGGGTCGCGGAGATAGTCGTTTACCGCAGGAAGCTCGTCGTGATTGCGCGAGATGAACGAGCCGAACAACTGAACGAGCATGTATATCTGATTGGGGTTGTTGATGTCGCGATCGAACGCCGCCAAGATGATCGGCGTCACCTCAGTTGGTGACTCGACACGTGCTTCGAAGACATAGCGAAGATACCACGTGCTGATCGTGGATGGTAAAGGACCGGCGACCATTGACTCAACGAACGAGGTTGGAATGCGAGGCGCGTTCGGACCGCGAACCGCGTCCGTGCGAAGAAACGTGAGTGAGGCGGCAAGATAGCCAACTTCGCCTTGCTCGAGCGACGTGTTGGCGCTGTTCGTCGATGGCCAGTTCTCGAGCAATTGGCGGTAACGCTTCTCCATCGCATCGAGTTCTCGTCCGTCTAGCGCGGCCAGATTCTGCAGCGTCTGTGACGAGTCGGCGAGTGCCCTGCGATTGGTCTTGGTTGTGGCGGTCACGACGTTTGAAATCACATCCTGCCAGTTCTCGCGCGGACCCGTGCGAACGAAGCGATAGGCCAGTCTCGCTTGATACTCCTGCATCGAGTCGATGCGATCACCCAGCGTGCCGTAGTCGTCGTCCACGCCGCTTTGGATGATCCAACTCTGGGGGAGAACATCAACGAGCAGCACCATGGCCCACGTCGGCACGACACCCATCGCCCCCGTGCGACGAAAACCCCAAATCGCGTCGGGAACTGCGGTGAGCAACACCAATACGACAGCAAGCAGAAACATGCCGCGACTTCGGCGCGTGCGTTGCAGGTCACGCTGTCCTTTCGCAATGTGGCCGCACTCGGGGCACTGCATGCGCGATTGGCCTTGCATGTCATACCAGCAGCGCGGGCATCGCAAGCGGCCGCGTGCTCTGTCGGCGAAAAAGCCGAGCAGGGCTGCGGCAAGGGCCGCGCTCCACAACATCCCACTCATCGCAGCGATGACAAAGACACCCCATGGCGGCGTGTTGCCGTCCTCGAGCACGTGGCGAGCGGCGTAACACACAGAACCAGCAACCATGGCGGCAAGACCGAGCAAGGTTGTTGCAGCAACTCGCGGTGCTCCGATCACGTCGGGCCTGGGGTCCCACACGCTGGCGCCTTGGAACATCCACGTGAACGGTGGTACACGTCGTAATGATGCGAGCTTGACGGCGAGTGCTCGCAGCACGAGACTCGCGCCCCATGTGGTGAGCAATGTAGCTAAAGCGATTGCCGCCAACTGCGCGATGAGCATGTCGCAATATACCTGCGGTTGGTCGGCGAGTTGTCGTGAGGACCTGATTTCGTAAGGACAAACGCGGACGAATCGTCCGCGTTGGTGTCGAGCATGTGATGTTCGTCGCGGGGCGACGATGCGAGTTGTACTGCGCGCGTGAGGCTGCTTATCTCAGCCAGCGTTCGCGTAGCGTGTGCGCATCGCGGTGTGATTACGCCGCTTCGCCGCGTTCGAGTACTTCGGGCTTGGTGCCGCAGACGCCGTCGCGGGTGACGTAGTAGAAGTCGGGGCAGATGGGGTAGGGCAGGCGCTTGTAGTCGCTGGTGATGCGATCGCGCAAGCGTTTAAGGAAGGGGTCGGGCCCGAGGCTGAAGGCGACGAACATGTCGCGGGCGGGGATCGCGGCGTAGAAGTCGCCGCCGAGCTGACCCGCGAGGCGGTCGTACAAACCCGTGAGCAGCAGGCGGGCGGCGTCGTAGCCGTCGTGCTGACCGAGAATCGCGGCCTTGCCGCCTTCTTTGCTTTCGACGATCTGCACTTCGAGCTCTGGCGCGTAGCGATCAAGATTCTCGCGAGCGATTTCTTCGATCGCGTTGATGTCAACTTTCCAGCGGAGCAGTTGTTCAGTCGTAATGCTCACCGTCATGTGAGGCAAGTCGGTCACGAAGACGACCACCGTGTCGTTGACGAAGGGCACATGCGCGACTTGCTCGCGCGAGAGGTGTTCGAAGATGCTCTCGGGCTGAATGCGCGGCATGATGCGCGGTTTGGCGAAGTCGAAGCTCATCGTGCCGAGTTGAATAGCCTCGCCCGCGAAGAGCTGCTCGAGATAGTGCTCCACGATTTCGGTGCCCCGGCTGGGTTCGTGGTTCACCATGCGGTAGAGGTTCTCGAGATCGAGCCGACGGCCGTTGACCAGCAGTTCGCGCGGGCCCACGAGGTCGACGGCATAATCAGGCTGGAGCCGGCGGAGCATGTCCGCGACACATTCGGCGAAAGCTTCGGGCTCTTGGGGCATGTGGGGCATACGAAAGTCCCTGTGGTGCCGCGCGAGACATCACGCGATAGCACAAGCATCGAATAGAAAGGGACGGAGCAGAACTTGGTGTCCGGTTTTCGCTGCAGGCGTCGCCCGCGCGACTGTCACAGACGGCAATGTCGTGTGAAGATGCGCAAGCTTTGAATCACTGGAACTTGACAGCGTGTGTGCGTGCTGTCGTGCAAGTCCGAGAGCGTTGCGCGTGATAACTGTTTTTGGAACATTGCTCGCACATACCGGACAGTCGTGCAACCTGTGGCATTTCCGCATGAAAACTTGCGATTCCGCTCCCTGCGGTTGTAAACTAGCCACGTCCGGCGACCGGAGGTCGCAGCCCTGTTTGTTGCGGGGCAACGGAGAGTGGAGACTCAAACGATGCGCATCGCAAACGCATGCAGCGGACTTGTCGCGCTGGCCGGTCTTGTCAGCGGCGCATGTGGTCAGGATCAACTTGTCACGCTTCGGCCTCACGTGGAGAGCTTGGGCGCCGGCGGTATCGCCGCGACGCAGCTCGCCGGGCTGAGCTTGTCGCAGGCGGCGGAAGCCGAATCCACGCCGGCGGCACTTACCACGGATGGCCTGGGTAGTTGGTTGAACAGTGGTTGGAAACGCAACGTTGATGTGGGGATCAACGGCGCGGAAGGCAACACGGATAACTTCAGCGGACGTATCGGGCTGGGTGCGGAGCGCAAGGCTGAAGACATGGAGACCAAGGCGGGCATCAGCTACAAATATGCCCAGCAGGATGATGAGAAGAACCAGAGCCGGGGCGAAGCGTCGGTCAAAAATGACTACATTTGGCCCGAAACCAGCTGGGGTCTGTATTGGCTGGGCAAGCTCGAATACGACGAGTTTCAAGCGTGGGACTGGCGGGCCAGCTTCTATGTGGGCCCGACGTACACGTTCATCAAGAACGACAAGATGCTCTTCCGCGGGCGTGCCGGCTTGGGCGTGAGCTACGAGTTTGGCGGCGAGGCGGATGAAGAGGCTCAGTTCGAAGCGAACGTGGGCTTTGACTACGAGAACAAGCTCACCGAACGTCAGAAGCTGTTTTTGACGGGTGATTTCTATCCCAGTTTGAGTGATTGGCCCGATTATCGCTTCGTGTTGTCGGGCGGCTGGGAGATCCTGGTCGATCCGGAAGCCAACATGTTTCTCAAACTTGGCTTCACCAATCGCTACGACATCACGCCCGGCGACGGGAAAAAGAAGAATGACTTTGAGTACTTCGCGACGCTCTCCTGGGTGTTCTAACACCTCGGCCCGTGCACATGCGAGCACTTGCAGTCACGCAGACAGGCGAAATCCCGCCCGGCTTGGCGCCGAATCACGGGACGGTCTGCGAACGTCCGTGGGGGACAACACAACGGCGCGTGAAGGCGCGTCTAGGAAAGGAATCGTGCTATGGGAATGATCCAAGAGTTCAAGGAGTTCGCACTCAAGGGCAACTTCTTTGACATGGCCATCGGCGTCGTCATCGGCGGCGCGTTCGGCAAGATCGTTTCGTCGATGATCGAAGACATCATCATGCCCGTCGTCGGTCTCGCCGGCAAGGTTGACTTCAGCAAGGCGGTTTTTACGCTGCGTGAAGCCACCGTGGGCGCTGATGGCAAGGTGATCACCGACGCGATCAATCTGCGTTATGGCAACTTCATCACCATCTTCATCAACTTCCTTATTCTGGCGTTCGTGCTCTTCCTCGTTGTCAAGGCCTACAACACCGCGAAGAAGCGTTTCGAAGCCGAGAAGCCCGCGGCGGCACCCGCCGGTCCCACGAAGGATCAGCAGTTGCTCAGCGACATTCTCGCCGAGTTGAAGAAGCGCTGATGAATGGGCGACTGGTCGTTGGAAACGACCACGGCCCCTTGAATCGAGCTGCAAGAAGAAAGCCCCGACGTTTGGACGTCGGGGTTTTTCGTTAACTACCACGCGTTCGAAGCCAGGCTATGTACGGCAAGTTATTACGAAGCCTGCGTTATCCGCACTTTTCTCCGGGCTTTATTCAGCCGATAATCGCTCCGTGGCAGAACGTTCCTATGTCCTCATCGCCCCGTGCCGAGACGAAGCCCGCTACATGCGGGTGACGCTGGACACCATCCTCGCGCAGACGGTACCGCCCGCGCTCATCGTGGTGGTGGACGATGGCAGTACGGACGACACGCCCAGGATTCTCGCCGAGTACGCCGCGAAAGATCCGCAGCGGTTCCTCATCGTCACTCGCGCCAATCGCGGCAAGCGCAAGGTGGGGCCTGGCGTCATCGAAGCGTTCTATGAAGGCTACCGAGCGATCAAGGATCGGCTCGACGCAGGCGAGTTCGCGTACCTGTGCAAGATCGATCTCGATCTCAAGCTGCCGCCTCGATACTTCGAAACGCTCATGGAGCGCATGGAAGCCGAGCCGCGCATTGCGACTTGCAGCGGCAAGGCGTACATGCCGACGAATCCTGATGATCCCAACTCGCCCCTTGTGAGTGAGTTTCTGGGCGATGAAACCAGCGCGGGCATGACGAAGTTCTACCGCGTGAGCGCGTTCAAGCAGGTGGGCGGATTTGTGCGCCAGGTGATGTGGGACGGCATCGACTGCCACCGCTGCCGGCAGCTTGGCTGGATCGCGTGCAGTTGGGACGAGCCAGGCCTTCGCTTCACGCATCTGCGGCCCATGGGCAGCAGCCACAAAGGTATTTTCACGGGGCGCATGCGCCACGGCTTCGGCCAGTACTTCATGGGCACCACGCTCGCCTACATGACAGCGAGCGCGATCTTCCGCATGACCAAACGTCCGTTCATCATCGGCGGCGCGGCGATGTGGTGGGGCTTTGTGCGCAGCATGCTCAAAGGCGAAGAGCGACTGAATGACCCGGCCCTCCGCGAGTTCATCAACAAGTGGCAGTGGGCGGCGCTGTTCCGAGGCAAGTCTCGCGCGACAGCGGAACTGGTGGAGCGCCAGCGCGGGGCGTGGAATCCGCAGCGAGAGCCGATTGCGATGCCGCTGGACGTATAGGTTCGGCATGTCGGCGGGGACGTCTCAGTTTCGTC
>DATGWV010000023.1:0-5591 GCA_035299305.1 Phycisphaerales bacterium | reverse complement strand
GCGCTGCGGGCGTTGCCGGGGTGGTTGGCGAGTGCGTGAATCACGTGCCACCGACCGCTGCTTTGAGCGGTCGATGTGGACGCGTTAGAGAAGATTGAGCAACAGGAGGTTTGCACCGACCGTGCAGAGCCACGGTCGGTGGCACGGTGGGTTACTCGGGTCGCATCAGCGGGAAGAGGACTACGTCGCGGATGGTGCGCTGGTTGGTCAGGAGCATGGTGAGGCGGTCGATGCCAAGGCCCATGCCGCCGGCGGGGGGCATGCCCACGCGGAGGGCGCGCAGGAAGTCGTGGTCCATCGTGCGATAGGTGTTCTCTTCGGCGTTTTTGTCGGCATCGATGCCGGTGAGCTGTTCGCGGAATTTGGCTTCCTGAATGTCAGGGTCGTTGAGCTCGGTGTAGTGCGGGGCGATTTCCATGCCCGCGATGAAGAGATCGGCGCGATCGGCGAGCATGGGGTTGTCGCGCTTGGGGCGTGTGAGCGGGCTGATGGCGGCGGGATAATCGGTGATGAAGGTGGGCGTGCTGTGATCGAGCTGGGCCTCGCCGCCTCGTTCCTTGTCTTCGAAGAGTTCGTTGACGGCGAGGATGGGGTCCATGTTGTCGATGGCGGCGGCGTGCTTGGGCATGCGCTGCTTAAGGGTCGCCTTGACCTTGGCGGTGTCGAGCATGGAGAAGCCCCAGGCTTTCTCGAAGAGTTCGGCGTAGGTGCGGCGCGCAAAGGGCTTGCTGTAGTTGATGGAGAGATCGCCGAAAGGCAGGATGGCGTCGCCCGCGATACCGGCGTTGCAGCAGATGGCGACGGCGCACGTGCGGATGAGGCTTTCGGTCATTTCCATCACGGTTTCGACATCGCCGAATGCGTGGTAGGCCTCGAGCATGGTGAACTCGGGGTTGTGCTGCTTGTCGAGGCCTTCGTTGCGGAAGTTGCGGTTGACTTCGAAGACCTTGGGGAAGCCGCCCACGAGCAGGCGCTTGAGGTAGAGCTCAGGCGCGATGCGCATGAAGAGGTTGATGTCGAGCGCGTTCATCTTGGTGACGAACGGGCGGGCCGCTGCGCCGCCTGCGAGTGACTGGAGCATGGGCGTCTCCACTTCCATGTAGCCGCGGCTTTGCATGAAGGTGCGCACGGTCGCGACGATCTGGCTGCGCTGCTCGAAGACCTTGGCGGTTTCGGGGTTGACCCACAGATCGACGTAGCGCTGGCGATAGCGGAGTTCGACGTCGCTCAGGCCCGCGTGCTTTTCGGGCGGGGGCACCATGCACTTGGCGGCGGGCTCGACCTTGGTGGCCCAGATGGTGATCTCGCCGGTCTTGGTGCGCATGAGGCGGCCTTCGGCGACGATGACATCGCCCAGGTCGGTCAGCTTGGCGAAGCCGAATGAGGTTGCATCGCAGTCGCGCTGCGAGATGGCGACTTGAATGTCGCCCGTGATGTCGCGGACGTTCATCCAGATGAGTTTGCCGCCGTCGCGCAGCAGCATGACGCGGCCGGCGACTTTGGCGATCGGGCGCTTGTCGACGAAGCCGGGCGTCTTGCCGTTGGCTTGCTGGTCCTTGTCGGCGGCTTCGTCGTACTTCGCGCGGGCGTCGATGGTGTGCGCGATGCCTTCGGTGCGCGAGCCGTAGGGCTGGAGGCCCAGGGCGAGCACGGCTTCGCGGTTTTTGCCGCGTTGGGCGATGAGTTCGGAGACGGGCGTTTGCGGGGCGGAGGGCGAGCCGGCGTTGGCGGGATCGGTGGTCATTGAGGGGCACGATAGGGACGCGAGCGCGGATTGGGAAGGGGCGAAAGGTCCTCGGAGAACCGGGTGCGCGGCGGAGTTGTGCGGAAAGGCGTGGAGTTTGCTACGCTGTGGTAGCCGGGCGAGTAGCTCAGCGGCTAGAGCATCCGCCTTACACGCGGAGGGTCCAGGGTTCGAATCCCTGCTTGCCCATTGAAGAAGGCACTAGGCATTGGGCACTGGGCACTAGTGAAGGTTGGAGAAGCGTTGCGCCAGTGCTCAGCGTGTCGTCTCTATCTGCTGCATGTCGCTGCTTGATCTTCTTTATATCCCCCTTGCTCTGGTCACGGCTCCGGCGTGGGCGCTCAAGAAGCGTGGCGGGTGGGCGGGGCGATTTGGGAAGGGGGATGTGCTGCCTGCGAAGAGTGCGGGCAAGCCGCGCGTGATGGTGCATGCGGTGTCGGTGGGGGAGGTGTCCGCGCTGCGGTCGCTGGTGCCGCTGCTGTTGCAGGAGGCGGAGGTTGTCATCACGACGACGACCGACACGGGCATGGCGCGGGCGCAGGAGTTGTTTGGTGCGAAGTGCCGGGTGGAGCGGTATCCGCTGGATTTTTCGTGGAGCGTGCGGCGATTTCTGGATCGGGTGTCGCCTGATGTTGTCGCGCTGGTGGAGTTGGAGATCTGGCCGCAATTTGTGGATTCGTGCGCGGCGAAGCAGATTCCGGTGTGCGTGATCAATGGGCGGCTGAGTGCGCGGAGCTTCAAGGGGTATCAGAAGATCGCGGGGTTCTTTGGCAGGCGGTTGCAGAAGCTGGCGTTCGCGGCGGTGCAGGACGCGGACTATGCGAAGCGATTTGAAGCGCTGGGATTGCCCAGCGACAAGTGTTTGATTGCGGGGACGATGAAGTGGGATGGCGCGGGGCTGGTGGATGAGGTGGCTGGCGCGAGTGAACTTGCGGCGCAACTGGGTATTGATCGCAGCAAGCCGCTGATCGTGGCGGGGAGCACGGCGGAGGACGAAGAGGCGCTGCTGGTGCGTGCGAGGCCGGCGGGGGCGCAGTTGCTGTGTGCGCCGCGGAAGCCGGAGCACTTTGAGGAGGCGGCGCGGGCGATGCCGGGGTGTGTGCGGCGGACGAATGTGGGGGCGGGCAATCCGGCGGCGGGGCTGTTTCTGCTCGACACGATTGGGGAACTGCGGAAGGCGTACAGCCTGGCGGATGTCGTGGTGGTGGGGCGGAGCTTTGGCTCTTTATATGGAAGCGATCCGATTGAGCCGGTGGCGCTGGGGAAGGCGACGGTGATTGGGCCGGCGACGAGTGACTTTGCGCACAACGTGCGCGATCTGGTTGCGGGCGATGGGCTGCTGCAAGTTTCTCGGGAAGACCTGTCAACAACGTTGGGACAGTTGATGAGTGATCCCGCGCGAAGGAAGCGATTGGGCGAGGCGGGACGCGCGGTGATTCGCGAGCGGCAGGGCGCTTCGGTGCGGCATGCGGAGCTGATTCTGACGGCGGCGAGGCGATAGGACTTTGGTTGGGTTCGTGCGATGATGAAGGATTCACACGAGAACCCGGGGGCTGCTCCTGACGAATCCCGACTTGTGCGTATAGTCAGAATCGGAGAAGATAGGAACAGGATGAAGCGGGGCCCGTAAGGCAAAGATGCCACAGCGGGCAAGCAGCGATCGTGGCGTGTGCACGTGGCAACACGGACAGCACACAGACCCATCGCCCCGTTCCAGCCAATTGTGTTTGTTTCGCAGCAGGAACCCCGTTCAGCGAATGGGGCGAGATTGGAGTCTTCGTATGTCGCCGAGCCGTACACGCCGACTGTTCGAGAAGGCCGCCAGTGTTGTTTCCCGTCTGGTGACCACCAGCGGCAACTCGGTCGAAACGCTGGAACCTCGGCAGATGCTGTCGGGTGATGCGCTGCCCGTGGGTACTGAATGGACGCAGTGGGGCCGCAGCCCTGCGGCGGTCGTCAGCGGCTCGTACATCGTCATGTTTGACGAGCAGATGAGCAGCGACAACGCAGTGCTCGCCGCGAACGACGTGGCGTCGTCGCTGGGCATTCGCTCGTTCAACACGCGATCCATCGCCCGCGGCTACTACGCGGTGTTTGAGACCGACTCGCGCATCACGCGTGATCAGGCGGTCGCGCTGGCGGCGGCCATGCCGGGCATCGCGAGCATCGAGCCCAATCGCATCTTCCAGAGCACGCGCGTTCCCAACGATCCGCTTTATAGCAACCAGTACTGGCTCAACAACAACGGTCAGACCTTGACGGGCACGCCCGCGGGCAACGACCCGGGCACGGCTGGCGCGGATGTGAAGGCCGAGAGCGTGTGGGACATCACGGTGGGCTCGCGCGACGTGATCGTGGGCATCATCGATACGGGCGTGGACATCAACCACCCTGACCTGCGCAACAACATCTGGACGAACCCCGGCGAAATCGCGGGCGACGGCATTGACAATGACAACAACGGTTACGTCGATGACGTGAACGGCTTTGACTTCGGCGACTTTGACAACAACCCGACCGACACCGAAGGCCACGGCACCGCCGTCGCCGGCATGGTGGGCGCGGTGGGCAACAACGGTCAGGGCGTGTCGGGGATCAACTGGCTGGTGTCGCTGCTGCCGCTGAAGATCGCGGACAGCAACGGCGCGCTGCGGTCGGACGCGATCATTCAGGCGCACGACTACGCGACGATGATGCGTCAGCGCGGCTTCAAGGTTGACGTGACGAGCAACAGCTACGGCGGCTACGCGCCCAACTTCTATACGGATGACAACCCCAACGGCATCGACGCGGAACTCGCGGCGATCAATCGTTACGTGGATGCGGGCGGCATCTTCGTCGCTGCGGCAGGCAACGATGCCAACGACAACGATGACTTCGGCGCGTTTCCCGCGACGTACGCCAGCCCCGGCATTCTCGCGGTGGCGGCGACGGACAACGACGATGCGCTGGCGGGCTTCAGCAACTTCGGTGCGACGACGGTGGACCTGGCCGCGCCGGGCGTCAACACGTTCACGACGCAGGTGGGCGGCGGCTATCAGTACATTGACGGCACCAGCTTCGCGTGCCCGCTGGTCGCGGGTATTGCAGCGCTCATCAAGAGCGTGAAGCCCACCGCCAGCGCGGTGGAAGTGCGCGAGATTCTGTCGAACACCTCCGATCCGCTGCCCAGCCTTCAGGGCAAGGTGACGAGCGGCGGCCGCGTGAACGCGCTGCGCGCGGTGCAGGCGGCGCTGACTGATGGTCCGGTGGTGCAGGGCGTGAGCCCCGGCCCGGTGACGGCGCAGCTTGATCCGGTGACGGGTCTGCCCATCACGACGCTGACGCTGAGCTTCAGCGAAGCGGTGGACAACAACACGTCGTTCTTCAACTCCAGCGCGGTGCAGCTTGTGGGTGATGGCACCGACAACACGTTCGGCACGATTGACGACGTGACGATTCCCGTCACTGGTCTGGTGCGCAGCGTGACGAATCCGCGTCAGGTGACGGTGAACCTGAACCTCGGTGCGTTTGGCGGCCGACTGCCCTTGGACACGCTGCGTTTGACGCTGCAGTCCAGCGGCTTCCGCGATGTGGCGGGCAACCGCCTGAACGGCAACGTGTCGTCGGGCGTGAATGACGTTCGCACGATCCGCGTCGTCAACACGGGCGGCGACAACGAGTTCAACGACACGACCGCCCTCGCGACGCCGGTCAACTTTGACACGAGCGGTCAGGCGACGTTCACGGGCGTCGTCATCGGCAACGGCACGCAAGCCGCGCTCGATGTTGACATCTACCGCGTGGACATGGCGCGCGGCGGCCAGATCACGGCGGAAGTCATCGCGCGGCGTCTGGCGGGCGGCAG
>DATGWV010000022.1:0-6730 GCA_035299305.1 Phycisphaerales bacterium | reverse complement strand
GGCATCCACGGGTGCTTGGCCGCGAAGTGACCTTCAACGCCGAGCCGCGCCCAGTCGTCGAGTTCCTGCTCGAGTGCGCTTCGCACGCTGCGCGGTTGCAAACCCAGCGAGTTGCCCACGAAGTACAGCGTTCGGCCTGCGGGGCTGTGCGGAAACAGGAACTCAGACCGCAGGGGCGCGAGCGGATCGCGCGCGTCTTGTGCCGTCGCGAACGCTTCGCTGGTATCCGTCGCCGCCGTCGCGGCGAAAGGTTGGTGACTCATGCACGAGGATAGGAATCCCGCCGAGGCGACTGATGCACGTAAACTCGCGCATGGAGCAATCAGTCATTGATCAACTCGCCCTCGACGCGGCGTATGAACAGGCTCGCAAGAGCAAGCGCGAGGGCGGCATTCCAATCGGCAGTGCGCTGGTGAATGCTCAGGGCGTGATTGTCGCGCTGGGGCACAACTTGCGTGTGCAGACGGGGGACAGCACCGCGCACGCGGAGACGGTGTGCATACGCAACGCCGGTCGGCGGCGCGATTGGCACACACTCACGCTGGCGAGCACGTTGAGCCCGTGCGCGATGTGCAGCGGCACGGCGGTGCTTCATCGCATTCCGCGTGTGGTCATTGGCGAGAACGAGACGTTTCAAGGGCGAGAGGATTGGCTGCGCGCGGCGGGTATTATGGTGGTGAATCTTCGCGATCCGCGATGTGTTGCGCTGATGCGAGAGTTGATCGCGACGAAGCCGGACTTGTGGAATGAGGACATTGGCGTGCCGGAGTGACGCAGCGCGATGGCTTTGTCGCAGTCACCATCTGGGAGTGCCGATGGCCTGCCTTGTCGATGTTTGTAGCGTGAATACACAAACTGTCAGCGATGCGTCAGGCGGTGCGTCGAGCGATGATGACGCGTTGCAGGCCATCACTGTCTTGCAAGATTCGGGCGTCGCTGAGCAGTGGGTTGGCTTGGGCGATGGCGAGTGCTTCGCTGGCGCGGGCATCGGCGACTTCGACCAGCAGCAGGCCGCCCGGTTTGATGAATCGCGGACCATCTTGCAGCAGTGGGCGGGCGAAGCGCAGGCCGTCGGGGCCGCCGCGAAGAGCAAGGGTGGGCTCAAAGTCGCGAACGTTGATGTCAACTTTGTCGGGCCATTCATCATCGGGGATGTAGGGCGGATTGCTGACGAGGTAATCAACGCTGCCGGGGCCAGCGGTGGGTGGGTACGTTCGCAAGGGATCGAGTAAGTCACCCGTGAGGAAATCGATGCGGTCGCGAAGGCCGTGCTTTTCGGCGTTCAGTGTCGCGACTGCGATCGCGTCGCTGGAAACATCGCTCGCGACGGCTCGCGCGCCGGGAAGCTGTTTGAGCAGCGCGAGTGCGATTGCGCCGCTGCCGGTGCAGACGTCGGCAATCAGGACACCTTCGCCGCGAGCGGTGCTCGTAGATTGACTGGGGCCGTGGACTGCGCGATGGTGTTGGAGGACGTGCTCAACGATCGTTTCGGTGGCGGGCCGCGGAATCAGCACGCGTTTGTCGACGATGAACGGCATGCCGAAGAACCAGGCTTCGCCGACGAGATACTGCACCGGTTCGTGTTTGAGCGCACGGCCGACGAGGTCGCGCAATGTCTGGCGTTCGAGCGGACTTGCGGGGCGATCGGGATCGAGATACAGCTTGAGCCGGTCGCAACCCAGCACATGCGACATCAGCAGTTCGGCGAGCAGACGCGGCGAATCCAGGTCTTTCTGGAAGAACGCCTGCTGCATCCACGCGAGCAGCTTGCGCGTGGTCCAGTTCGCGTTGGCCTGTGATTGCGGGTTTGCCGAGGAAGATGAACTCACGCTGCGTCGCTCCGTCGATGCCGCTGTGCATACGCAGGCGTGCTGATGTGAGAGCGAACGGCTCTTACGCGAAACCTGCAACGCATTCTATTCCCGCGGAAACTGGACTTTGCGACGTGCGCGCATGTTTGCGGCATGGCGTCAGCCGATGCCGCGCAGTTTGTTCAAGCCGTTCAAGGCGGCGATCTTGTAGCATTCTGCGAGAGTCGGATAGTTGAACACGGTGTTGACGAAATACTCGGCGGTTGCTTTGAACGCGATTGCGCATTGGCCGATGTGGACGAGTTCGGTCGCGCCGGTGCCAATCACGTGAACTCCCAGAATCGCGTGGCTTTCCTGGTGAATCAGCAGTTTGAGCATGCCGATCTCGTCGTTGAGCAACTGGCCCCGCGCGGTCTCGCGGTAATACGCGATGCCGCTTTCGAACGGAACTTGCTCGGCGGTCAGGCGCTCTTCAGTCCAGCCAACCATGCTGATTTCGGGAATCGCGTAGATGCCGTATGGCAGCAATGCTTCGACCTGTTCGCAGCGTTCGCCGAACATGTGGCATGCCGCGAGTCGACCTTGTTCCATGCTGGTGGATGCGAGGGCGGGGAAGCCGATCACATCGCCCGCGGCATAAATGTGCGACTTTGCTGTCTGAAAGAACTCGTTTACTTTGATGCGGCCGCGGTCGTCGGCGCTAAGGCCGGCGTTTTGTAGGTGCAGTCCGTCTGTCGCCCCTTGGCGGCCGACGGCGTAGAGCAAGCAGTCAGCTCGCAGCATCTTGCCGCTTTCGAGCATGGCCTCGGCCATGATTTTGTTCGAGCCGCCTTGGCTGGATTCGACCTTCTGGATCTTCACGACTTTCTCGCCGCAGCGGAGTGTGACGCCTGCCTGGCGCAAGTGAAACTGCAACGCTTCGATGATCTCACTATCGACGAACTCAAGCAGGCGCGGGCGCCCTTCGACGAGTGTGACCTTCACGCCCAAGGCGGCCATCATGCTGGCGTACTCGGTGCCGATGACGCCGCCGCCCACGACGATCATGCTCTTAGGCAGTACGTCCAGATGCAGAAGTTCATCGCTCGTGATGATGTCGGGCTCGCTGAAGGGCACGTTGGTGGGCCGGGCGGGATGCGTTCCAACGCCGATCAGAATCTTCTCGGCTTTGACGTGCTCGGTGCCGAATCGCGTCGCGACGTTGATGGTGTGCTCGTCGGCGAAGGAGCCTGTTCCGTGGACAACTTGCACGCCGTTGTTCGCAAAGTGCGTGCGAATGAGATCGATCTCCGCTTGAATGACGCGGTTGCAACTGCTCCACAGATTCGGCATGGTCGCTTGGCGAGCGTGCTGATTGAAATCGGCACTGCTGGGCATGGCGGGCATGGGGCAGCCGCCGATGTTGAGAATCGCTTCGCGCAGGGCCTTGCTGGGAATCGTGCCCGTGTTGACCGCAACGCCTCCCACGACATCGCGAGATTCGATGACGCATACGCGCTTGCCCAATTTCGCGGCTTGAATAGCGGCCTTCTGCCCGGCCGGCCCGGACCCGATGATGGCAAGATCAAACACTCGCATACGCGCATTATCGGCAGGCTGGCGTACCCGCGTACACAAACCTGAAAGGGCAGCGGAAAACAGTTTTCGCTGCGGCGACCCTACATTCGTGCATGACTTCGCTTCCGATTCTCTCGCAGGTGGGGCAGTCGCCCATGGCTCGTGCTCGCGGACTGGACGACGACGCGCGCGAGGCGATCGCGCGTGACCTCGCGAACGCGATCGAAGGCGAAGTGCGCTTTGATGCGCACAACCGCATGCTTTATGCGACGGATGCGTCGTTGTATCAGGTGGAGCCGGTTGGTGTCGTGATTCCCAGCAGCATTGATGACACTGTCGCGGCGGTGCGATTTTGTCATGAGCACAAGCTGCCGATACTCCCTCGAGGCGGCGGGACGAGTCTTGCGGGGCAGTGCACGAATCTTGCGGTTGTGCTGGATGTGAGTCCGTCGTGCCGGCATGTGCTGGAAGTCAACGCCCGCGAGCGGTTCGTGCGTGTGGAGCCGGGCATCACAGTTGATGATCTGAATGATGCGATCGCGAACACGGGCCTGTTCTTCGCGCCCGACCCGGCGACGGCGCGGCACGCGAGCATCGGCGGTTGCATCGGCAACAACGCCGCAGGAGCACGGAGCGTGCGATACGGTCGCACGAGTGAGAGCGTGATCGCGATTGATGCGTGCCTGGCCGATGGCGCGCGCGTCGAGTTCGGCGCCGGTGCTGCTCGGCGAGACGAGCGCGTGCGCGAAATCACGCGACGCGTGGTTTCACTCGTGCGTCGTTACGAGCCGCTAATTCGTGAGCGATTCCCCAAGACGATTCGCCGTAACGCGGGGTATGGCCTCGACATGATCTTGCAGCAGTTTGATCGCGGCGTGGCGGAGGAAGACGTCAATCTCGCGCCGCTGCTGTGCGGGAGCGAAGGGACGCTTGCCGTAACGCTCGGCGCGACGCTTGCGCTGCATGAGAAGCCGAAGGCGAAGGCGCTGGCAGTGCTGAGTTTCGCCACGCTGGATGATGCGATTGACGCAGTGATTCCGATTCTTGCGACGGGGCCCAGCGCAATCGAGTTGCTTGATGATCTGGTTGTCAGTCTGGCGCGGGCGAACACGGAGTATCGAAAGTACGTCGAACTGCTGCCGCCGCCGCCTGGAGGCAGCGGTGAATTGAACGCCGTGCTCTATGTCGAGTACTTCGGCGCGAGTGATGCCGAGGTTGCGGAACGCGTTGCGGCACTGAAGCGAGCAATTCCGGCTTCGCCCGTGCAAGTGCACACGAATGCGACGGCGATGTTGAACGCGTGGAAGCTTCGCAAGGCGGGCGAGCCGCTTCTGCATGGCATTCCGGGCAGTCGCAAGCCAATCACGTTTGTCGAAGACAACGCGATCCCTGTGGAGAATCTATCGCGTTTTGTGAAGGAACTGCGGAAGATCGTTGAATCGCATGGCACGCGAGCCGCGTTCTACGCGCACGCGAGCGTGGGCGTGTTGCACGTGCGGCCGCTGATTGACATTCATGATGATGCGGATCGCGAGCGCATGCGAGCGATCGCGGTCGCGACGGCTGATCTGGCGCGAAGTCTGGGCGGCGTGATGAGTGGCGAGCATGGAGATGGTCGCGTGCGCGGGCCATTGCTTGAGCGCTTCTACGGCCCCGAGCTCATGCAGGCGTTTCGCGAACTCAAGACCATCTTTGATCCGCACAATTTGCTCAATCCAGGCAATATCGTTGATCTGACTGGTGATGCGCCGCGGCCTGTGGAGAGCATCACGCAGCAGCTTCGCGTGGAGCCGCAGCCATCGCGACCGGCGGCGTTCCCGCAGGTGGAAACGTCGTTTGATTTCAGCGATCAGCATGGGCTTGATGGCGCGGTGGAGATGTGCAACGGGAGCGGCGTGTGTCGCAAGCGACAAGGCGGCACGATGTGCCCAAGCTACATGGCGACGCTGGATGAGCGGCACAGCACGCGTGGGCGCGGCAATGCCCTGCGGTTGGCGATCACCGGTCAGCTCGAGCTCGACACGGTCGGTGAAGCCAGTCAGCCTGACGCGGATGTGTGGAGCGACAAGGGCACGATTGAGACGCTCGATCTCTGCCTGAGTTGCAAGGCCTGCAAGACAGAGTGCCCCAGCAACGTCGACATCAGCAAGCTGAAAGCGGAGTACACGTCGCAGCGATATCGCGTGCATGGCACGCCGCTCGCGGCACGCATCATGGGCAGCATTCGCACGCTGAATCAGCTCGGGTCACTGATGCCGGGCGTTGCGAACGCGATGAACGCGACGCCGATCGTGGGCGGGTTGATTCGGCGCGTGCTCAACATTGATGACCGCCGATCGCTGCCTGCGTTTTCGCGTTCGCTCGCGAGTGAGTGGGGGACTGCAGATGCCGCACGAACCGCGCCGACGGTGGTATTGTTTGGCGATTGCTTCACGATGTACAACGAGTCGTCGATCGGCATGGCGACCAAGCGCGTGTTGGAGGCGTTTGGATACAACGTGATGCTGGCGGACGCGGGCTGCTGTGGGCGTGCGAAGATCTCGCTGGGATTGCTGCCGCAGGCGATTGAAGAGATTGATGCGACGCTTGAGAAGCTCACCCCAATCATCGAAAACGACTCCGTCGCGGCGATTCTCGTGGCCGAGCCGTCGTGTTTGAGTGCATTCAAAGATGATTGGCAGACGCTGAAGCTGCGCACGCCCAAACCGCTTCGCGAGCAGCTTGCGAAGAAGAGTTTTCTGCCGGAGCAGTTTCTTCATGCGCAGTGGAACACGCATCCGCGAGTGCCGGAGCTGAAGGCGCCGGCTGGGCGAGTGTTGCTCCACGGGCATTGTCACCAGAAGGCGTTGTGGGGAGCGGCGAGTTCTGCCGACATGCTTCGGCGCGTGGCTGGCGAGAAGCTGATTGTGCTCGACACTGGTTGCTGCGGTATGGCCGGGAGTTTTGGCTACGCGACGCAGCGGTTCGACGTGTCGCAGCGGATCGGCGAGCTCGCGCTGTTCCCCGCCGCTCGGGCGATGACTGCCAAGGACATCTTGGTCGCGCCCGGCACGAGCTGTCGCCATCAGGTGCATGACGCTGTCGCCAAGCATGCGGTGCATCCGATGCAGTTTCTCGCGAACAGCCTTGCGTGAGGCTGCGCGTTCAATGTTTGTTGCAGATTGCAATCACCATGATCACCATTCGCCCTGCCACTTCCACTGATCTCGCGACCGTTCTTGGATTCGTGCGAGAGCTCGCCGAGTACGAGAAGGCACTCGATCAAGTTGTCGCGACTACCGAGAATTTGCGAGAGGACCTCTTTGGTCCGCGGCCGATTTGCGAGGCGATCATCGGTGAGATTGACGGCACAGCACAGGGGT
>DATGWV010000021.1:0-1502 GCA_035299305.1 Phycisphaerales bacterium | reverse complement strand
GATGGGCCCGGTGCCGCCCTGCGGCCCTTGCACGCCCTGAGGTCCTTGCGGACCAGCGGGGCCAACCAGACCTTGGTTGCCCTGCGAGCCCGCGGGTCCGATTGGCCCGGCGGGGCCGATGGGGCCTTGGGGTCCTTCTGGACCCGGCGTGCCATTGAGCGCGAAGAGCGCATAGGGCGCGGGCGTGATGTTCTGCCGCGGAGCGAGGGTTTCGTAGCCGGTTTGATCCGAGCAATCGAGGCCCGTGTCGGTGCGAACGTCGATCTCGATGTGCCGCGATGCTCCAGAAAACTGTGCGCCAAAGTCGAGGAGAATCGTGAACTCTCCATCGACCACGCTCACGTCGTTTACGCACAACTCAGGCCCGAGCTGGTTTCCGCCGCTTGCTACATCGAAAAGCCGGAACTTCAGGTCGTGCGGGCCGTTGGTGGGCGCGCCGAAGCTGTCCAGTTTGCCCTGATAGGTGAAAGAGGTGCCCACGGCTTGGGCGGATGCCGAGCCGGCACTAATCGACACCAAACCAGCGGCCAGGAACATTGAAAGGGGCAGACGACACATGGCGAATCTCCCGGTGTGACAACTCGAATCGCGGCCCACCCGTGGGGCCGCACGCAGCACTCACGAGAAAACGCGACGGACGGCGCAAACCGATTCCTATGATTTTCAAGAAATGTGCCGAACGACTTCGATCGCGGCTCGGCCAGCTTGCATGAATCGGTGCCGATTGAAAGCCCATGGAAACGCAGCCGCCCATCGCAGAGGAGTCGGTGCAAACGCTCATAAACGCGGTGGCTGGAGCCTTACCTGCGTCGGAACCGGATTTGATGGAAGCCACCTACCGCGATCTTCGTGCGATCGCTGGCTCCATGCTGCGCGGCGGCAATGCCCACCAGACGCTCCAGGCGACCGCCCTTGTGCATGAAGCGTTCCTCAAGATCGCCGGTCGACGCGATGAGCCATGGGCGGGCACCTCGCACTTCATCGCTGTCGCAGCGCGGGCCATGAGACAGATCGTGATTGATCGAGCACGGGCGCGGCAGTCGGCCAAGCGCGGGGGCGGGGCTCATCGGGAGGCACTCTCGGGCGTGCTGCAAGAGGATGCCGAGAGTGCGGGTGTGCTGGAAGTGCATGAACACCTGACGCGACTGGCCGAGATTGACGCGCGACGGGCGCGCGTGGTCGAGCTGAGATTTTTTGGCGGCTTGACGATGCTGGAAATCGCGCGTGTTCTGAACGTGAGCGAGCGAACCGTCGAACTCGATTGGCGAGCATCCCGGGCATGGCTACGTGAACGGCTTGGGGAGACTGCGTCGTGAGCGAAACGACCGACGATGGGCAAGACGGGGCGTCGCGAGAGTCGCGGGTGCTCGAGATTTTCGCGCTTGTCTGCGACCTGCAGGATCAGGAGCGGAACGCGGCACTGGACGCGGCTTGCGGGGGTGATTCGACACTGCGTGAACGAGTGGAGTCATTGCTTCGACACGACAACACCCGCGACGCTC
>DATGWV010000020.1:0-4388 GCA_035299305.1 Phycisphaerales bacterium | reverse complement strand
CGCGCTGAATCTCGCGCACATCCGTGAAAGGCCCCTTCGCCGCATCCGCGGGCTTGGAGTCCCGCGTCCACCCCGGGTTGTACGTGAGCATGTTCTTGTCGAACATGCCTTGGAAAAGTCCGATCGTGCTCTGGTCATTCTGCATCACCAGCCACTTTTGTTCCTGCTTTCCGCCCACGACGCGGAACCCGAGTTTCTCATAAAACTCGCGCGACACCGCAATGTCCTTCACCGCGAGACTGACCGAAAAATTGCCAAGCTGCATGGAAGCCTCCTTCGCCGCTGTCGCCTCAGGTTGTGTAGGTGCCGACACGGCCTGCGAACGATGCGGACCGCACGCCGCCAGCGACAGCGCAGTGATGCAACCAATCCCAATCAACGTATGACGCATGGTGAACCCTCCAAGGTTGGTCAATCCTCTCAGGAAAAGACTCAATCCCCGCCGCATCATACTCGATTTCGGGCAAATGTGCATCTCGAATCACGCGGGCCGAATGCCGCGGATCACCTGCATCACGCGCTGCGCCTCGCTCTTCGCCACCGCCTGCAGCACGCTGCGCGGAATGCGCCACTCGCTCTGCCCGCGCGTGAACCCCGCGCAGTGCTCGTTCATGCACCGATACATCAGCTTGAACGCGTCACGCGGCTGCCGCACCTTGTCGAACGCATCCAGCAGTTCGGTACGCGTCACATCTTCCGCGAACATATCCAGCAGATTGAACGTGCCCGCCTCCGGCACGCGACACGCGTTCAGCCGACTCTCGCACAAGTCGTAGAGCATGGGACCGGTCCACGCGAGTTCTTCCACGAGGTGCTGCTTATCCAGCCGGGCTTCCTGAAAGAACGCGTTGCTCTCGCGCATCAGCGCATGCTGCAGTTCCATGGGCAGCAGCAGCTTCACGCCGATGCCCTCCTGCTGCAGGAACTTGTTCGACAGCAGTGGCCACACCACCGCCTTCATGCGCTCCACATCACCCGCCACCGTCGTCGGCTCGTCCATGCGATCCACGACGACCACCATGCCCGTGTACCCGAAGCATCGCAGAATCTTCTTCAGCCGATCAAAGCACGCATACCGCGGCGTGTCGGCGTCCGTCAGCGGCAGGTTCGCCGCATCACGCAAGCTGGGCGGCAACAGCCGCAGACTGCGCGCGTAACTCAAGTCGCCGCGCGGCAGCACGCGGATCTGCTTCTTCACCCTGTGCGCCGCATTCAGTAGCGCGAAGCGATCCCAGATGATGAACTTGAGCGCGCCCAGGATGTACAGCGCCGTTGCGCTCATGAACCCGATATTGAGCCACTCATCGGGAATGTCCGGGAAAATCCGCAGGTTGCTCGCAACAACACCCGCGATGATGAGCAGCGGGAACAGATACAAAAACAGACTGCCGCCGATGATCGCCGCCGCCGGCCAGATGCCCAGCCGCTTGCGCAACGCATGCGTGCGCTCGGGCGCATGCTCAGGCCGGTCATACAGCGCTTGCAGCAGCAGCACCTCGCGCCGCATCATGCGGTCCAGCTTGCGCACACTCTTCTTCGCATCGCTGGGCAGTTCAAACACGTCGCCCTGAAAGACATGTCCCAGCAGCGCATCCACCAGCCGCGGCACGACCGTGTGCAGCATCGCGTCCATGTGATCAACCACGCGGACCTTCTGCAGACTTTCAAGATACGTCTTGCCGCCCACGCGCTCGTGCAGCCGATCGAGATACGGATTCAGATCGTCGTACGGCACGATCAGCACCTTCGCACCCGGATTGGCCACGTTGTGCTCGCTGATCTTCCGCGAAATTTGCAACCGAATCGCCGTCTTCCCCGAGCCCTTCTCGCCAAACACCACCGCGCTGCTGGGTCGGCGAAGATCGCCAAGAATCTTGTCAAAGTCGCTGTGAAACGTCGCGAGTTCCCCCTCCGACAACGTCAGCCCAGGCCCCGCCGCGCTCGTCACCTGCACCGGCTTCGCGCCCGGCATGCTCATCTTGGCAAACACCCCATCCGTGCGAGCCTCCTCGCCCCGGAAAGGGTTCTCGGTGAGTTGCCAGTGTTGGAGGAAGTCTGAAACTGTCATAAGCGAGGCAGGTCGCGGAGATGCGGAGCGTGAGCGGAGAAACACAGAGAAGATTCAGGCTTGCAAGGCATCGCGTGAGCGCACGCCACGTGCATCACTCTCTTTCTTCTTCGCGTCTCTCCGCTCAGCCCCCGCTCCTCTGCGACTGGTAATCAATCAGTGATCGACTTTGGTCCCCAGCCCCGGCGTCACCATCTCCATCGCCTTCGCCAGCGTCGCCTTGTCTTTGGCTTCCATGTTCAGCCGCAGCAGCGGCTCGGTGTTGCTCTTGCGCACGTTCACCCACCAGCCGTCTTTCTGGAAGCAATCAATGGTCACGCCGTCGAGTTCGTCGATGACGCAGCCGGGCTTGCCCAGGAACTTCTCCTTGAGCGCCTGCATCGCGCCGTCCTTGTCTTCGATGTTGAAGTTGATCTCGCCGCTCTGCTGATAGCGTGCGAGCGGCTTGATCAGCTCGCTCATGCTCTTTCCGGTTTTCGCGACAATCGTCAGCACGCTGCACATCGCAATAACGCCGCTGTCGGCGTTGAAGTTGCCTTGGAAGTAGAAGTGACCCGAAAGCTCGCCGCCGAAAATCCCCTTGTGTTCGGCCATGCTCTGCTTCAGGAACACGTGCCCCACGCGCCCGCGCACCGGCTTGCCGCCCGCCTTGGTCACTTCTTCCGCAACAACCTTGCTGCTGCGCAGGTCATACACCACCGCCGCGCCAGGTGCTTTCTGCAGGTAGAACCTCCCAAGCAGCGCGGTCAGCATGTCGCAGCCCACCGCGTGGCCCTTCTCATCAATCACCATGCAGCGATCCGCGTCGCCGTCATAGCAGAAGCCCAGATCGGCCTTCTCCTTGATGACCGCTTCCTGCACTTGCTTCAAGTTCGCGGCCACCAGCGGGTTCGGCTCGTGCGCAAACACGCCCTTGGTGTTTTCAAAGTTGATCTCAACGATCTTGAGCCCCGGCACCTCAGCCATCACGCCGCCCGCGCTGGGCTTGCCGAAAATCTTCGGAATCATCGTTCCCGCCATGCCGTTGCTGGCGTCGATGACGATCTTCAGGCTCTTCCCGCCCGTGTCGAGGAAGCTGCGCACGTGCTTCGCATACGCCGGCCACAAATCGCGCTGCTCCACGCGCCCCGCCGTCTTCGCGATGTTCGCCTTGTCCACCATCGCGGCGTGCTTGCGCACATCCGCCAGGCCCGTCGCCTCGCCCACCGGCTTGGCCTTGCGCTTGCTCAGTTTGAATCCGTTGTACTGCGGCGGGTTGTGGCTCGCCGTCACCATCACGCCGCCCGCGCAGTCGAGATAGTTGACCGCGAAGTACACCATCGACGTGTCAACCATGCCGATGTCGATCACGTGGCCGCCGTGATCGTTGATGCCTTGAATGAGTTGCTTGGTCAGCGTGGGGCTCGACAGCCGCATGTCGCGACCGACCACCACGTTCTTCATCATGGGCGTGGTCTCACCACCCGCCTCGGCGTCCCCCAGCAGGTACTTGCTGGCGCCATAGCCGATCTGCCATGCCATCACGTCGGTCAACGCGTCGGGATACGTGCCGCGAATGTCGTAGGCCTTGAAGATGCGACCGAGCATGGGTTTTTCAGCCATCGAAGACTACTCCTGAGCAACCCACCCAAAGCCCGTTCGGGCTCCGTGGGGGTGAGATAATTTCGGATGGCAGCATAGCGCGAGGCCCCACCAAGTATCTACCGAACGACGTGGGAAAGTGGCCCAACATGAGACTGTTGCAAGGCTGCCCGGAGGCTACGGTCGCTCCCGTTATCCGAAGCGGAGCATGACGCATGAGCACAAGCGATTCCCCGAAATGGTCCCACGACACCGTAGTTGAAGCACTTACCGCTGTGCCCAGCCCATTGAAAACCGACGAGCATGAAGAGGCTTTTCGCGATGCTGCAACGCTGATGCAAAAAGCGCCCAGTCGCGCTGCGTGGCGGAAGCTCGCGCCCATCACAACCCGAGAGATCACCCGCGTGGTAGAAGCCACCCTCAAGACTCGCAGCGCGAAGCGATTCAACAGCGGTATCTTGTTCTCCCTCAAAATGCTCGCGTCCACTGGTACGCCTGAGTCTGCAGCGTTTATCACTCGTGTCGTCCGCAGCGGCTATCAGCCCGATCACTACCTCTGGTCCGTTGTGCTGGAACCGTTTGGCATGGGCCATGTGGCCGCTGAGGAGTTCTTTCGTTCGCTGAGCAATCCACTCCCGGACAGGTTCATCGCCATCAGCTTGCTCGACGCGGCGAACAGCGCGTGCCGTGAGCACGACCTCAAGACGCATCCCTTCGACTCGTCGGCGGGCGAGGCGAT
>DATGWV010000019.1:0-3224 GCA_035299305.1 Phycisphaerales bacterium | reverse complement strand
GTCTGTCATGCTGCCGTAGGCCTCGACCTTCAGAAACTCGACCATCGCGGGGCTCGCGCGGCCCGTGCGAACGCCCTTGAACTCGGCCTTGAGATAGTCCAAAGCCTTTTCCATGGCGGCTTCGGCTTCGAGAAGAATGGTGTCTGGATCGCTCATGCCGACATGGTACGTCAGAAGTTCGTAAAGACGACACGCGGCCTGCGACACCACGCGGCCATGAAAACGGCCCGCAACATGCGGGCCGCTTCGGAGATAAACGAAAGTGTTGAACTTGAAGCCCGGCCCATACTCAGGCCAGGCTTTTGCTTAGGCGCGACGACGACGCACCGCGACCATAGCCGCAGCGCCGAAGAGGCCCGCAGCCGCCGGAGCGGGAATCACAACCAGTTGGCCGCGGATCTCGCCGCTGGGAATACCAGTCGAGTGAATGTTCACGTAGTTGTTGCCCGCCAGCAGATTGGCCAGCTGCGCCGCCGGGAAGGCAGTGGGTGACTGGAGCGCGCCGTTGGTGCTGAAGCTCGTGACGCCCTGCGCGCCGACGGGAATCAGCGCCCACGTGGCGGCGTTGTCGAGGCCGAAGATCACCGGGCCGTTGGTGCCCGCAGCACCGTTGTGAATGTGGCCCGCGCGGCTGGGGGTGCCCAAGCCCGTGAACGACAGATCGAACGTGAAGGCCAGCGTCGTGGTATCGATCACCATGATCGCCGTGCCCGTCGCCGTCGATGCGTTGGCGGGCACTTCATTGGCCCCGCTGAGGTTCGCCTGCAGTGTGACGATGGCGGCGTTGGCCGAAACGGCAGTGCCGACGGCCGCGAAAACGGCTGAAACAAGACGCGTAGTCATTTCTCTACTCCCACTTCTGGAAAAGTCCGGACGTGCCGACACCACGCAGTGCCTCGCACGCACATCATGCTTCAACGTCCACCCGGCATGTTTGGCTTGCAAAAGATGTGATAAAAAAGTGTTTGGACCATTCAATTGGCCGCGTCTCTGTTCCAGCCGCTCTCAACCTCTGTCCCGCTCAGCGCCTGCACCGCCGCACCGCAACTAGACCTTTGGCCGCCAGCACGTCCGCCGCCTACCTTTATGGCCGATGACCGCCATTGCCTGATAGCACGTTGTTTCCGCTCGCTTTCTGAAAGCGTGACGCCGCGCCTCGCCCGCGCGTTGTTCGTCCGCGCGAGCGTTGCTGTCAGGCGACAGTGCCTCACTTCCAGTTTTCAGTTCGCGCCCGCGGCCCGGCCTTGGTGTTCCTGCACGTGGTCTCCACGCTGACAAGCACCTTGGCAGACAACGCCCCCTGCCTCCGCGCGACAGTCTCCCGTTTCGGTCATCACCCATGTCAAAGCACGACCACCAACGCCGACACGAGTCGGACGGCTTCACCTGCATCCACTGCAAGCTCCAAGTGCCCGGCAACGCCTGGGGCACCAAGCACCGCAACCACTGCCCCGCGTGCCTCTACAGCCGCCACGTCGACGACACCCCCGGCGACCGCGCCAGCCCCTGCAAAGCCCCCATGATGCCCATCGCCCTCGAAGTGCGCGGCGACGATGCCTCCGCGACGCGCACCGGTCTGGGCAGCGGCGAATGGGCCATCATCCACCGCTGCACCGCCTGCGGTGTCCTCAAAACCAACCGCATCGCCGGCGACGACTCCGAACGCACGCTGCTGGCCCTCGCCCTGCGACCGCTGGCGAATCCGGCGTTTCCGTTGGATGGGTTCAGGTGATTCAACGAGTCCCGGGAGCGCTTGGCAGCAGTCGCTGTTGTAGCGCGTCTGCCTCAGATTCGTTGTGCGTTCGTCGGTAGAAGTCGACGAGGTACGACATCTGTCGTTGGACGGACGGATCGTTCGCGCCGAGTGAAGCCTCGCGCACGGCGAGAGCCCGTTCCAAGTGCTCCTTGGCCCTTTGCATGTCGCCTTGCCCTTGCAGCGAGATCCCGATGTACTGATGGCAGAGCCCCGTTTCCGGATGTTCGGTGCCGCGAGTCCGCTCGTAGATCGCCAGTGCTTTGCGAAAGGTGGCCTCTGCAGATGTGAAGTCGCGGGATTGCATGTGCGCTGATCCGAGACTGATCAGTACGGATCCATAGATCGGCAGGTCAGTCGCTGATTCGCTCTCAAGCAGGTCGGCAGCCTCTTGCAGCATCGGTCGGACGTCCAGCAACGTCATCGCCCCGGACTCGGCGCGATTCGCCGCCGCATTCGCGAGGGTTGTTGCCCGCATGATCGAAACACCTTCGGCCTCACGAGTCACTACGGCAAGCGCGCGTTCGAAGTACCCGTCGGCTACGTCATGTTTCTTTGCTGATCGATGCACAGAACCAAGATTCTGCAGAATCTTCCACAGCTGTGTCACCTCTGCTTTGTCGCGAGTTTCCTGCAGTTGAAGTGCTTGCATCAACGTCCGCTCTGCTTCATCGAGTTTCGATTGTTTGAACTGGGCATATCCGAGAATCGTGAGGCTCTTGACAACTTCCGCTTCACTCGCAACGCCGCCCGCATGAGCGACTGCGAGGGCATCTCTTGCTGCCTGCTCCGCCTCGACGTATTTGCCCCCCTCAGAAAGCACTTCAGCGTGATCGCTCGTCACCAAAGGCTGTTCGGTCGCCTTCCCACAACACCAGAGCGATGAAGCGACGATGGTAAGTAAAACCGACACAGCCGGACGCCAGCTGTTGAGGTGATTGGTGCGAGTTTTTGATGGGGTGCACATCATGGCACGAAGGTACGGTCTCTCGTATTCGTGCGCACCTGAGCACCCTTCACGCCGTTCCACGCTGCGGAAATCGCTTTGAAATCGATGTGTCGCGAACGTCCGCCAACCAAACGGGCCCGGTCCGGACAGGTCGGTTTCTCGCACGCCGCTTGCGGGTCGCGTCCGGGAAGTGGCAGCACAATCTCCGAGATTGCAATTGCAAGACCCGTTCTCGCAATGGCGAGCGTCGATGTTGCAATTGCAAAGCCCGATCTAGCAACGACAAAAACCGCTCTCGCCATTGCAAAACCGCCCCTCGCCATTGCAATCGCGGCGTTTGCACGGCAACTGCGGCGAATGAACTAGCAAAGCCGACGCTTGCAACGGCAATCTCGCAGGATGGCCGCGCAATCGCGAGCGGCCGACGGGCGTCTCGTTGCAACGCGAGGCCGGTGTCTCGTCGCGAAGCGACGTAGGTGAATAGCCGGGGGTGGTCGCTGCGCGACAACCCCCGGCTATGGA
>DATGWV010000018.1:0-4511 GCA_035299305.1 Phycisphaerales bacterium | reverse complement strand
CACCGCCCCTCGCGAATCCGCCCTCGCTTCCATCATCTCGCGCCCATTCACCGCGCTCGCCGCAACGGCGTTGATACAAGTCACGCTCGTCTACACCTGGGGCCTCACCGGCTTTGGCAAACTCTTCGGTGGTGGCGTTCCGGAGTGGTTCACCAAAGGCTTCGGCGAGACATTCCTCGCAAAGTTCCCGGGCATGAGCGTTTCCTACTTCAGCATCGCGCTGCTCGAAGCACTCGCCGCCGTCGTCGCTGCCGTCGCGCTCATCACCGGTGAAGCTCTCCCCCGCAAAGCCAAGCCCTTCACCCGCCTCGCCATCATCCTCAGCATGGTTCTTTTCGCTCAGCTCGGCTTCGGCAAGCGCCTCATCGCCGACCACGAAGGCGCGCACGACCTCTTCGTCTACTTCGGCATCAGCCTCGTCATGCTTCTCGCCGTCGAGTACTTCGACATGCTGCGCACGCAAGCCAAGCGCGCTTGATCTTGTCCGCCTGAACCACGCTGGCTGCGAAAGCACGTGCTCTCACCACGCGATCTCCCATCGGAGCGTCCCTATGCCCACCGCCGCTACTCCTGACTTCATCCTGCACAACGCCGCCATCCACACGATGGACGACTCGCTCCCGCGTGCCCAAGCCTTCGCCGCGACCGCTGGCATCATCACCGCCGTCGGCACCGACGCGCAGATCCTGAAACTCCGCGGCCCCACCACCCGCGTCATCGACGCCAAAGGCCACACCGTCATCCCTGGCCTCAACGACAGCCACCTCCACATCATCCGCGGCGGCCTCAACTACAACATGGAACTGCGCTGGGACGGCGTGCCCACCCTCGCCGATGCGATGTTCATGCTGCGCGAACAGGCCCGCGTCACGCCACTGCCGCAATGGGTCCGCATCGTGGGAGGCTTCAACGAACTGCAGTTCGCCGAGAAACGCCTGCCCACGCTCGACGAAATCAACGCCGCCGCGCCCGACACGCCCGTGTTCATTCTCCATCTCTACGACCGCGCACTGCTCAACCAAGCCGCCCTTCGCGCCGTGGGCTACACGAAGGACACCCCCGAGCCACCCGGCGGCACCATCGTGCGCGACGCCAAAGGCAACCCCACCGGCATGCTCATCGCCAAGCCCAACGCGATGATCCTCTACAAAACACTCTCACTAGGCCCCAAGCTCCACCCCGACGACCAATACAACTCCACCCGCCACTTCATGCGCGAACTCAATCGCCTGGGCCTCACCAGCGCCGCCGACGCCGGCGGCGGCTTCCAAAACTACCCCGACGACTACGCCATCATCAACAAGCTTCACGACAACGGTCACATGACCGTGCGCATCGCCTACAACCTCTTCACACAGCGCCCCAAGCAAGAGCTCGACGACTTCCGCGCATGGAGCAAGCTCATCAAGCCCGGGCAAGGCTCCGCGATGTTCAAGCACAACGGCGCAGGCGAGATGCTCGTCTTCTCCGCCGCCGACTTCGAAGACTTCCTCGAGCCCCGCCCCGACCTCGCCGCATCGATGGACGACGAACTCTACAACGTCGTGCGCTTCCTGAGCGAGCAGCGCTGGCCCTTCCGCTTGCACGCTACGTACGACGAGACCATCTCCCGCGCCTTGACCGTCTTCGAACGCGTCAACCGCGAAGTCCCCTTCGCCGGCCTCCACTGGTTCTTCGACCACGCCGAAACCATCACCGATCGCAACATCGACCGCGTCAAAGCCCTGGGAGGCGGCATCGCCGTCCAGCATCGCATGGCCTTCCAAGGCGAGTACTTCATCAACCGCTACGGCGCCGACGCCGCTCGCGCCACCCCGCCCGTCAAACGCATGCTCGCCGCCGGCATTCCCGTCGGCGCCGGCACCGACGCCACACGCGTCGCCAGCTACAACCCGTGGACCAGCCTCGCCTGGCTCATCACCGGTCAAACCGTCGGCGGCACCACTCTCTACCGCGACGACAACCTGCTCTCGCGCACACAAGCCCTCCGGGCCTGGACGCGCGGCAGCGCATGGTTCAGCAGCGATGAGAACGCCAAAGGTGCAATCAAAGTCGGCATGCTCGCCGACGCCGCGCTACTGAGCGAAGACTTCTTCACCATCCGCGAAGATCGCATTCGCGGCATCGAGAGTCTTCTCACCATCGTGGGCGGCACAATCGTCTTCGCGCAAGGCTCCTTCGCGCCGCTCGATCCGCCGCTGCCGCCCATCAGCCCCGACTGGAGCCCCGTTCGCCGCTTCGGCGGTCACTATCGCACGCTGCAAAACCAGCCCACCACCGGCCCGCTGCACGTGCAACACACCTGTTGCCCCGCACACGCCGCCGCCTCGCCATTATCGCGCCTGCACGACTGGCTGCACGCCCAGCGCAACGAAACCCGCCGCATCGGCCTCGCATGCACGTGTTGGATCTGACTCTCCAGAACCCATGATCTCGCGCCGCAAGCGCCACAGCTCGCGCCACGAACGCATCGCACAGCCCCAATCACGCCCACTCCCGCCGCGTGCCGATATCACCGCCTCCGCGTTTCGTTCACGCTCGCGTATCCTGCCCGCAGAAACACATCTGAAGCGGAGAACATCATGAAATTGCTCATCGGTCTCATCGTCGCCTTCGCCATCGGCGCCGCCTGCCGCATCTTCGACATCCCCGCCCCCGCACCGCCGATGCTCACCGGCGCGCTGCTCGTCTGCGCCATGACAGGCGGCTACATGGCCGGCGATAAATGGATGAAGTCGCGCCCGCCCGCACCCGCCGCTGTCGTCGCCCCCGCCCAGCCCGAGCAAACTTCGCAAACCACCAAGGGCCCGCAGTAACCCCACTCACTCGCCTCGTCATGCCCGACCCCGCCGCCATCGCCAACACCACCTCTCCCGCTGCAAACGGCGCACTCGCGCCGCTGCGCCACACACTTTTTCGCTGGCTCTGGATCGCCGCCCTCGCCAGCAACATTGGCACGTGGGTCCACGAAGTCGGCGCGGGCTGGATGATGACCGAGCTGGCCGACAAAGCCAGCCCGCAATACAAACTCATGGTCGCACTGGTGCAGGCATTCACCGCGCTGCCCACGTTTCTGCTCGCCATCCCCGCCGGCGCACTCGCCGACGTTCTCGATCGCCGCAAGCTGCTCATCACAGGCCAAGCCGCGATGCTCATCGCCGCCGCCGCGCTCGCTGCCGCTGCCTTCGCCGGCGCCGTCACGCCCCTGCTGCTGCTCATCGTCACGTTCTGCCTGGGCGTCGGCGCCGCCGTCACCAACCCCGCGTGGCAGACCGCGATGACCGATCTGGTCCCACGTGACCAACTTCCGCAGGCCAGCGCGCTCAACTCCATCTCGCTCAATCTCTCGCGCGCCATCGGCCCCGCCATCGGAGGCGTCATCTACGCCAACTTCGGCCCAGGCGGTGCATTCACGCTCAACGCCCTCAGCTTTGTCGGCATCATCATCGTCCTCTGGTCATGGCGCTACACCCCGCCCGCGCAAGCCGCGCCGGGTGAGCGTTTCTTCGGCGCAGTGCGTGCAGGCGTGCGCTACGTGCGCCACTCCCCGCCCATGCGCGCCGTCCTCGTGCGCTCCCTCAGCTTCGTCATCTTCGCCAGCAGCCTCTGGGCCCTCATGCCCACCATCGCCAGCCAGGAACTGGGCCTCAAAGCCGCCGGCTACGGCATCCTCCTCACGTGCCTGGGCGCAGGCGCAGTCACCGCCGCGTTCCTCCTCCCCGTCCTGCGCCGCAAACTCAGCATCAACGCCGTCATCGCCCTCGCCACCACGCTCTACGCCGGCGCACTCGTCTCCATGGCGTTAGTGCGCGATCAACCCACACCCACCGCAGGCGGCATCACGTTCCCGCTCTTCTCCCTCGCCACCATGTTCCTCGCCGGCATGTGCTGGCTCTCCATGGTCACCAGCCTCAACAGCAGCGCGCAGATGGCCACGCCAAGCTGGGTCCGCGCTCGCGCACTCGCCTGCTACCTCGCCGTCTTCTTTGGCAGCATGGCCGCCGGCAGCTTCATCTGGGGCGCACTCGCGGGCCGCATCGGCACGCCCGCCACCCTCCTCGTCGCCGCAAGTGGCATGGTCGCTGGCCTGCTCACCATTCGCTTCTTCCCGCTCCAATCCGTAAGCGGCGACGACCTCGCTCGCAGCAATAGCTGGGAAGACCCCGTCGTCACCACACCCATCCGCCACGATGACGGCCCCGTCGTCATCACCGTTGAATACATCATCAATCTCGACGATGCAGACGCCTTCCGCGAAGCCATGCAGCCCGTCGCGACCACCCGCTACCGCGACGGCGCGATCAGTTGGCTCCTCTCGCGCGACACCGAAGACCCCACCAAGTGGCTCGAAGTCTTCGTCGTCGAAAGCTGGGGCGAACACCTTCGCCAGCACGCCCGCGTCACCCTCGCCGACAAACGCGTGCAAGATGACGCGAAGCGATTCCACCAAGGCCCCGCCAAACCCATCGTGCGCCACTTCATCGGCTCGCCCACCGGCGCCAATCGTGCAC
>DATGWV010000017.1:0-8390 GCA_035299305.1 Phycisphaerales bacterium | reverse complement strand
TGAAATCAGGGATTTCAACGACGGGGCATTCGACTTCGATTTCGCTGACGGGGTGCATCAGAATCGCGCCGGCGGTCTTGAGGCCCTTGGCTTCGCCGATCAGGTGGATGGCGACCTTGGTCTTCACGCGGTCGGTGAGCGAGACGCGAGTGAAGTCGGCGTGAACGATGTTGGTGCCCAGGTAGTCAAACTGCAGCTCGCGCAGCAGCACCATCTGGCCTTCGTCCATGTCCTTGGCGCCGGGGAAGTCCAGGCGGAAGACCTTTTCGCCCTTCTTGATCAGGCCCACCGCTTCGCGGTTGTCGAGCGTGATGGCGACGGGTTCCTTGCCGCGGCCGTACACAACGGCGGGCAACTGGCCCTTCTTACGCAGACGGTCGCAGTAGCGCGAACCGAGCTTCTCGCGGTGCGAGGCCTTGATGAGCGGTGCTTTCTCGTGCATAGTGAAACTCCTTGAAACAGTGGGCTGTGATTGTGTTGCCCGTGGTGAATGAACAGATGAACAGAAAAGTGCCAGAGTGCCAAGTGCCAGAGTGCGAAGTAGTGACGCGCCAGAGTGCCGAGTCCCGGTGTGCATTTTCCTTCGCACTTCGTACTTCGCACTCTGGCACTCGCCTTTACCTCTTCACCCCCGCCGTATCTTCAAACAGAGCGCTCACGCTCTGGTTGTTGTGAATGCGCAGGATCGCTTCTCCAAGCAGCGCTCCTACGTCCAGTTGAACGATTTTGCTCTTGAGCGGCTCCACGCGGGCCGGCATCGGAATGGTGTTGGTCACCACCACGCGGCTGATGGGGCTGCTGCTCAGGCGTTCCACCGCGGGGCCAACCAGCACGGCGTGCGTCGCGGCGGCGATGACATCCTTCGCGCCGCGTTCGCGCACGAGCTTGGCAGCTTCGCACACGGTGCCGGCGGTGGAGATCATGTCGTCGAACATCAGCACGGTCTTGCCTTCGACGTTGCCGATGAGGTTGCCCGTCGCGACCTTGCTGCCGCTCAGGCGGCGCTTGTTGATGATCGCCAGATCACCGCCCAGCAGGTTGGCCATGCTCTCAGCGACCTTCACGTTGCCGACGTCGGGGCTCACGAGGCACAGGTCGCTCAGTTCGCCGCTCTTCTTGAGCTTGCGGAAGTACTCGACGAAGACGGGCGTGGCGGAGAGGTGATCCACCGGGATATCAAAGAAGCCCTGAATCTGCGCGGCGTGCAGATCGATGCTCATCACGCGGTGCGCGCCGGCGGCGACGATCATGTTCGCCACGAGCTTGGCGGTAATCGGCACGCGGCCTTCGTCCTTGCGGTCCTGACGGGCGTAGCCGTAGTACGGAATGACGGCAGTGATGCGGCCCGCGCTGGCGCGGCGCAGGCAGTCAATCGCCACGCACAGTTCCATCAGGTTGTCGTTGACGGGCTCGCACGTGCTGAGGACGACGTAGCAGTCGCGGCCGCGCACGTCTTCTTCCAGCTTCACGATCAGTTCGCCGTCAGGAAACACCGTTGTGCGGGCGGCGCACAACTCGATGCCCATCTGGCGGCAGACGCGATTCGCGAGGTCGGTGCTGCCACGACCCGCGAACACCTTGATGCCCGTATACATCGCACCATTGGCCATTACGCGAGTCCTTTCGTGTTGCGGCTGCGATAAATCGCATCCACCTTCGCCAGATCTTCCGGCGTGTTGATGCTCAGCACATCTTCCGCCGGCACGGCTTCGATCACTTCCACCTTGCCGCCGCTCTGCATGAGCAGGGCGGGCACATCGGTCAGGTAGTACTCATTGGTCAGGGCGTTGCGCGTCACCTTGGGCAGCGCGTCAAACAGGCTCTTGACATCGAAGCAGTAGTAACTGGGGTTCACTTCGCGAATCGCCAGTTGCGCAGGCGTGCAGTTCTTCTGCTCAACGATCGCCTGGAACCGGCCGCTCGCATCGCGAGCAATACGGCCATAGCCGCTGGGGTCGTCGATGACCGCCGTCGCGAGCGTCGCGTCGGCCTTGCTGCCCGCGTGCTTGCTCAGCACCTTGTCGAGCGTGGCCTTGCGAATCAGGGGGCCATCGCCACAGAGCACGAAAACGTTGTGGCCCTTGGTCGTGCGCTCGCGCTCAAACAAGCTGGCGGCACACGTCACGGCGTGACCCGTGCCCAGCTGCTGATCCTGCACCGCGAATTCAACCTTGCTGCCGTAGCTGGCAAGGGCCGAGCGGACCAGCTCCTGCTTGTGCCCGACCACCGCGACGATGCGTGTGCAGCCCGCCGCGAGGCACGCGTCCACCACCGCGCACACCATGGGCCGACCGCCAATCTCAAAGACAACCTTCGGCAGGTCGCTGCGCATGCGCGTGCCCTTGCCGGCGGCGAGAATGATGGCGGTGGTGCTGCGGGAAGTGGAGGTCTGTGATTGGCTCATCGCGTGAAACGCGAGAGGCCGAGGAGCAAGCTGTACGCAACCGAAAAAGAAGCAGACCGACTAGGATTCGAACCTAGACGAACAGAACCAAAATCTGCTGTGCTACCATTACACTATCGGTCTGTGTTTGGTTGCGTTGTGGAGCGAAGATGAGCCTTGCATGCCCATCTGCCCGTTGCCCGACGACCTGACGCGTGCTCCTTTCGTGCGTTCAACTGTGAATCCAACCGGCGAACCCAACGACGCTTTATCCAGTCATCCGGATGGACGGCTGGACAGTCGCGGATACCGCTCGGTTGCCTGTTCCCAGTGAAGGGCACGAAAGCAAACGACTCGGCCGCCGCGGCATGGTGCAAAGGCTGTATTTGCAATGACTTGCAATACCCTCTGCGGGAGAACGAACGACCCTGCACGCCGCGTGTGGCAGTGGGGAACTCCCCGCCCGCCAACGAAACCTCAGATCGCTCCTCGCCGCCCCTCAGGCCGAGTTGCCCGCTTGCCCGAAAGCAATGCCGACAACACAACCGTCCGTGGCGACGGACTCCGATGCCAAAGCATAGGGCGCGACCGGCGGCAACTCAACAGAACAATTTATCCGAACAAACGACAGTTTGTACCCTTGTGCTGTGACATAGGCTGCGATATCATTCGATATCGCAGTTTCTGAACCATTTGCTTGCAGGTGTGGATTGGGTGCAGTTCTCTCCTCAAACTCGCCAGATTTACCGTCCGCGTCTCGTGGGCAGTTGCTGTTATTTCCTGAAGAACAAAGGCCTGTAACCGAGCGTGGTCGGGTAGCTGCGATGACACCCGATTGGCACAAACAAGTAGAGAACTTTCTGGTTGAATCCGATCATCTCTACCCCGGCATTGACCACTGGTTTCGAAATTCAGTTGTACCTGGTCTTGAGACGGGCAAACGACTGTGTCGTGCCGTTGTAATTGGCGACCAGATTGCTGCACTCGCGATCGCGAAAGTCAGCGCGAGCTCGTCCAAGCTTTGCACTTTGCGCGTTCGGCCTGAGTTCCAACGACTCGGACTCGGTGAAAGGCTGCTTCGCAGTGTTCTCGCCAACCTACTTGAGTACGATACTCGAAAAGTACACTTCACGATCAGTGAAGAAGTCTTCGATAAGTGCGGCGGTTTTTTTGCACCTTACGGATTCAAGCTGGGACATTGGCGAAAGGGCTGGTACGTTCGTGGGATGTACGAGATGGCGTACTGGGCGAGAGAGTCCACGATCCGCGACGTACTGTCAAACCAAATGCCTCTGTTTCGAAGAGATCCCGTCGTTGTATTGTCGGTTCGGCCTCAGCATGCTGCGCAAATTGCTGCTGGCACCAAACTCGTTGAGTTTCGGCGGCGATTTACCAATCAAATCCGCCAGGCACCGGCGATTGTTTACGTTACCTCGCCCGTTCAGCAGTTTCAATTGACCGCATCAATCGCTGATGTCCAGCGAGACACCCCCAAAAATCTTTGGGAGAAATACGGTGATCACGCCGGATGCGATCGTGAAACATTCAATACGTACTTTCGCGACACCCACGAAGGGGTTGCGCTTCCACTGGTCAACGTCCAGCGACTGTCAACTCCCATTTCATTTCGGTCCGAGATGTTGCAGGCTTTCAACTATCGTCCGCCACAGTCGTATGCAGTTCTCGACCGGCACAATCCACTGGTTCAAACTGTACTCTGTAGCAATGGCTAACGCAGGAACTTGAATATGTCCGCAGGTGTTCTGAATGCCGCTCAGATGATGAAGTTTTTCACGTCAGCGCAGGCCGTATCATATTCTCAATCTACAAAACCTGAGCTTGAATACGGAGCGTCTAGTATCGATATTCCATTGGGATCGCGATATTGGATCATGAAGGCAAGTTGTCGTCCGCACGAGAAGATGAGCCTTACAGATCTGATAAATGCTTACGCGGAGAGTGGCCCGCATCCCTTGAAGGCAGGCACAGAGTTGCACAGCAACCATGTGTATTGGATTGAGAGTGCCTTCGAGACGATTCGCCTTCCCGATCAAGTGTGCGCACGTGCTACGGGCAAGAGTTCGATTGGACGCCTCGACACTATGGTACGTCTGGTCGCAGAGAATGAAGCGGAATTCGATCGCATCTCTGTAGGAAAGAGCCGACGTGTACTGCTCGAAGTGGTTCCAATCACGTTCTCGTTGATTGTTCAGCCCGGCATCAGTCTTTCACAACTCCGACTGATTCGCGGAACGGAAGAGCACTGTTCCGTCAGCGTAAAGGCACTCCAGTTGGAAGAGTCGCCCATCTTGGTTGATCCGAGCGGTGCAGCAGCCCAGATAGAGGTGATCGAAGATGACCCGCATGCGGTCTTATTGAGACTCGACTTGTCTGACGACCAAAAGCTTGGTTTCTGTGGTTGGGTTGCGAAACAGAATCCCCCTTCTCCAATCGATCTTTCAAAGAAGAAGCATTATCCATCAGCCCAATTTTGGGAACCCGTTTATCGAAAGAACGATTCCGTGGTAATTGAGCAGGATCGCTTTTATATTTTTCGCTCTCGGCAACGATTTCGTGTTCCGGGACACCTTTCTGTTGACTGTCGTGCCTATTCCGAAGGTCTCGGTGATATTCGAATTCACTATGCTGGATTTGCACATCCTTGGTTTGGATACAATCGCGAAGATGATCCGCTCGACAAACGCGGAACTCCACTGATTTTCGAGGTGCGAGGATTCTCGATGCCAACTATTTTGCATGATGCGTCACCGCTCGCGAAAGTCTATTTTCGACGCATGTCGGGCACTGTCGATAAACCGCCTCGTACCGACTCAAAAAGCAATTCGTACACAGGCCAAGAACTGACTTTGTCCAACTACTTTTCATGATGACGATGACACGTGCGAGTTGTTTGAACGCCAATCCACTACCTCACGCGCTGATGTCGTATCACGCGTGAGTCACGAATGTCGCACGCCGAGTACCCAAAACTGAACGCCAAGAACGAGCGCGTAAGTCTCGTGCATCAAGATATTTACACAAAACCAGACAAAATCCCAAACAAGCCCCTTGACGGCTATTCGGTATCTGGTAAACTCATCTCGTCTTCGCTCGCGTCCAGTGCCGCCCGAAGAACCGGAGGTGTGTTGGCGATGGATCGCCGCCCCCGGCCCTGCACTGTCGAAGCTCGGTGACTGATTCCGTCTCGGCGGCGTCGGCCCGACAACATAGAAAGGACGTGGCCCATGGCCGACGTCGAAGTGAAGGAAGCGCGATCGCGCTCTCGTGGTTCCCAATCTGACAAGAACACCGCCGACGAAGCGACGGCCTCTGAAGGTCGTGGCAAGAAGGCCGCCGCGCCTGTCCCCGCGATGGACAAGGAAAAGCGCCGCGCCCTCGATCTGACCCTCGCGCAGATCGACAAGACCTTCGGCAAAGGCACCATCATGAAGATGGACGAGGATGCGTTCAACAGCATCCCGGGCATCTCCACCGGCAGCATCTCGCTCGACCTGGCCCTGGGTGGCCGCGGCATTCCGCGCGGACGCATCATCGAAATCTTCGGGCCGGAAAGCAGTGGTAAGACCACGCTCGCGCTCACGGTCGCCGCTCACGCTCAGAAGGAAGGCGGCGTCGCCGCGTACATCGACGCGGAACACGCCCTCGATCCCTCGTGGGCCCGCAAGATCGGCGTGAACATCGACGATTTGCTCGTCAGTCAGCCCGACAACGGCGAGCAGGCCCTCGAAATCTGCGAACTGCTCGTGCGCAGCAACGCGGTGGACCTGATCGTCGTCGACTCGGTCGCGGCCCTTGTGCCCAAGGCCGAAATCGAAGGCGAAATGGGTGATGCCTCCGTCGGTCTGCAAGCTCGCCTGATGAGCCAGGCGATGCGCAAGCTGACCGGCGTCATCGCCCGCAGTCAGTGCACCGTCGTCTTCATCAACCAGATCCGCGAAAAGATCGGCGTGATGTTCGGCAGCCCCGAAACTACGACCGGCGGCCGCGCCCTCAAGTTCTACAGCAGCGTGCGCATCGACGTCCGCCGCACCGGCGCCATCAAGGAAGGTGAAGTCACCGTCGGCAGCCGCACCCGCGCCCGTGTCGTCAAGAACAAGATCGCCCCGCCGTTCCGTGATGCCGAGTTCGACATCATGTACGACGAAGGCATCTCCGCGAGCGGCGACCTGCTCGACCTGGCCGTGACGCTCGAAGTCATCCAGAAGTCGGGCAGTTGGTTCAGCTACGGCGACATGCGCATCGCTCAAGGCCGCGAAGCCGCGAAAGCGTTCCTCAAGGGCAATGCGGAACTCTTCAAGGAAGTCCGCGCGTTGGTGCTGGCGGCCAAGCTGGCCCAGAACACCAAGCCCGGCGTGCCTGCTCCGGGCGAAGGTGACGACGACGAGGCTCCCGACGAGGAGTGATCGTCCGGCGATGAGAAGTTTGCTAACGTAAAGGCGTTGCGGACGAGGGGTTAGGGAGTCTCACTGCAGGCGTTAGAGGCATCAACACCCGCCCCGGCCATGCGAAGCCGGGGTGGTTTCGTTTTTGGCCTTTCCGGCTCGCCCGCCCCTGCGTCACGCCGATAATTGGCTCCTCGTCGGGACTCGGAGCGCACGGCCCGGACCGGCAAACCATGTCCACACGCGCATCACGTGGCGTTATGCCGCGCGCGAGAGAAAGGGTTTCGCATGCAGGTTTCCAAGGCGTTGGCGTTGATGGTGGTCGCGGGTCTGGTGGCGCCGGTGTGGTCGCAGGTTGTGACGCCGCCCCCGTCGGAAGTGCCGCCGGTCGATGAGCACATCGAGAAGATGCCCGTGCCGCCCGCGCGTCCGGCGGATGCCCCGCAGTCGGTGCCGGTGCAGGCGCAGCCCAAGCAGCCGCAGGTCGTGCTGCCTGATTTGCCCTACGAACCGCTCGCGCAGAAGGACGAAGCGGGCAACTTCAAGCCGCTGACCGAGCCGCTGCAGATGGCCGCGCTGCGAGCCAACCCGACGATCAACGACAAAGAGCAATTCATGGCCGACGTCAAGCCGCTGCTTGCCGAGCGTGCGATCGCCGTGCAGAACGTCATGGTGTCGAACCTCGACCTGCTGGAGCGCGTGGATGACGGCGTGTTTGAGCGTGTGAACCTGAAGGATCAGGCGAGCATCAAGCAGTTGCTGGAAGTGACCAAGCCTTTCTTGCCGCCCGCCGCGCCCAAGGGCGTGCTTGAGACGCTGCGCGATGCCGGCAAGTTGGACCCGGTGCAGTTTGCATTCGCGCAGAAGATCGCGCGTGACTACACGCTGACGGTGAACCCCGCCCCGGAGAAGACGATTGACGAAGCCGAGCAGGCACGCGTGTCGATGCAGCGGGCCGCCGCGCTGCTGAAGAACGGCTCGCTCGAGGAGTACGTCTTCATGTTCAACCAGATGAAGGCCGCGAGCGCGGAGAACTTCGACACGCTGGTGGGCATGATGGAAGGCCTCGACGACGGCAAGAAGAGCGAACTCGCGAAGATCGGCGAAGCGGTGAAGGCCGCGAGCACGAAGGCCGACAAGGTCGCCGCGCTGCGTCCGCTGCGCGATGTGCTGACGCTCGACCAGCGCAAGGACTGGGCGAAGCACTGCGTGATCATGATTCCGCAGTAAGCCGCGAGATTTGAACAGTGATCACCGAACGCGTCGCAGCTGTGCGACGCGTTTTTCCTTTCGCGGTAAGTTATTGCAGCCAGACATCTCACCGCCGCGCGAGGATCTCGCGACACAGGGCGTGCGTTAGCGCGTGCCCGCTCTTGGTCGCCGTGACCTTCGCTTGCAGCGGCGCGCCCAGCAGCGCGAGATCGCCGATCAGGTCCAGCAGTTTGTGCCGAGCGGGTTCATCCGCGAATCGCAGCGACAGCGACGTGCCGCCCGGCGATGGCGTGTCGTTGAACACCAGCATGTCGCGCTCGCTGAGCCATGCAAACTGCCCGGCTTCGCGTGCCCATTCAAGCTCACTGCGCAAGCCGAACGTGCGAGCGGGC
>DATGWV010000016.1:0-12895 GCA_035299305.1 Phycisphaerales bacterium | reverse complement strand
CGCCATCAACCAGGCGGGTTACTTCCCCAGCACGGGCCGGCTGCAGACCAATGTGCTCGCACTGGCGTATCCCGACGACCCCGTGAAGACCGAATACGGCTCCTTCGAACCCGCCCTGCTCTCGGGCATCATGCGAGGTCTCGATGAACACCAGTTCGATCTCAAACTCCTGAGCATCCGCCGCGACAAGACGCCCGACGAAACCTACACGCAGTTCTTCCTCCGCAAGGGCGTGCGTGGCGTCATCATGCGCGTCTTCCGCCACAATCGCGCCCTGATCTCTCGCATCGCCAGCGAACGGTTCCCGTGCGTCGTCGTCGCTGAACAGTTTGACGATCCCGATGTGAGCTTCATCCGATCCGACTCGTATCCCAGCAGTCGTCGAGCGATGGAGCATCTGCTGAGCCTGGGACACAAGCGCGTGGCGCTCGCGATCCACCACGTTTCCGACAGCGACCATATGGACCGCCGCCGCGCGTACGACGATGCCCTCGTCAACGCCGGCATGAAGATCGATCCTCGCATGATTTTCGAGGTTTCCGCAGGCTTCAATGCGGGTGAGCAAGTGCTCGACAGCATGCTCATGATGCCGCCCAAGAGCCGCCCGACTGCCGTCTTTGCAACCAACCCCATGACCGCACTAGGCGTCATGCGGCGTGCCCAAGAACGCGGCGTGTCGATTCCTCGCGATCTTTCGCTCGTGGGCATGGACGACAGCGACACACGCCTGCACACCTGGCCTCGCATGACGGCCATTTGTCAGGACGCGAGCATGCTCGGATACGAATCCGCGAACTGGCTGACGAGGCGACTGCAAAACAGCGATCGCGGCAAGCTCGTCACCATGCGTCGCATGATGCAGACCACGTTTGAAGTGAATGGAACAACGGCCCCGCCGATCGCGGAAGCGTGAAGCGAGGACGAGTAAACGACCTGATGGAGAGTGACGAATGGCCCGCAAACTGTGCGAGCCACTCGTGAAACGAAAACAACGGTGAGTGTTAGTGCAAGGAGAGGATCTCATGATGCGTACTCGAATGATGATGGCGGCGGCGGGTTTGGCTTGTGTGAGCGGCATGGCCATGGGGCAGCTGCAGAACGCGAACTTTGAAACCCTCGACAACACGGGCCTCTTCTGGCCCAGCTGGACGTATTTCAACAACGTGCTCGTAGAAACCGGCGCGGCTCAGTCTGGCGTTCTCAGCGCCCGGCTCGGCGGCAACTTCACCGGTCCGTTCAACGTCTCGGGCATCTTCCAGAGCATCCCGGCCAGCGCTCAACAGGTCATCGAAGCCTCGGCGTGGTTCCAGAATCCTGCGGGCGATCCTCTGCAGGGTGACAACTTCGTTGTGCTGAACATCGAGTTCTACAACGCCGCGAACCAGATGATCGCCGTCAAGGAAATGCGCGCAGCCGATGTGAACACGCCCACGGGTGTGTGGCGTCAGGTGACCAACACCGCCACCGCGCCTTGCGACACCGCCTCGGCCCGCATCGTCCCGCTCTTCGTGCAGGGCGCTCAGCTCGCCGGTGGCAGCATCCTGGTTGACACCGCAGCCATGGCGCCCAACGGCACCGACAACACCTTCACGGTGCAGAACCCCGGCTTCGAAGTCGAAGGCTACATCCCCGGCTGGGTCACCTTCGGCAACGCGTTCCGCGAGTGGCAGTTCACGCACACCGGTGGCGGCGCCATCAAGTTCTTCGGTAATTTCAACACCGCGAACAACGTCTCGGGCGCGTTCCAAGTCTTCTGCGTGGAGCCCGGTCTCACCTACACCGCCAGCGCCTGGGCGGGCACGCCGGGCAACGACGCCATCCGCGGCGGCGACTTCGCTGTCCTGAACCTGGAAGTGTTCGACAGCGCTGGCGCACCGATCAACGCCTACCCCGATCCCAACAACCCCGCCAACAGCGTGAACTACACCACCGTGCAAGCGGTCGCTCCCACCGCCACGCCCGGCGTGTACACGCAGGTCAGCAACACGACCGTCATGCCTGTCAACGCGGCCAAGGTTCGCCTTGTGCTGCTGCATGTCCAGCCCGATCCCGCTCAAGGCGGCGGCTCGACCTGGTTCGACGACATCACCTTCGCTGAAGCCGCGCCCGCTGGCTGCGACACCATCGACTTCAACGGCAACGGCGTCTTCCCCGAAGATCAAGACGTCATCGACTTCTTCAACGTCCTCGCTGGCGCTGACTGCCCCACTGGCACGTGCGCCGACATCGACTTCAACAACAACGGCGTCTTCCCCGAAGATCAAGACGTCGTCGACTTCTTCAACGTCCTCGCTGGCGGCGAATGCCCGTAAGTGACTGAGTGAAGCTCCTTTTCACGCCCGCGCGAGGTGAAAGCCCGCGCGGGCGATTCGGGTAGGGTGATTGGGTCGAGGCAGCAGAGCGCATGACGCGCCAAGTGAGCAACCGATGACGCAACCACGGCGATTGGGACAGATGACGGCCGGACTGATCTTCCTCGCGGCGGGCATGAGCGCGCACGCACAAGTGTGGAATCTGGCGTGGGAAGAAGAGTTCCTGGGCAGTTCGCTCAACACAAGCAGCTGGACACCGGAGAATCGCGCATGGCCTCACAACGATGAGCGCCAGTACTACAGCCCAAGCGCCATCAGCGTGAGCAATGGTCGCGGCATCATCACCAGCACGAATGTCCCGCAAGGCGGCCGCCTGTACACCTCAGGCCGCATGGACACCAACGGCAAGCGCGAGTTCCTCTTCGGCAAGTTCGAGATGCGCGCCCGTCTGCCCCGCACGCAGGGCATCTGGCCCGCTTTCTGGCTTTTGCCTGCTGCTGATCAGTGGCCGCCTGAAATCGACATCATGGAGATGCTGGGTCACGAGCCCAACCGCGTCTACGGCAGCAACCACTGGGGCACGGTTGAAACGCACACGTACCAGACCTCGCCGTTTCAACTCGGCTCCGTGAATCCAAACTTCGCGACGACGTTCAACACGTTCTCGTGCGAATGGTGGCCTGACCGCATCGACTTCTTTGTGAACGGCAACCTCTACGCGACACACCGCTCGCGCGTGCCGCAGGAGCCGATGTTCATCATCGTCAACACCGCAGTCGGCGGCTTCTGGCCCGGCTACCCCGACGCGACGACCGCCTTCCCGCAGCGATTCGAGATCGACTGGATTCGCGTGTGGCAGACGAATGAACCCAAGCTGATGAATCCCGGCTTTGAATGGCCTGGCCCTGCCAACAGCGGACAACGCGCGTGGCACTGGCAGCACTGGGGTAACGCAGAATACAGCGAAGCCCTCAAACGCTCAGGCGTCGGCGCCGCGAAGATGTACGGCAACTTCAACACGCCCAACAACACGTCGGGCTTCTATCAAGACATGCCCGCAGTCAGCGGACAGGTGTTCACCGCAAGCGCGAAGGCGCAAACGCCCTCGTGGGACAAAATGGGTGCAGGCACACAAGCTCGCATCGCAATCGAGTTCCGCAACAGCGGTGGCACCGTGCTGACGACCACGACTCGCACCGTCATGACCTCGTCGACGCCAGCCAACGTCTGGCAGGATGTGAACTTCTCTGCGATCGCTCCAAGCAACGCCGCAACGGCTCGCATCGTCCTGTCGTTCCTGCAAGGCGCACAGCTCAGCGGCGGCGCAGCATGGTGGGATGACGTGACCTTCGAACGCGAGAGCGCATGTGACTCAATCGATTTCGATCGTGACGGCGTCTTCCCCGCAGACAGCGACGTCACGGCCTTCTTCTCCGTGCTCGCCGGCGGAACCTGCACCACCTGCGGCGACATGGACTTCAACAACAACGGCGTCTTCCCGGAAGATCAGGACGTGATCGACTTCTTCAACGTGCTCGCGGGCGGAACGTGTCAGTGATGTGAAAGGCGTGAACGCGTGGCTGCGATCAAGTTTCGCAACATCGTGAAGCGGTATGAGAACGGCGCACTCGCGGTCGATGGCGTTTCGTTCGATGTCGCGGATGGCGCATTCTGCGTGCTGCTCGGGCCGTCAGGCTGCGGCAAGAGCACCTTGCTGCGCATGCTCGCCGGGCTGGAAGCGATCACGCAAGGCGATGTGTTCGTGGGCGAAAAGCGTGTCAACGAGCAGAGCCCCAAAGACCGCGATATCGCGATGGTCTTTCAGAACTACGCGCTCTACCCGCACCTGAGCGTGCTCGACAACATCGCATTCCCGCTGGAAGCCCGCGGCGTTGCCAAGAAGGAACGTCGCGAGCAAGCCGCGAAGATCGCATCAAGCGTGCAGCTCGATGGCCTGCTTGATCGCAAGCCGGGCGAACTTTCGGGCGGTCAGCGTCAGCGCGTCGCCCTCGCTCGCGCCATCATCCGCGAGCCCAAAGCGTTTCTGTTTGACGAGCCGCTCTCGAACCTCGACGCGAAGATGCGTCAATCCATGCGAGGCGAACTGCGAGGCCTGCATCGCCGACTGGGCGTGACGAGCATCTACGTCACGCACGACCAGGAAGAGGCGATGGCTCTCGCCGATCAGATCGTTGTCATGAGCGCGGGCAAAGTCCGCCAGATCGGCGCCCCGATGGACGTGTACAACGCCCCCGCCGACCGATTCGTCGCGGGTTTCGTGGGCGTTCCCGCAATGAACTTTCTCGAAGGCCGCGTCACCATCGATGGATCGGGCGTGCACTTCGTGTGCGAAGGCAACCTGCTCCCGCTGCCCCGTGCATGGGCCGAAGCTCTCACGCCTCACACCGGACAGTCGCTCACGCTGGGCGTGCGACCCGGCGCGATGATGCCCTCCAAGAGCGGCGCAGGCATGTCCCTCCGCGTGCGCGGCATCGAACTGCTGGGCGACCAGATGGACCTGCACGCGCTGGGCCCGGGCAACTCGCCCATGATCGCTCGCGTCGCATCACGGCTCGACATTCGCGAAGGCGACACGCTGCGTGTCGCGTGCGATCCGGCTGGCACACACGTTTTTCACCCCGGGCCGTTGGGCTCGCGGATCTGCGGTCATCACGTCGAGCAGCATGCACAAGCGGCGGTCGCCGCTGGCAGCATGGCGACGACGTAACAGTTCAGTGGTTTGATCCCGCCGTGCGGAGCGCGGCGTGCAAGGAGTCTGCAACATGCAAGGTCACATGATGAACATTCAGCGATTGGAACGGCATGCGATGGGAACGTGTTGGAAGCGCGGCGGCTTCACGCTGATCGAACTGCTCGTCGTGATCGCGATCATCGCACTGCTGATCGGCATCCTCCTGCCCACGCTCAAGAGCGCTCGCGAGACGGCCCGTGACACCAAGTGCAAGGCCAACATCCGTGGCAACGCCCAGGCACTCATGGCGTACACGAACGACTACCAAGGCAAGTTCCCGCCGAACATGTTCGACGCGCCCGATCGCGAGAACCCCGGCAAGTTCAGCATGATGTGGCACGACGTGGCTCGCATCGGCCAGTATCTTCCCAACTTCGATCCCAGCAACATCATCGAGACCAATACCCGCAGCAATACCGTCGGTGGTGGCGGCATGGTGTGTCCCAATCACGTTGACGGCGGCCGCTCGTACGCGATGAATTACTGGGCCGCATCAGCCGCGGCTTGGTCCAACACGGGCGGCACGGTCAGGGGCTTCAAGCCTGGCTTTACGAACACGGGCGTTGCCAACCCGGCGCTCTACGGCACCGCGTTCGACTCAACCGTGAACTTCAGCGACAAGATGATTCTGCTCTCCGAAGCTTGGGGGCTTTTCTCGACCGATCAAAGCGGTCCAGGCCAGGTGAACGAGAACAACCGCAAGTGGTTCGCAGTTGCTGATGTCGGTCAGTTCGGTTTCCCCGGATCACGCTTTAACGGCGGTGCAGGCATGACTGCAACCAGCACAGTCTTCCCGGGCGACTGGTTCAACAGTGCGCCCGAGCTTCGCGGCTTGATCGCCGGCTCGCAGCTCAACTTCTACGTGCCGTGGTATCGCCATCCGCGCGCCAAGGACACCAATCCCGTCACCAAGTCCAGCAGCGCGAACTTCGCGTTTGTTGATGGTCACGTGAGCGGCCTGAAGCTGCAAGACGTCGTTGAACTTCAGGGCAACACATCACGCAGCACCGGCAAGGTGCTTTGGTCGACGAAAGACCCGGAAGACATGATGTTCCGTTGAGCACGAGCTCCTATCGAGTACGCACAGCCCCCGGCGAGTCGTGAGACCGGCGAGTGATTCATGGACGCAGGACGCACGCAACCCCAATCCAGTAAGGCCCGCAGCACACGCCCTCGTGCTGCGCGGTGGCTTGGCCCTGCGCTCATCGCAGGCATGGCGGTTGTCACCGGTCTCATCGCCATGGTCACGCCCGAGACCAAACGCGAGGGCGCGTCCATGTGGACGTTCGCTCGCATGCACGCCGAGATGTACGGCCCGGAACTCGAAGCGTGGAATCAGCAGCAGACCGATCCATCGCGGCGCGTCAACCTCTCGCTCATCGGCGTGCAGGCGATGGAACAACGCATGATGTCCGCGTTCCTCGCCGGACTTCCCAGCGCCGATCTCATCGAAGCCGAGCGTCGCAACGCCGCTCGCGCCTTCGCCGGTCCGCTCGAGAGTGTCGGATTCCTCGATCTGACGCCCTACATCGAGCGCGACGGCTTGATGAATAAGGTCAACAAGGCGAGCTTTCTGCCTTGGTCCAAAGATGGCCGCATCTTCGGCTTGCCGCACGATGTGCACCCGATGATGATGGCCTATCGCGCCGACATCGTCGAAGCCGCAGGCATCGATGTGAACGAGATTGAAACGTGGGACGACTTCGAGCGTGTGATGCGGCTGCTCCTCTACAAGCCCGACGGCACGCGCCGCACCGATCGCTACTTGCTCAACATGTGGGAGACGCAGATTGACCTGATCGAGGCCGTGCTGCTGCAAGCTGGCGGCGGCGTCATCGATGCCTCAGGCGTGCCCGTCATCGACAGCGAAGTCAACGCCCGCACGATCTCCCGCATCGCCATGTGGACGAGCGGCCCTGAACCCATCGCGGCGGAAGTGAGCTTCTGGGATGCAACCGGACACCAGCTCATGCGCGACGGCTTCGTCATCGCGACATTCGCGCCCGATTGGATGTGCAACTACTGGCGCAAGGAAGTGCCACAACTTGCGGGCAAAATGAAGCTCATGCCCATGCCCGCGTGGGAAAAGGGCGGCAGGCGCACCAGCGTCTGGGGCGGCACGATGCTTGGCATTCCCAAGACCGCCCAAGACCCCGAAAAGCTTTGGGAAATCGCCAAGCATCTCTATCTCTCGCGCGAACTGGCGCACGAACTCTACACCAAGAGCGACATCGTCACGCCCGTGCGCGAGTTCTGGAGCGATGACATCTACGACCAGCCCGATCCATTCTTCATGGGTCAGCCAAAGGGCCGCATGTATATCAATCTCGCGCCCGATGTGCCCGATCGATTCAGTTCCCCGTTCGGCGCAATCGCACTCGCGCGCACGCAAGGTGCCGTCAGCCAGCTGTGTGCTTATGCCCGCGACGTGAAGCCCCAGCGAGAGGAAGACCTGCTTCCCAAGGCTCGCGAATTCCTGGCAGCTGCGCAGCGCGACGCTATGCGGCACGTCAATCGCAACGTCTTCTTCGCGGCTCGCGACTCCTCCGAGCAATCAAGCGATGCCGCAGCGGAGGTGACGCGATGATCCTCCCCGATCGCTCCCGCAGCGTCTTTCCATGGCTGCTGCTCGCGCCCTTTCTCATTCTCGTCGCGCTCTTCACGATCACGCCCCTCTTCGGTGCGGCGGTGCTCTCCACACAGCAGACATTCGGCCCCGGAACCACGCGTTTCGTCGGTTTGTCCAACTTCAAGAACGTACTCGCCGATCCGCTCTTCTGGACAGCATTCAAAAACACGCTCATCTTCACGCTGGGCAGCGTCCTCGTGCAGTTGCCCCTCGCGTTGATGTTCGCCATGCTGCTCAATCAACCCGGCGTGCGAGCGCGATCGTTCTTCCGGCTCGTGCTTTTCTCGCCCGTGCTCGTGGGTGTTGTCTACGTCGCCATGATCTTCTTCGTGCTCTTCCAGAAGCGCACGGGCCTCGTCAACCAACTGCTGCACGGCATCTTCCCAAGCTGGGACATCGGCTTCGCATGGCTCGATCAGTACATCATGGTCGCCCTCATTCTCGCCACACTCTGGCAGTACATGGGCTTCAACATGGTCTACTTCCTCGCGGCATTGCAGAACGTGCCCAAGGAACTCGACGAAGCCGCCCGCATCGACGGCGCAAGCTGGTGGAAGCGCTTCCGCCACGTCACGTTGCCAGCCATCACGCCCGTCGGCAGCTTTGTCGTGCTGCTCTCGATTATCGGCTCCGTGCAGGTCTTTGAGCTCCCGTATCTGCTGCTGCAAGGCAGCACAGGTGTCGACAACAAAGGCCTCACGATCGTCGGCTATCTCTACCAGACCGGCTTCCAATCCGGCGATCTTGGCTACGCCAGCGCCATCGGCTGGACGATCGCCATCGTCCTCGCTGCATGTGCCGTCCTGCAGCGCATGCTCTCAGGCCGCACCGAACAGCAACGTGGCGTCAAGCGTGCAACACGCGGAGGTGACGCATGAGCATGCTCGTCAGCAAGCCTCGCGCCATCGCGACCTACTGCGTTGTCGTCCCTGCGTGCATCGTCATCGCCCTGCCGCTCGTGTGGCTCGCCATCGCATCGCTCAAGACGAGCGAGGACTTCTTCGCCTCGCCCTTTCTGCCTCGCGGCGATGGCTTTCTAGGCATCGCGTGGGACCGTCTCACGCTTGACAACTTCCGCAATCTCTTCAGCAAAACCGGCTTTGCCCGAGCACTGCTCGCAAGTTCCTTGCTCGCGTCCGTCACCGCAACCCTCGCCACGCTCATCTCCGCCGCCGCTGGCTATGCCCTCGCGAGGCTCCACTTCCGCGGCAAGCGTGCCGCGATGTGGCTCGTGCTCGCGTGCCTCATCGTCCCGGCTCCCCTCCTGCTTTCGCCCGGCTTCGCGGTTCTGTATCGCCTCAACCTGCTCGACACATTCCTAGGCCTCATCCTCCCAGCCATCGGCCCGGCCTTCGGCGTCTACCTCTTCCGCCAAGCCACGATTTCAAGCGTCCCAAGCGAACTGCTCGAAGCCGCCCGCATGGACGGCTGCAGCGAGTTTCGCATCTTCTGGCGTGTCGCGCTGCCATTGCTGCAGCCCATGATCGCCGCATTCATGCTCATCACATTTCTGGGCGTGTGGAACAACTTCATCAACCCGCAGGTCGTCCTGCAATCGGCAAGCAAGTTTCCGCTCGCCGTCATGATCGCGCAGCTCAAAGACGTCTACTCCCAGGACTACGGCCTCATGATGGCGGGCACGATGCTCTCCATTTTGCCGGTCGCCGGTCTGTTCATGCTCCTTCAACGCGACTTTGTCGCTGGCCTCACCAGCGGCGCAGTCAAGGGATAGTCTCCATGCACATTGAAGTGAAAGGATCACCCGTGCCCACGCCCTCCAGTCAGCAATCAGCCCCGGTCCAATTTCCCGCCAACTTCACGTGGGGCGTTGCGGCTTCGAGCTATCAGATCGAAGGCGGCTCTTCGCCCGATCTCCGTGGCGAAAGCGTCTGGGACGCCTTCTGCCGCAAGAACGGCGCGGTATTTGAGAACCACCAAGGTGGCGTTGCCTGCGACCACTACAACCGCTACGACGCCGACGCGTCACTCATGGCCAGCCTGGGCGTGAAGGCCTACCGCCTCTCCGTCATGTGGCCCCGCGTCATGAAGGAAGGCGTGGGTGCTGTCAACACCGTCGGTCTGGACTTCTACGACAAACTCGTCGACTCCCTTCTCGCGCACGGCGTTGAACCCTGGGTCACGCTCTTTCACTGGGACTTCCCGCTCGCCCTCTACCACCGTGGCGGCTGGCTCAACCGCGACAGCGCGGAGTGGTTCGGCGAGTACACGACCAAAGTCGTCGAGAAGCTCTCCGACCGCGTCACGAATTGGATGACCATCAACGAGCCGCAGGTGTTCCTGCAGCTTGGTCACGCCGACGGCAAGCACGCACCGGGCGTGCAGTACCCGCTGCGCGAAACACTGCTCGCCGCTCACAACGCCCTCCGCGCTCACGGCCGTAGCGTGCAGGCCATTCGTGCCGCCGCAAAGAAGCCCGCCCGCGTCGGCTGGGCCCCAGTTGGTCACGTGAGTTATCCCATTGACAACGATCCCGCGAACATCGACGCCGCCCGCGCCGCGACGTTCGCCATCGAACAACCGCATCTCTGGAACAACACTTGGTTCGCCGACCCGGTCTGCCTGGGCTGCTATCCCGAAGACGGCCTCCGCGTTTTCGGCAACAACGTCCCCTCGCACCCCGTCAGCGACATGGACCTCATTCACCAGAAGCTCGACTTCTACGGCGTGAATATCTATTCAGGCGCTTGCGTGAAGGCCAAAGCCAACGGCGGCTGGGAAGGCGTCAATCCCGGCCCGGGCAACCCGCGCAACACCATGGATTGGAACATGGCCCCGCAGGCCCTGCACTTCGGGCCGCGTTTCCTCTTTGACCGCTACCGCCTGCCCATCGTCATCACCGAGAACGGCACGTGCAGCACCGACTGGATGGACAGCCACGGCCGCGTGCTCGACCCGCAGCGCGTCGACTACACCCGCCGCTACCTCCTCGCCCTCCACGAAGCCATCCAGAACGGCACCAACGTCAAGGGCTACTTCCACTGGAGCTTCATGGACAACTTCGAATGGGCCGAAGGCTACAAGCAGCGCTTTGGCCTCGTCCATGTCGACTACGCCACGCAGAAGCGCACGCCCAAGCTCTCGGCCCTGTGGTACAAGCGCGTCATGGAAACGCGCGGCGCCGCCCTGACCGAGCCGACCGATCTCTCGCTCGCACCGGTCGAATCCCCGCTGCTTCGCTGATTTTTACCCCCATTTCGTGCCCCACCAACATCCGCCGCGCCACGGCGGATGTTGTCTTTGTCCCCTACCTTCTCTGCATGGCTTACACCGTGCTCGCACGTCGCTACCGCTCGCAGGATTTCGCCGAAGTCATCGGCCAGGAGCCCATCGCCAAGACGCTCCAGAACGCCATCGCGGCCAATCGCGTGGCCCACGCTTATCTCTTCTGCGGCACGCGCGGCGTCGGCAAGACGACCATGGCACGCCTCTTCGCCAAAGCCCTCAACGGCGGCACGCCCGAGATCGACAATCTCATCATGCAGGGCAAAGACACCGACGTCATCGAGATCGACGCCGCGAGCAACACAGGCGTCGACAACGCCCGTGAACTCATCGCCAACAGCATGTACCGCCCGCTGCGAGGCAAGTACAAGGTCTACATCATCGACGAAGTCCACATGCTCAGCAATGCCGCGTTCAACGCGCTGCTCAAGACGATGGAAGAGCCGCCCGAGCACGTGAAGTTCATCCTCGCCACGACCGACCCGCACAAAGTTCCGCCCACCATCCAAAGCCGCTGCCAGCGCTTCGACTTCCGCAACATCCCCGCCAGCCTCATCGCCAAACATCTCGCCGACGTCCTCGAACAGGAGAAGGTCAAGGCCGATCCCGAACTGCTTCACCAGGTCGCTCTGCTCGGCAACGGCAGCATGCGCGACGCCCTCACGCTCATGGACCGCCTGCTCTCCACGGGCGAGAAAAAGCTCAACGTCAAGTTGCTCGAAGAACTGCTGGGCCTGCCCGAGCGCGAAGTCGTCTCACGCCTCATCGGCGCCCTCGCCGATGGCGATGCTGACACCGCTCTCACGCTGGGAGGCGACCTGCTGGGCAAAGGCACCGCCATCGATCAGGTCATCGAAACGCTCCTGCTGCGCCTGCGCGACCTCATGATCCTCGCAAGCTGCGGCCCCAACTCGCAACTCGTCGATCTCTCGCAGGAAGCCCGCCAGAAGGAAGCCGCCCTCGCGCAGAAGTTCGACGCTGCGGGCCTCGTCCACATGATCGCCCTGTGCGAAAATGTGCAACGTGCCGCCAAGAACAGCAGCGTGCCCCGCGCGCTCTTCGATGCACTGCTCGTCCGCCTCGCGATGACCGAGAAACTCGCCGATGTCACCGCAGTCGTCACGGGTCGAGCAACACGCGGCACTGCCTCACCGGCGATGGCAAAAAAAGCCTAGCGGGTGGTGTCGCGACCACTGTCGCGCCGGCCGTGTCCGACGTTCCTGCGTCGGCCCACGAGCCGCGCAGTACCGCGTCGCCTCCGCCCGCCCCCACGACTCCAATCGCCGCTTCAAGGCCGCCCATCGCCGCGCCGCCGCGTACCGCTGCGCCCGTCATCCACACCGCCCCGCCGCAGCCCACCGCTGAACTCCGCAAGCTGCCCGACACCGCGCCGTTGGGTGAGAAGTGGGCCGCGCTCATGGACGCCGCACGCGACAATCGCCGCCTGCGCGTCCTGCTCATCGACGTCATGCCGCTGTCATGGTCCGCCGGCACGCTGACCGTGCGTCCCGCCACGCCGGTGCTCGCCCTTTCCATCGATGCCGCCCGCGCCGAGATCGGCCACCTCGCCAACCTCGTCGTCCCCGGCACCACCAGCGTCATCCTCGAGCGTGACGACACACCACAGCAAGCCGCGACGCCCGCCAGCAACCTCCCCACCGCCGCCGAAATGAGCGAGCACCCGCTCATCAAACAAGCCATCGAACTCTTCGGCGGCAAAGTAACCTTCGTGCAGGCCCGCAAGCCCGCGCCGGAGAAGTGAGCGTTCGGTGATCCTTATCGCTTGATCAACTCAATGCATGCACAAACAACCCCGTTGCAAGTTTGGGGTAAAAGAACGTGCTCTTCTGCGGCATCAACTGATTCGCCCGGCTCACATCGCGCACCGCCGCCAGTGGCGTGGGACGCACGATGACGCCCAATTGCGCAAAGCCCTTGCCGCCGCCCGCGCCGGTCTCT
>DATGWV010000015.1:0-14856 GCA_035299305.1 Phycisphaerales bacterium | reverse complement strand
GGGTGTGGATCGGGCGATTCTGCGGCTGGCGCATTATGAGATCACGAACAACATCAACCCTGCGCGGATTGTGATTAACGAGGCGGTTGAGTTGGCGCGGGCGTTCAGCACGGAGAAGAGTCCGGCGTTTATCAATGCGCTTTTGGATAAGGTCTCGGGAAGCGCGGCGTCTTAGGCGTTTGAACTTCACTGCCCCACTGCTTTCACACCATGGGATTCTTCAAATCACTCGTTGACGGTTTCAAGAAGGGTCTGGAGAAGACGCGTGATGCCATTGTCACGGGCGTGCAGGGGCTGCGCAACATTCTCACGGGGCGCAGGCTTGATGAGGCGCTGATTGATGAGATTGAGCGGCGGCTGCTGCAGGCGGACGTCGGTGTCAAAACGACGACGAAGTTGATCGACGGGCTGCGGGCCGACTTTCGCAGTGGGAAGATGGAGAGTGGCGATCAGGCCCTCGCATATCTCAAGCGTGAGATCGCAGCGCTGTGGCCTCAGCAGGATCGGACGCTGCGATTTGCGCCGGCGGACGCAGGCGTGCCCACGGTGATTCTCGTGACGGGTGTGAACGGCGTTGGCAAGACCACGAGCATCGCGAAGTTGTGCAGCACGCTGCGCGGGCAGGGGAAGACGGTGCTGCTGGGCGCTTGTGATACGTTCCGCGCGGGCGCGGTTGCGCAATTGGAGACGTGGGCCAATCGGCTGGGCGTGGAAGTGGTGAAGGGGCAGCAAGGTGGTGACCCGGCGGCGGTGGCGTTTGATGCTTGCGCGGCGGCGAAGAGTCGCAAGGTGGATGTGCTGATTCTCGACACGGCGGGAAGACTGCAGACGCAGGACCCGTTGATGCGGCAGCTCACCAAGATTCGCAGCGTGGTGCAGAAGCAGATTGAGGGCGGGCCGCACGAGGTGTTGCTGGTGCTGGATGCGACCAGTGGACAGAACGCGCTGCGGCAGGCGGAGGAGTTTGGCAAGGCGGCGGGTGTGACGGGGATTTTCCTTGCGAAGCTCGATGGCACGGCGAAGGGCGGCATCGTCATCGCGGTGCGCGATGTGACGGATATTCCCGTGAAGTTTGTCGGCGTGGGCGAAACGCCAGCGGACGTGCAGGTGTTTGAGCCGGATGCGTTCGTTGAGGCCTTGTTCAGCGAGTGATTTGCACGGCTGTTCGCACATGGCTGTCATCTCATAGAATGACGCATGACTCTTCCTCTTGAGCAGCGGACGGCGGTGATTACGGGCGCAACGGCTGGCATCGGACGCGCGATTGCGCTGGAACTGGCAAGGATGGGGGCGTTCGTCGTCGCGAACGGTCGGCGGCAAGAGATGCTCACGGAATTGTCAAACGAGATTGGTGGCGCGGGCTCTGTCGCCTGTGTCGTGGGCGACTGTTGCGAGGAGACGGTCATCACGCGGATGCTCGATGTGGGCCGGTACGCCTTGGGCAACCCGGCGCATGAGCCCGACATCATCGTGGTGAACGCAGGGCGCGGGCTGGCGGGCAGCGCGATCACCAGCGACATGAGTCAGTGGGATGAGATGATCCGTACAAACATCACCGCAGCGGCCAAGCTCATTCGATTCGCGGGCCAGCGCATGATCGCGGAGATCGAGGCGGAGACGCACGGCAAGTTTGGTGAAGCGAGCTTGCGCAAGCCGCGTGACATCGTGGTGCTTGGCAGCACGGTGGGCCGGCACATCAGTCCGTTCAGCAGCATGTACGGCGCGACGAAGTTCGCGGTGAACAGCCTGGCGGAGGCGTGCCGGCGCGAGCTTGGGCCCAAGGGCATTCGCGTCACGCTCATCGAGCCGGGATTTGTCGAGAGCGAGTTTCAGGGCGTTGCCGGATACAAGCCCGAGTGGTTTGCGGAAGTGAAGGGCCGTATCGGGCCGGTGCTGCAGCCGGTAGATGTCGCACGCACGATCGGCTTCATCGTGCAGCAGCCATCGCACGTGCACGTGAGCGATGTACTCATTCGGCCGACGCGGCAGGATTATCCCTGAGCGGGTTTGCGTTGATCACTCGTCGCGCACGACGCGGATGTCGCGCCAGTGACCGGCGAGGAAGCGGCCGACGAGGAAGATGCACAGCGCGGCGATGTACGTCGCGGCGGCGATCCACGGGCCCAGGCTTTCGAGCTTGGGAAAGACGTTGATCATGGCGAATCCGCCGCCCACGATGATGGCCCAACTGAAGACGACGGTTACAACGCCCGGCACTTTGGTATCGCCCGCGCCGCGGAGCGCGCCGGAGATGGTCATGGCGACAGCATCAAAGAGCTGGAAGGCCGCCGTCGCGATGAGGAAGCTGCTGCCCAGCGCGACGAGACGCTCGATCTGCTCGGGCGGCGTGTCTTCGCGAACGAAGGCGCGGATCAACTGCTCGCGGAAGACGAAGAAGATGATGGCGCACGCGCCCATGTAGACGAGAGCGAGCTTGACCGCAAGCCAGGCGCGATGTGTCGCGAGGTCGCTGCGCTTCATCCCTTGGTACTTGCCCACCAGCGCGGACGCGGCGACTGAGAGCCCCACTGCCGGCATGAATGAGAGCGACATGTACTGGTGCGCGATCCAACCGGCGGTGGCGTGCTCGGCTCCGAAGTGGCTGACCAGGTAGACCATGAAGAACGCCCAGCAGGCCATTTCGTTGGCGAACATCAGGCCCGCGGGCCAGCCCATGTGGAAGATCTCGCGGATGTGCGTCCAGCTCAGTCGCCAACTGGAACGCGTGGCGTACTTGGCGTGCATGCTCTTGCTGAGGAAGATGCACGATGGGATGGCGGCTTCGATGACTGTTGCGAGCACGGTGCCAATGGCGCTGCCGGTGATGCCCAATCCCTCCCGCATGCCGAAGAAGCCTGCGATCGCGCCGGTGAACTTGCCGAAGGCGCCCAGGCTCTCGGGCGCGAGCGCGCCGAACGTCAGCACGGCGGAAATGACGAGATTGAAGATGTTGGACGTGACGCCCGCCATGAGCATGACGCCCGGCCGGTGCAAGCCGAAGAAGAACTGGCCCAGCGAACGCACCACCATCGTGATGCCTGCGCCCCACAGGAGAATCTGGCCGTACTGCGTGGCCATCTCCGCCTGCCGCGGATCGATGTCGGAGGCACGGAAGATGGCGGGGAGCAGCAGCGAGAAGGGAAGCAGAATCGCCAGCCAGTAGGCGATACCGATATAGAGCCCGTTCCACGCGTACGCCGGCCCGCGGTCGGCCTTGCCCGCTCCCATGTTCTGCGAGGTGAAGGTGCTGATGACGTTGAGGAATCCGTGCGCGAGTGAAATCGGCACCCACGCCATCAGCCCACCGTTGCCCTGCGCGCCCACGTAGATGGGCTCGGGCCCGATCTGGGCGCAGACCCATTTATCCGTGAAGGTCATGAGCGTGTACGAGACCATGGTCGCGACGGTCGGCCCGGCGATGGCGAGCATCTCGCGCAGAGGACTGGTTGCGGGGGTTGGCGAAGGTGATTGCATGGAAAGAGCGAGCGACAGGCCGAGCAAGCACGCGAGCGACGGAGAGACCGCTGACCGCGGAGGCGAGCAGATGATTCGGTGAGCAGGTGACGGTGTTCGTGCGGCCCCACCCACGCCGCGCGAGTGGGAAGGTAGGAGGCACGCACGCATGTCCATCGCGGCGGGGGCGACGCCGAGGCGGGGGGATGGCTTTTCACAGAGTCACGGAGGCACGGAGATGAGACACGAGAAGATGAGGAAGATGCAATGCAAAGAAGCCAGCGCACGCGCGCTGGCATTCCTGTCTCTCTTCGTGTTCGTCGTGACGTTGTGGAGCACGTGACGTCGCGCCGCGCTGCTTGCGCACCGCCACGCGGTTCAAGCTCTGGTCCAGTCCATATACCAGTTGTCTTCCCACGTCACGCCGCCGTCCCACGAGATGCTTTGCCACCACCGGCAACTGGTGGGCGTGATCCGATCCCACACGCCTTTGACCTTGATGGGCTTCTCGCCGTCCTTGTCGTCGGCGGTGAACGTTCCCACGCCGTTCTCAAAGTTCCCCGTCTGGCCGGGCGTGGTCAACACGCCCCAGTTAGCGTTCACCCAGAAGTCGTTCCAGACTGCCTGCTTGACATCGAGCAGCCGCAGGCCCATGCCCATGAAGTTGCGGCTGGGGACGCGCAGCTCTTCCACGCTGCCAATGCCGCCCAGAATCGTCCAGCACGTCGCTTCGCCCTCAAACTCCTCCCACTCGCTGGTATGCGGCGTCTTGAGGCGTTTGTGCTTGATCTTCCATTCTCCTGCGAGAAAATCAAAGTCGCCCGGCTTTCCCTGTGCCATGCCAGCCTCCAGATGTTCAAAGTTGCGGGCTGCCGCATCGCTTCGTGCGCCAGCACACGCCTGCTCCGCAACGCTTCGCAGCATCGACACGGTGGTTGTTCCACGCTCGGCACGCCGCGCCTCGCGCGCCCGCCAGTCGTGCATTCAGACAGTATCCCCGCCGACTTGCACGCGAAGTTTCGCGGCTCGCTCACCACAGCATCGCACAAATGCTGCGAACGTACACGAGACGATGGCGAGGATCCAATACAAAGAAGCCAGCGCACCCGCGCTGGCTTCTCCGTCTTTCTTTGTGCTCTTTGTGTCTTTGTGGTGAACGTGCCTTTACGCCGCGATGGTCGCCTGGCTCTGCTCGCCCCACGGGCCGCGTTCGCCGGTGGGGCTCACCCACCGCAGCCAGTAGTACGCGGTCTTGCCCGCGTCGCTGCCGGTGTAGCTCACGACGAACGGTGCGCTCGTGTCCACCGCGACGAATCGCAGGGCCTCAGGGCCCGCCGGCGGCGTGGTGCCCACGTAGTGCCAGATCTCGCAGCCCAGCAGCCCGCCGGTTTGCTCTTGCCGGTGGGCGACAAGGGGGCGGGTCCTGCAGACAGTACATCAGCCGCACGCACAAATCACGTCAGCACGGGCACACCCATTTCCCGCAGGTAGGCAAACGTCTCATCGTACAACGCGGGGTCGCGTGTCGGGTCACTCGCGTCACCCGCAGGAACCACGAGCACCATCCCCTGCCGCGCGCGGGTGAGCAGCACGCGGTACGCGTTCTTCAAGTAAGCCTGACGCTCGCTCTTGTGGATGCGTTGCCACTTGTCGCCGCGGAAGCCCCAGTGTTCCCAGCCCGCGGCCGTCATCCGCAGGTCCGCATCCCACACCACGCAGGCCCAGTCCAGCTCCAACCCCTGCACGTGGAACTCCGTCGCCGCGTCTTCCAAGTAGTACGAGCTCCGCACGTCGGTCTTGGGATGCAAGAACCAGTGCACGGGATCGATATCGACGCGCACGTCGATGGCTTCGGGCTTGAGCCGCTGGGCCTGCGACGAGACCACCAGCCCGTAGCGTTCATTGCCCCGGGCCCGCTCGCGCAACCATGCCTTCGCGGCCTTCACATCGCGGGTCAGCACAATCGGATAACGGGCCGCGATCTTCTGCCACGCAGCGAGCGCTGCTGCACGGTCGGCATCCAGCAACGCCTTGACCCAGCCCGACACGTGCTCGGCCCGGAACGAACGCATCGACACCGCAAGATGCAAACTCTCGTGCGTGGTGACGTGTGCATGACCCTGCAGCATCGCCAGCGCCGTTCCGGCCTCGTATTCCGAATCAGTCAGGTGCGGCGACAGATGCACGTGCCAGTGCGCAAAGTCGCTGCGAATGGCCCGCAGCCACTCGCCGATGCCCGCCTCGCCCGTGTTGATCTCCTGTCCGCCTCCGACAAGACACACCACCACGGCCCAGTCGGTGTGGCGGTCCATGCACGAGATCAAGAAGGCGGGTTCGGACATGGCGAAGTTCGCGCGACCCTTCTTCTGCTGCATGAACTTGGCGGTCTGATCGAGATTCCATGCCCGCTGGGCTTCATCGAATAAAGCGACATGTTCCGGCGGTGGCGCGGGAGCGTCACGGATGCACTGATCGCGGAAATGGTGTACCTTCTGGACAATCGCTTTGAGCTTGCCGCGAGCCTTCTTGAGCGTCATGGGCTCCTCTGCATTCGCTGCTTGCGTCACACTATCCCTTGCCAACGCCTCGCACAAAACGTCGACCAAGGGACCATTGCCCGACAGGAACACACTGTGCAACTCGCTCTGTTTGTCCTGATGCGTGGTGGCGACGTTCAGCCCCACCAGCGTCTTGCCCGCCCCGGGCACGCCCGTGACAAAGCAAATGGCCTTGCGCTTGTGCTCGCGGGCCTGTGCGATGATTGCTTCCACGGTGGCCGAGGTCTGCGTGAGGTTGATCGCCTCCGCTTCACGCCGCGAAATCTCTTCCACCTTGTGGCCGCCGTAAAGCGCCATGGCGGCTTCGATGATCGAAGGCGTGGGCTTGTACGCCGAACGCACCCAAGCCTCCACATCGAGCGTGCCCGCTGCGCACCACGCCGTGGCCGCGCGCAACACCTCGCCAAGTGTCGCAGGCGTGGCCCGCAGCGGGCGCATCACCCCGTCGCGGTCACTCGCCATGACGGTTTGCACGCTCGCCGCGGCCGCGTGCGTCGCCACCACGATGGGCACCACCGGCGCCGCGTGCGTCCCGGCGTGAAAGTTCTTCATGTCAAGCGCGTAGTCCCAAACCTGATTGATCGCATCCGATGTAAACTCGCGTTCGCCCACTTTGAACTCAATCACCACCACCACGCCGCGCACCACCACCAGCACATCAATCCGCTTGCCCATCCGCGGCACCGCGAACTCGAAGGCGACAAGGCCGTCTGCGTCCACACCCACCAGCGCCTGACGCATGATGTCAATCTGCGCCCGCCACGCATCGCGCTGCGTCGTCTCCATCGCAAACGCCGTCGAGGTGGCAAGCGCCGCCAGCACCGTGTCATCATGCTGCGCTCGAAAATCACCCACGCGAGCCGCGTAGTACGCCCTGCCCGACAACCCCTGCAACCCTGATGCAACTGCGGACGCCATGCGGTGCCAGGATACGGTTGTTCGCGCTGTCTCTGTGCAGCACATGCGGAGATCCGCCGCCTCCCTGCACCCACCATCCCCAAGAAACCGGCGACGAGCACGCCAACGTCTTCAGCGGGGGTGCCGGGGGCTGCAGCCCCGGTAAGTTTGGATACACGCACACCAATCGATTTCGCTTGCCTGCAAACCGGCGGGATGCGAGCACGAGCGGACGACGTGCGAGCAGACACGCGGGAAGGGCGAGCGGGCGGCGAAGGATGCGAAGGATGCGGCGCGGGCGGCTTTGCTTGAAAAGACGCGGCAGTTGGCGCAGCAGGCCCAGCACGAGCCCGACATGGACAACAGCGTGCGCGTCGACGCGGGGCTGACGGCTCGCAAGACCACGCGCACGCGCACGAGCACGCCGCGTGTGGCTCCCTTGGTGAGCGCGGCGCCGGTCGAGCGATTCGTGCATGAACTGCGGCTGAGCGTCGAAGGCGAAGCGGCGGGCGCGAGCGGCGCGGGTGTGCGAAGAGCCAAACCCAAGGGCGTGCAGCGGGCCGAGGTGTATCGCATTATCACGGCGGCCCACGAGCCCGCGCCCGGCGAGCCCGCGGCGTATCAGTATGTGGACAGCATCACGACCGCGACCCATCGCTTCACGCTGCCCGCAGATGCCGTGGGCAAGCAGGCGCATTACATCGTGCGCTACGTGTCGCCACGCGGGGAACGCGGGGCGTGGAGCAGTGTGGCGAGTGCGACGGTGGCCGCGTAGCGGGTGGAGCAAACCGCGGAGCGGGTGGGAGTTGGGCGTGCCCGGCATTCGTGAAGAAAATCCCGGCATTCGGCATTCGTGATTCGGCATTCGTCGCAAGCGAGGCTGGATGCACAGATGGGCCGATGGCCCTGCGCCAGCACGAATGCCGAATCACGAATGCCGAATGCCGCGCGGTCTTTCCCCAATGCCCGGTGCCCGATGCCGAATGCCGCGTTTCGGAGTTTTGACCCCATGCCCACGACCAACGCCAGCCAGCCGTGCGTTCGCCGCTACCAGAACCTGATGCCGGGGAATCTCTGCCTGATCGCGGCGTACCCCTTCGTTGTCGTCGCGGTGTAACTGACGCTCACCTGCGTGAGATTGAAACGCGCGGGGTCGGATGCGGCCAGCGCGGCCAGGGCCCGGTCGGTGATGGCGGTGGCGTGCATGTGCAGCGTGCGGAGCGATGTGAGCGGTGAGTGCGGGGCGACGAGGGCCGCGATGCCGGCGTCGGTGATGTGCGTGTAGTCGAGCTTCAGCGTCGTGAGCCGAGTGAGTGGCGAGTGCGGGGCGGCGAGGGCGGCCAGCCCGCGATCAGTGATCGGCGTGTGGGACAGGTCCAATTCCGTGAGTGACGTGAGCGGCGAGTCGGGCGAGGCGAGAGCGATCAGGCCGTCGTCGTCAGTTTGTGTGCCACACAGAGTCAGTTCGGCGAGGTTCGCGAGCGACGAGTTCTTCGCGGCGAGGGCCGCGAGGCCAAGACTGGTGCACTGCGTCCTGCTGAGGTCGAGTTTGCTGATGGCCTTGAGCGGCGAACGAGGATGGGCAAGAGCCGCGAGCCCCCCGTCGGTGACCTGCGTTCCGTCCAGCCACAGTGTGGTCATTGCAGTCAGGGGCGAGTGTTCCGCCGCCAGACACGCAAGGCCTTGATCGGTGATCTGCACGCCGCGGAGGCCCAGTACCTCGAGTGATGTCAGCGGCGAGTCTTCGCGGGCGAGCGCTTGCAGTCCTCGATCCGTGATGTGCCTGGACTGCACATGCAGCGACTTGAGTGCTTTGAGCGCGGAGTTGGCGGCGGCGATCGACACCATGCATTGGTCGGTGAGATGCACATAGCCGAAGTTCAACTTCGCCAGCGAGGCGAGAGCCGAGTCCTCGGCCGCCAACGCCGCGATCCCGCGATCCGTGATCTCCGTGCCCAGCAGACCCAATTCGGTGAGAGCTTTGAGCGACGAGTCGGGGGCGGCGATCGCGGCGAGGCCGTCGTCAGTGATGTCGGTGTCGTACAACAACAATGCGTTGAGATTGCGTAGCGCAGAGTCCTTGGCGGCAAGAGCCGCGAGTGCCTGGTCGCCAAGAGGCGCGGCGCGGGTGTAGAAAAACGTGACGTTGGTCAACGGCGAGTCGGGAGCGCATAGCCACGCAAAGAACTGATCGTCGATGTAGACCTCTTTGAATTCCAACCAGCTGACGCGAAAGAAGTCCTCGATGGCCGGAGGCGCGTCCTGGTTCGGACCGCGGTTGGACGGAATCTGCTCTTCCAAGTGCGTCACGTGCCACGAGTTGTACGACACCCTGCGCGACCACCACGCCTCTGCGGCGGCGATTGCTTGCGGGGTGGGGCGAATCGGTTGGTCCATGTCTGAGTTCGTGGGATGCTCGCTGACTGTACTCGGTCTCGCCGCATGCGCGTCGTGCGGACAGTGTGCGGGCTTGGCTCGGGCGTGATGGAAAGACGGCTCTCGCGGCGAGGCATGTTCACCGGTGGATGCGTGGAAAATCGCGGTGTCGCGGAGAGAATCGCGTGCGAACTCGCTCGGCTCGCGTCACGCAAAGTGCTTCAGCGTGACGCGGTTGGTCGCAGGCACTCCGCCGTGTTCGAATGCGGTGGCGTTGGTGATGGTGGTGTTGGCGATAGCTGTGCAAGCCTCGTGCGTGAAGAAGCCTTGGTGGGCGGTGACGAGCACGTTGGGGAAGGTCATGAGTCGCGCGAAGATGTCGTCTTGCAATGCCTGGTCGGAGAGGTCGCGGAAGAACAGGTCGCCTTCCTCTTCGTAGACGTCCAGCCCCACACTGCCGATGCGGCCGGCCTTGAGAGCGGCGATGAGGGCGGGCGTGTCGATGAGCGCGCCCCGGCTGGTGTTGATGAGCATGGCGTGGGGCTTGACGCTCGCCAGCGCGGCGGCGTCGATCATGTGCCGAGTCACGGGCGTGAGCGGGGCGTGCAACGAGATGATGTCGCTGTCTTTGAGAAGTTGCGGCAGCGGCACGTACGTCACGCCCATCGCGGCGCACGCGGGATTGGCGATTGGGTCGCTCGCGATGACGCGGCAGCCAAAGCCCTGCAGGATGCGGCAGACGATCTCGCCGATCTTGCCGGTGCCCACGACGCCCACGGTCTTGCCGTGCATGTCAAAGCCCATGAGGCCGCCCAGCGAAAAGTTCTGCTCACGCACGCGATTGAAGGCGCGGTGGGTCTTGCGGTTGAGCGTCAGCATGAGAGCGACGGCGTGTTCGGCCACGGCGTGCGGTGAGTATGCGGGGACGCGCGCCACGGTCATGCCCAGGCGGTCTGCGGCGGCGACATCGACATGATTGAAACCGGCAGAACGCAGCAGCAGGAGTTTGACGCCGCGTGCCGCCAGCGCATCCAGCACGGGCGCGGAAGCGTCGTCGTTCACGAAGATGCAGACGGCTGAGCCCGCGTCCACCAGCGAGGTGGTCGCGAGCGAGAGCTGCGCGTCCAGGTGCACGAGCGTGTGCCCGGCGTGGGCGTTGGCTGCCGCAAAGAAGGAGCGTTCGTGTCGCTGCGTGGAGAAGAACGCGATCTGCATGGGCCGGAACCTTTGTGCTGCGCAGTCATCGCCGAACGACCGAGCGGCACGGCGGTGCGCGACGGAAGCGGCGTGCGAAGGAGGATCGTAGGGATTGGGCAGTGCACGACCGCTGCGAGCGTGAGGCGAGTGCGCGGACGCGATTGCACAGTCTATCGTTGGCGAAGCACCCTGCGCGAGCGGTGGGCGTGGGTCGGGGATTGCGGGTTGTACGCGGCCCGCCAACTGGGGCCAGTTGCGATCAATCTTGCGTCTGCGGCCACATGCTGCTCAGAGCGAGCGAAATGCGAGATCCAACATGCAGCTTGGATGGATGATGCTGGTGATGGTGTTGCTGGCGGTGGGCAGCGGTGCATGCCAGCGCGCGTTTCACTGCGTTGCGGAGGGCACGTTGGTGGCGACGCCCACGGGCACTGCGGCCATTGAGACGCTGGATGCGGGCGACGCGGTGCTTGCGCAACTGGAGGACGGCGCGGTCGTACCCGCGCGCGTGACCGCGACCGCCAGCGCGCAGGTGGATTCGGTCGTGCGCATCGTGCTGGAGGACGCGACGGTGTTGCGCGTGACGGCGACTCATCCTGTCGCGCTGGAGGCGGGCGGATTTGTCAAAGCGGGGACGCTGGCGGCGGGTACTCGCGTTGTCACGCGGGCGGGCGGGCAGAGCGTGCGGAGCGTGAGTCGTGAGCGGGGTAAGGCCAACGTGTTTGATCTCGCGGTTGCGCCGGGTGCCACGTTCTTCGCGAGCGGCGTCCTCGTGCATAACAAGACGGTCGCAGCTCCCCGGCCTCTGCCCGCGATGGCGGGCGCGTGGGTCCACGTGGGCTGGCCCGACTATCGGCTGGATATCCAGGCGGACGGCGAGTTCTTGCTGACCACGTGGGACCCGGATGCGCAGTGGGCCGGGCGTTTTCAGGGCAAAGGGTGGCGGGCCCTGGGTTCGGTAGATGCGGCAGCGGCGGAACTGCGCGAAGACGTGGTGTATCCCACACGGGTCGCCGGGCTTGCGGCCCCGCAGATTGTCACGCTGCGGGTGCGGATGCACGGGCGGGTGCTGGAAGGAACGCTGGAGGGCGCGCGGCCGACGCCTCGCCGCGAGTTGGTCCGCTTTGTACAGGTGAAGGCGGTGGAAGAGGTCGCGTCACGCGCTGCGGCGCCGACAACGAAGTAACGCGGCCCGGCGCGAATGAGGCAAGCACACCGCACCGACCGGTTGCAGAGCCAACCGGTCGGTGGCACGGTGGTCTGACTTTCCCCTAGTGCCCAGTGCCCAGTCCCCAGTGCTTACTCGATGTTCTGCACTTGCTCTTTGATGCGGTCGATCGCGCCTTTGATCTCCACCGCGTTGCGGCTGATGATCGCGTCGGGGCTTTTGCTGGCGATCGTGTTGGCTTCGCGCAGCATTTCCTGCGTGAGGAAGTCGAGCGTGCGGCCCACGGGTTTGCCGTTGCCGGTGAGCAGTTCGCCGAACTGGTCGAGGTGGGCCCCCAGACGCTTGATCTCTTCGGCGATGTCGGTGCGTTCGGCGTAGCTGCCGATTTCGCGGATCAGATCCACGGCTTCGACGCTGTGGCCCGCGTCGCGGAGCATGGTTTCGATGCGGGTCTTGAGTCGCAGTTCGTAGTCGGCGACCACCGCAGGGGCGCGGTCCTTCACGATCGCGAGTCGGTCGGCGATCTGCTGGAGATTGTCGCGCAAATCGGCGACGAGGACTTTGCCCTCGCGCTCGCGCATGACCATCAGGGCGTCGCAGGCTTTGTCCACCAGAGGCAGCACGGCGGTGCGGGCCTTGTCGAAGCGTTCTTCTTCGTCGCTGGGCGGTTGCAAGACGCCGGGGAGGGTGAGCAGGGCGGCGAGTTCGACTTTACCTGCGAAGCCGGGGACCTGCTCGATCTGCTGGGCGTACTTGGCGAGGGCGGCGGTGTTGATGGTGTGGGCCGCGCTCGCGGATGAGTCGTTGACGCGGGCGTTGAGCGTGATGGTGCCGCGTGACAGTTTCTCGCGGAGCTTCTGCTCGATCTCGGCTTCGAGGCCCTGGATCTCGTCGGGCAGGCGCACGGTGCTTTTGAAGTACTTGTTGTTGAGGGAGCGGATTTCAACGAAGTAGTGCGCGCCAGCGACGGTCGCGGTGGCTTCGCCGTAGCCGGTCATACTGCGGAGTGCCGAGGGCATGGGTGATCCTGGGAGCGAAGGGAAGAGAGGCGCGAACGCGAGAGGCGTTGCGGATTACATGCCGCCATCGGGCTTGGGGGCCGGGTTTTCCGGTGCGGGGGCCGGCGCGGGGTTGGTCGCGGGCGGCGTGGTGGGCGTGGGCACGCTCGCAGGCAATTCCGCTTCGGGCGAGATGGGCGCGGGCTGCGGGTTGGTGGCGGGCAGCGCGGGCGTGTCGCTCGCGGGCGCGGGAGTTGTGGTCGCGTCGGCGGGCGTGGTGCTGGCCGGAGCGGTGTCGGCGGGAGCCGTTTCCGACGTCGGCTGAGCCGTGGTGCCTGGGCTGAGCTTGGGGGCCTTGAGGGCGAGATTCAGGAGGATGGCGAGCACGATGAAGATGACGAAGACGCCCACCGTGAAGAGCGTGAGGGCGTCGCCGGTCTTGGTGCCGAAGGCTGTTTGGCCCGAGCCTGCACTGCTGCCGCCGAACGCGCCGGCGAGGCCGCCGCCCTGGGGCTTTTGGATGAGCACCACCAGCACCATGAGGACGCTGATGAGAATGAACAAAGATTGCAGCACCCCGCCGACCCACGGGGGGCCGAGGCTGGAGAGCGTGAACAACGAGTCAGCGAGCATCATGCGAAAGCCTTCCGAACGTCCCCAAGGACGTCAATATTGTGAGCGTGGAGTTTAGGCGCGGTGGGTTGGATGCCGGTGGCAAAAAAACCGCTCGCGGCGGGCGAGCGGTTGGGTGGCGGCAGGGTTGGCGAGGCGGGAACGGGGCGTTTACTGGTACTGGCTCAGCAGTTGCACCACGCGCGGCTGGTTGCGTTCGATCTGCAGGCTGCGCCGCAGGGCCCGCACAGCGGCGTCGCGCGTGGGAAGATCGTCTTGATCCTGGATGTACTTGCGGAGCAGGCACACGCCCACGCCGTTGAGGGCGGGGTAGTAGTTCTCGTCGAGCGAGACGGCCTGCTCGAAGCTGGCGAGGCTTTCGTCGAACTGTCCGAGGCGGAAGTGGCCCGTGCCGAGGCGCTCGTAGGCTGCCGCACTGGGCTCGACGCGGATGACTTGCTCGAGCGTGCTGACCATTTCTTCGTAGCGGTTGACCTTGCGGTAGGACTCGGCGAGGTTGAGCAGCAGCTTGGGCTGCAGGTCCGTCAGTTCCGTCGCCTGTTGATACTCCGTGATGGCGTTTTCGTGCTGGCCCAGAGCGGAGTAGACCGCGCCCAGATTGGTGCGGCTGGCGGCGTCGTTGGGATTGAGCTCGATCGCCCGCTGGGCGTAGGGCAGAGCTTCGCGCGGTTCGTTGGACTGGAGGTAGGCCGCGGCGAGATTGCTGTTAGCGCGGAAGTCATCGGGCCGGAGCGCGAGGGCCTTCAGGTAGGTGCGAATGGCGGCGTCGAACTTGCCGGCCTCGTGCAGCACCATGGCGTACTTGTACTGGGCGTCAAAGTTGGTGGGCTCGAGACCGGCGGCTTGGCCAAAGGCCTGCTCGGCGGCTTCGAGGTTGCCTTCCTTGTAGCGGATCTCGCCCAAGCGCATGTAGGCGGGCGTGAGCAGCGGATTCTCGGCGATGGCGAGTTCGAAGGCCTTGGCGGCTTCGACGGTCAGGCCTTGCTCCATCAGCACGGTGCCGCGTTGGAGGGAGTCGGTGCCGGGCACGACTTGATCGCTGGGCAGAGCCTGATTGAGCGAAGCGAGGCGCTCGGGAATGGGGCCGCGGGCGGGGACTTCGGCCCGGGCGCCGCGCGGGGCGTTGGTGGAGTTGGCTTCGCCCGCCGATGCGGTGGCGCTTTGCGATGCGTCGCTGGACGTTTCGCTGATCGGACCGCGGGCTTGGTCGCCGCGCTTGGCGTCCAGCATGCGGCAGCCCGTGAGCGAGCCGGCGCACGCGATGAGTGCGAGCAGGACCGCAGTCTGGGCCGACGACAACAACAACCTCTCAGCGTGCAACATGATGCTCCAATCTTTGGACGCTTCCGGCGGACAGGGAATCACCCGGAAGTATCGGCCACCCAGCGCAGAAATGTGCAAACAGGTATCTTGCGAAAGCCAAACCGCGAACGACTGTGCGGTCTACGCGTGATCGACGCGCAGAGATCGCGAGGGAGACGCGAAAGATGCGCTTTCCCGGGCGAAGGAGCGCAATCACAGCAGGTCGCGCAATCGCTTGAGGTTGATGCTGTCGGCACGTTTGGCGATGGGCAGG
>DATGWV010000014.1:0-13932 GCA_035299305.1 Phycisphaerales bacterium | reverse complement strand
TCATGCAAGCAAGAAACGGAGCGGCGAGGCTGCTCCGTTTTTCATTTGGAGATTGGGCGCGGAGGTGATCTGCGATCAGTGCAGATGCTTTACAACACTGGCGGCCATGTTGGGATTGTCGGGATTCACCGCGAGTTGGCGTGTGCTGGGAAGCACGACAAGGTCCATGTCTTCCATGGGAATGGCGCCCAGCAAGGGTTCATTTCCCAAGACAAGTGCGCCGATGAAGCATGAACGGTTGGCGAAACGCGCGAGAAGGGGGCCGGCGTAAGGAACACGGCGGCGTGAACCATCGGCCAAGGTGACTTCGCGATGTTGGCAGTTGTCGAGATCGAAGCCCAATTGAATCGCGACATGCTCAGGAATGCACAGGTGCAGCGCGCCAGTGTCAACGAGGCACTTCACCGGCATCTTTGCATTGGTGCGAGCATTTTCGAGCTCGATGGTCGCGTAGGTCAGGCCCATGGACGATTATATCAGTTGAGTCAGGCACGCACGCGCATGGCGTCGATGACGCGGTTGGTGCGTTCTTCGTTCTTGTAGTCCATGACGAGCAGGGACGCGTGGACGACGCCGGGGATCCAGCCCAGGAGCGTCAGCACGATGTTGATTAGGCCTTGCAGGATGCGGCCTGTGCTGAAGACGGCGACGGGGGGAAGGAGGATGGCGAGCAGGTAGCGCATGGGGACCTCGGTGTTGTGCGGCCGTGCGAGGCGGCCGGTGGGTGTCTTGTATGTTGTTCGGAGTCGGCGGCGGGCGATTTCGGGTTTTGGGCGAGGGGATGACGAGCAAATGGGCGGTGTCGTCACTATGCTTGCGTCTGGTTTTTCCGGACGCACAAACACACGCCGGCGGGCTTGGTTTTACAAGCCTTGGCGTCGCCTGAACGCTCATCATGCCTCAAGAAAAGAACACGTTGCTGCGCATTGTGGTGCCCTTGGCCCTTTTGCTTGGCGCTGTCGGTGTCGCGATCGCGGTTTTCCGCACGTCGGGGACGAGTTCGACTGCGACGCCTGCGCAGCAGAGCGCGGCGCAGACGCCGGCGACACCGGCTGCTGGTACGGACGCGAAGCCCAGCGAGACGGCAGCGGCTCCGGCTGCGACGACTGACGCGGTGAACGCGAGTGCGCCAGTGAGCACGCCGGCTGTGAGTGAGACGAGCCAACCCGCGCCGGTGGTGACGGCGGCGAACATGCCCAAGCTGCGGGCGTTGCTGCATCCGCTGCCGGCGGGCACGACGAGCATGGACCTGGGTTCGCTGGAGAAGGACTCGGCGACACCCGTGAAGCTGGAGTTCAGTGCGGGCGGCGCGGGGATCAAGAGCATTCGGCTGCGCGACCACTTTGAGAGCATCGCGAAGGACACGCATGAGATTGTGCAGAGCGAACTGACGCCCGCGAGCGGTGAGTTGTTCAGCATTCTGTCGCCTTTCACCGCGCTCAAGCTGCAGGTGATTGCGCCGGCGGCGGCGGGTGAGAAGCCGCAGACGCAGGATGTGTTTTTGTTTGGCGATCGCGCGGGGACGGTGTGGTTGCCGGTGCCGGGCAAGCCGGGCGAGTTTGAGGCGACCGTTGTCGATGAAGCGGGGACGCCGGTCTTTCGCATCACGCGGGCGTGGCGCGTGGGTGATGCGTCGGGCATGAAGGGGCAGGGGGCCATCAAGCTTGAGCAGCGCGTGCAGAACCTGAGCGGCGTGGCGTACACGCTGCGGTGGTTCATGAACGGGCCGATTGATTTGCCGCAGCAGACGAAGGGATATGGCGGGGACAAGCGCAAGGTGCGGCTGGGGTATTTGCTGCCGGACTATTTGGAGCCGACGCGCAGTGTGGTGATGTCGGGCGAGTATGACATTCCGCATCAGTCGCTGGTGGGGTCGCGCAACGAGAACGGGCAACTGGCTGATCCGATTGATCATGTGCTGGAGCCTTACAGCGTTGATGACTATGCGAAGATTGGTGCGCAGCCGCCTGTGTGGCCCAACAAGCTGAGCATGGAAGAGAAGCATGAGCTGGCGTGGATCAGCGCGAGCAATCGGTACTTCGGTGTGATGCTGATGCCCGACACGGAGCCGACTGCGACGGGTGAGAAGAAGACGCTGTGGTGGGTGCAGGCGGTGAATCGTGTGGCGGTGGGACCGGCGAAGCTGGAGAATGTCGCGCTGCGGCTGGATAGCAAGGCGTTCACGCTTGCGCCGGGCGCGACGACGGATTTGAATCTGGCGATTTACGCAGGGCCGCTGGATACGAGTGAGATCAATGCTGATCCGCTGCGGAAGGCGATGGGAGCGGCGGGGGCGGTGGTGTACAACTTCGGCGGGCCTTGCGGGCCTTGCACGTTCAGTTGGTTGACGCACGGGCTGCTGGGGCTCTTGCACGTGCTGCATGATTATGTGTTCCGCGACTGGTCGCTGGCGATTGTGATGCTGGTGGTGATCGTGCGCACGATTCTGCACCCGGTGACCAAGTGGAGCCAGATCCGCATGGCGCGGTTTGGCAAGCAGATGGGGGCGATTGGTCCGAAGCAGAAGGAACTGCAGGAGAAGTACAAGGACGACCCCAAGCGGCTGCAAGCGGAGACGGCGCGGCTGTGGCGCGAAGAGGGCATCAGCCCGGCGGGCCTCTTGGGCTGCATTCCGATGTTCCTGCAGATGCCGGTGTGGATTGCGCTGTATGCGACGCTGTTCTTTGCGGTGGAGCTGCGGCATCAGCCGGCGTTCTATGGCGTGGTGCAGGCGATTCTGCCGCAGGGCAATGTGTTCTGGCGGTTCCTGGGCGACTTGTCGGAGCCGGACCGGTTCATTTACTTCGGCAAGTACTTTGATGTGCCGCTGCTGTCAACGTTGCTGGGGCCGATTCACTCGATCAACATTCTGCCGATCGTGCTGGGGATCGTGTTCTTCATTCAGCAGAAGTACCTGACGCCTCCGATGACGACGACGATGACTCCTGAGCAGGAGATGCAGCAGAAGATGATGAAGTGGATGATGGTCATCATGTTCCCGCTGTTCATGTACAACGCGCCGAGCGGGCTGGCGATCTACTTCATCGCGAACAGCACGCTGGGTATTCTGGAAAGCAAGTGGATTCGGCATCAAATGGAAAGCAAGGGGATGCTGGACCTGGACAAGATGAAGGCGGAGCGTGCGGCGAAGCGCAAGCCGGGACAGGAAGGATTCCTGGAGCGGATGCAGCGCATCGCTGAGCAGCAGCAGAAGCAGCGGAACAACCCGCCCAAGAAGAAGTGAGTCCATGCATGTCGCTGACGCAGACCATCGTCGCGGTGGGCACGGCGCCCGGTCGCGGCGTGCGGACGATGGTGCGCGTTTCGGGCGATGATGCGTTTGATGTTGTCAGCGGCGTGCTGGCGGGGGCGTGTCCGCGCGAGCGGGGCATCCACAAGGTGGTGTTGAAGGTTGGCGGGTGGGAGTTTGCGGGGCTGGTGATTGCGCTGCCTGGGCCGAAGTCGTTTACGGGGCAGGACACGGCGGAGGTGGTGCTGCCTGCGAATGTGCATGTGGTGGAAGCGGTGATGGGGGGGATGCTGGCGCATGCGGCGGCGCGGTTGGCGCAGCCGGGCGAGTTCACGGCGCGGGCGTTTTTGGCGGGGAAGATGACGCTGGAGCAGGCGGAGGGGGTGGCGGCGTTTATCGCGGCGCAGCAGGAGGAGCAACTGGCGGCGGCGCGGGATTTGAAGATGGGTGTGCCGGGCGCGATGTACCGGGTGTGGGCGGATGAGCTGACGACGCTGCTGGCGCTGGTTGAGGCGGGGATTGATTTCACGGATCAGGAAGATGTGGTGCCGATTCCGCCGATGAGGCTGCGCGAGCGGCTGGGGGTGTTGCGCGAGGCGATTGTGACGCACATGGGCGGCGCGAGCGGTGCGGCGGCGGTGGATGCGCAGCCGAGGGTGGCGCTGGTGGGGATGCCGAACGCGGGGAAGAGCACGCTGTTTAATGCGATGCTGGGGCGCGAGCGGGCGGTGGCGAGTGCAAGGGCGGGGACGACGCGCGATGTGATTGAGGAGGAGCTTGATCTGTCGAAGGATGTGGTGGGCGCGGGGAGTGTGTTGCTGGCGGACTTGCCTGGGTTGTCGCACGCGAGGACGGCGGAGGAGGGGGATGTGAGCGTGCGAACGGAGGCGGATGTGGCGGCGCAACAGGCGGCACGCGAGGGTGTGAAAGCGGCGGATGTGCTGGTGTGGTGCGACCCGAGCGGGCGATTTGAGCAGCGCGAGATGGCGGCGTTGCTCATTGATGATGCGGGGCAGGGTGATGAGACGTGGCAGGCGGGCAAGGCGATCATTCGCGTGCGGACGTTTGGCGATCAGGTGCGCAGCGCGGCAGATGAGCGCGTGCTGACGGTGTGCGCGGTGGATGGGTGGAATCTGGGGTCGCTGCGGCGCGCGATTGCGGATCAGGCGTGCGTTGGAAAAGCGGCGGGCGTGGCTGCGCTGCTGCCTCGGTATCGCAGGTCGCTGGGTGAGGCGAGCAGTGCGATTGCGCGGGCAATTGAGGATGTGCCCGTGGGGGCGAGGCGATTGGATGAACCGGAGACGGTGGCGGAGTCGCTGCGGCTGGCGCTCACGCACATTGGCGAACTGGTGGGGAACATTTCGCCCGATGATGTGCTGGGGCGGGTGTTCGCGACGTTTTGCGTGGGCAAATGATATTCAGGCGGTGAGATCGACGTTGGTGCCTGGAGGCGGGGGCTCGCCTTGGATGAGGCGCTTGGTGTTTTCGGCAGCGGCGCGTTCGGCGTTGCTGGCAAAGCCATCGGGGAGGTCGGGGTCGATGACATCGCGCAGGTAGCGGATGGAGCGCTGGACGGATTGCTGCTGGTCGAAGGATTCGACGTCGGTTGACGCAGCGGTGACGGCGAGGGCGGCGTCGCTGGTTTGGCGCTCGTAGGTGTCGCTGCCTCGCTGGTTGGCGTCGTCGCGAGCGGCGCTGTCACGCTCGGTCTGCTTGGTGGGCGTGACGACGGGGCCTGGCGCGATGGTGCTCGCGATTTCGCGTGGGGTCATGGCGCTGGGGGGCGCGGGGCTGCTGGGTTGCGCGGCGGTGGGAACCATACGAACCTCCGTGACTGTTCACGGCTCGACGGGAGGCAGAGGGCTCCGCCCGTACTGCGCGAGTTCCACTTCGCGCGTTGATGCAGCGTGAAAAACGACGCTGCACATGAAGCGTGCGATACGCCATGGGGCGTGTGCAAGGGGAAAGCGGGGTAATCGGGGGCAGGTGGTGGAGGCGTGGCGGCACAGACGGCGCACGCGGCACGTGTTCGCAGCGTTATGCGGCGGGGGTCCTCAAGTCGTGTGGGAAAAGTTGTTCAGACGGGCAATGAAGGATCAAACTGTTTGGTGAACATCATGCGATCGATCTTGCCATTGCGGACGCGGTAGACGGCGAGCATGGCGTAGGGGGCGCGATCGGGAACGCCTGTGATGTACTCGAGATCGGTGACGAATTCGCCCAGGGCCTGACGGTTCATCACGGCGCTGCGCTGGTTGGGCCACTTGCGGAAAGTCTCGCCGTATCGCTCGCGGAGGGCGGCGGTGCCTGTGAATCGCGGGGACATGGTGTCGAGGTCGAAGACGAGGACGTCGTCGCTGAAGCAGGCGGCGAAGCCATCGATATCGCGGGCGTTGTAGGTGTCGAGCTGCTGCTGCACGAGCGTGATGGGAGACATGCGGTTTCCTTTCGTGGTGCGAATGAGATGCCTGTGCGGTGTGTGCGTTGCGGGGATGGTCCGAGTTGCGGGCAAAGTCGGGGATTGGCGGGGCGACGCTGGAAGTGGTGGCATGCTGTGCGAGCGGTATGGCGTACTCAGAAGACCAGATTGTGCGCGAGGCGATGCGTCGATGCGAGAGCATGATGCGGCGGGCGGCGCGCGGGCTGGTGCGAGCACGCGGGGCATTGCGGCGCGGGGCGGTGTGCGCGGCGGACTGGGTGCTGGAGCAGGGCGACGAGGTGACGACGCGCGATGCGCGGGGCGTGGTGTTTCGCCCTCGATACGACTGGTTGACGCTGGTGCGCGCGGCGATGCCTGTGATGCGTGATGCACGGGGGCGCGGGGTTGTCATCGCGACATCGCGCATGCATCACCTTGCGCGGCATCGGCGCGAGCGACTGTGGAGCGTGCGCGCGGCGATTGGGCATGACATGCGAGCGGTGATGCGGCGGACGCGGTGGCGGGCGAGTGCGGGGTTGGTGGCTGCGGCTGGAGTGATGTACGCGGTGCTGGGAACGATTGATGTGGCGAGTCCAGCGGCGGTTGTCAAGATGCCGCTTGCGATTGCGAGTCTGGCGTGCGTGGGGGCGGCGTGTCTGACGTGGCTGCTGGAGCCGCATGCGAGGCTGCGGCGGCGGATTGTGCTGTCTCATGCGCGGTGTGCGTGTTGTCTGGAGACGGTGACGCGCGATGCACGGAGTGATGTGACGCGATGCACGTTGTGCGAAGCGGCGTGGCCCAGTGATGAAGTGGGCGAGGCGGACGGGGAGCATCATCGCTGCGATGCGTGCGCATATGACTTGTCGGGCGTGCATGAGAGCCACTGCCCGGAGTGCGGCGCGGCGACGGGGCGGCTGCAGCGAGCGGCGTGAGTGATCAGATGGGCTTGGTGAGGGCCTTGCGCACTTCGTCGAGCATGCGCTCGACCTGGAAGGGCTTGAAGAGGACGCTTTGCAGGCCTTCCTGGCTGGCGCGCACGATGCTGTGGTGCGGGTCGTAGCCAAAGCCGGTCATGAGGATGACAGGTAGACCCGGCATGGCCTTGCGGCTGGCGGCGAAGACTTCGTAGCCGTTCATGCCCGGCATGCGGATGTCGCTGATGAGCAGGTCGAAACGCGTGGCGGCTTCGGCCATGGCGGTCACGGCGGCGTCGCCAGATTCGCAGACAGTGACCACCGCGCCGCGGCGTTCAAGCACGCAACTGATGATGGTGCGGATGCGAGGTTCATCGTCGGCGATGAGGACGCGCTTGCCGGCGATGACGGGGTCGCTGGAGTTGTTGGCCATCGCCTGCTCGACGCCCAAGAGGCCTGCGGGGCCGGCGGTGCAGTGCTGCAGGCGGTTCTTGATGGAGAGCAGATCTTTCTTGATGCGCTCGAGGTGGGCGAAGTGCTCGGGGTCGTTGGCGGCGTCCTTCTCGAGGATTTCGACTTCGTGGGCGATGTCGGCGAGAGGCTCCTGCAGTTCCAGCTCGACTCGGCCTGTGATGGTGGCGTTGGTTGTGGTGCGCTCGACGACGAGGAGGTCGAGCATGTGCAGCGCAACGGCGATGTAGCGGGCGAAGATCTCGCCCAACTGGCGTTCTTCTTCGCCGAACGCCTTGGGCTGCTGGCTCTCGACATTCATGATGCCGATGACTTTGTCGTGGACGCGCAGCGCGACGGTCAGGCTGCTCTTGGCGTCGACGATGCCGGGCAGGTAGAGGGTGTCGTTGGAGGTGTCGGTACAGACGTAGCTGCGGCCGCTGGCGGCGACGTAGCCCGAGATGCCGTTGCCTTCGAGGCCGGGGCGGATGGTGAAGCTGTCGAACTCGGGGGGAAGGCCGTAGGCGATGACGAGTTCGAGCTTGCCGCTGCGTTCGTCCAAGAGGCGGATGGCGAAGTGATCGAAGTGGAGGAGATCACGCGCGACGGCGATGATCTTCTGCTCCATGAGCTTGAGGCGTTCGGGGGCGTTGAGGCGGCGGACGGTGTCGCGCTCGAAGCGGACGAGTTCGCTGCCGGCGCGGTCGATGGCGTCGATGCGCTGCTGGAGGCGCTTGGCGGCGGAGACGTCGCGCACGAGGACGATGAGACATTGTGACCACTTCGCGACGGAAGGGCCGATGGCGGTGATCGTTTGCTGGTTGACGGGGGTCAGGACGAGTTCGTAGAAGCGATCACCCTCCGCCAGGGTGCTTTCGGACTTGGGCGGGAGCCAGCCGGAAGGCACAGTGACGGAGGGTGGCGGGAGGGGGTGCTCTTTTTGGAACTGGCGGCTTGCCGTCGCGATTCGTTCCAGCATCGTGCTGCCAAGGTTGGCGAGCATGTCGTTGGCCCAGACGACCTGGCCGTCTCGCGTTGCGAGGCCGACGCCTTCGCCAATCGCTGAAAGGAGCGAGAGGGCGAGCGTCGCGAGGGCGGCGTCTTCCTGCGGCGTGTGGCCCGCAGCGTCAGGTTTGAGGTTGTGCATGGCAGCGGTCGCATCGCTGACTCGTGACTCCGCACGGGCCGCTTGCGAATGGGGGGCTGACTGCTGGTCTACCACGATTGCGGTCTCGTCCTTCGCCCGTGCAACTGCCTTTGGCGATGCAGGCATCCTGCCCGATCTGTTACTGCGTCGTGAAAAGTCACACCGGCGGCGAAGTGCCGGCTGAGACGCGTGACCCGACTGGGTCCGCCCACGTCGCGAGCCCTGAACGTTATGTCGCCTCTTGGGGTGGCGTTCTTGCGATTGGTCATACTTGGTTTGATGCCGAAATGTCGCCCAAGAGACACGACCTATCCGACACTTACGGATCGGCTGTGTGCCGGGATGCACTTGCTCCCATTTCAACAGGCCGATCTCGGCAAAGCCCGAAGTTCTGGGAGATAACCTGTTCTCTGTGGTTTGGGCGGGTGGCTCAGGCGCAGGGACGGTACGTGTTCGCATGTTCTGCGGGCGTGCGATGGAGCGCGGCATGGTTGTTGTGGACGATGTGCACAAGTGGTTTGGGAGTGTGCACGCCGTGCGAGGCGTGAGTTTTGAGTTGCCAGCGGGGACAGTTGCGGGGCTGCTAGGGCACAACGGGGCGGGGAAGAGCACGACGATTCGCATGATTGCGGGATACATCACGCCTGATGCAGGGCGGGTGAGCATCGCGGGCCATGACATGACGGACGAGCGATTGCAGGCGACGCGGCAGATGGGGTATCTGCCGGAAAGCACGCCTTTGTATCCGGAAATGCCGACGAAGGACTATTTGGAATTTCGGGGGCGGCTGTTTGGGTTGTCGCGCGAGATGCGGCGCAAGCGCGTGGATGAAGTGATTGAGCGATGCTGGCTGAAGGATGTGCGGCTGCGGCGCGTGGGGCAGTTGAGCAAGGGGTACAAGCAGCGTGTGGGGCTGGCGGCGTCGCTGTTGCATGAGCCGCGGGTGCTGCTGCTGGATGAGCCGACGAGCGGGCTTGATCCATCACAGGTGCGCGAGACGCGGGACTTGGTACGGGAGTTGGCGCAGGATCGGACGATGCTGATCAGCAGTCACGTGCTGCCTGAGGTGGAGGCGATCTGCAATCGCGTGATCATCTTCGCGGGCGGGAAGGTGCGGGCGGCGGGGGGCGTGCAGGAACTGGCACGCAGCACGGGTGCGGCGGGGTATGTGGTCGAAGTGAAACTTGATGCGAGTCGCGCGGGGGATGGTGGCGCGGCGTTGCTCGCGCTGCGCGAGGCGATGATGCGCGTGGGCGGGGTGTCGGATGTGAACATGACGACGTTGCAGGAAGGGTGGACGCGGGTGGAGGTGCAGGCATCGCGCGAGTCGGGTGATTTGCGCGAGGCGATTGCGCGGGCTGTGCCCAGCGGCGGCGTGGTGCGCGAGCTGCGGCCCAAGGCGGCGAGTCTGGAGAGCATTTTCATGCGGGTGTTGGAACAGGCGGCGCGCGAAGAGGGGACGCTGGCGCCGGGCGCGGGCAAGCAGTCAATCGCGGATGCGGCGGCCAACAACACGCGGGCGAGCGATGGGGGTGGGGCATGATTGCGGCACATGTTTTGCCTGCGTGGGCGCTGGCGCGGCGCGAGTTGTCGAGTTACTTTCGTCAGCCGGCGGGGTGGATCATCATCGCGTTGTTTTTGTTGCTGACGGGTGTGGTGTTTGCGTTCGCGGTGCTGGTGCCTGCAAGGCCTGCGAGCATGCGGGCGTTTTTTGATGCGTCGGGGTGGTTGCTGCTGCCGGTTGCGCCGGCGATTTCGATGCGGCTGCTGGCGGAGGAGTTTCGGACGGGGACGGTGGAAGGATTGATGACTGCGCCGATCTCGACGCCTGCGTTGGTGTTGGGGAAGTTTTTCGGCAGCGTGCTGTTTTTGCTTGCGATGCTGGTACCGACGCTGGTGTATCCGATCACGCTGATGGCGGTGAGTGATCCGGTGCCGGATATGGGGCCGATTGTCGCGGGGTATGTGTGTCTGCTGCTGCTGGGCGTGCTGTACTTGTCGCTGGGCTTGCTGGCGAGCAGCGCGACGGCGAACGCGACGTTGGCGTTTATCGTCACACTGTTTCTGATTCTTGCGCTGCTGCTGGTGGGCACGCTGGGGCGGCAGGTGGATGGCGTGCTGCGTGAGGTGATTTTCGCGATGAGCCTGCCGCCAAGGCTGTCGGACTTTGCGAAGGGCGTGATTGCGACGAATCACATTGCGTGGTTTGTGACGCTGAGCGTGCTGGCGTGTGGTGTGGCGATGATGTTTGTGCAGTGGCGGAGGTGGCGATGAGCGCGGCTGCACCAAAGCGGCATGTGAAGCGGGCGCGGACGACGCAGTTTTTCGCGCTGGCGGGCGTGACGGCGCTGTCGCTGGCGGCGAGCACGGCGATGATCAATCTGCTCGCGGAGCGATTCGCGACGCGCTTGGATGTGACGGCGACGGGTGAGCAGCAGCTTGCGCCGCGGACGACGCAACTTTTGTCGCAGTTGGCGGGTTCGACGCAGTTCATCGTCGCGGCGGACTTTCGCACGATTGATCCGCGGGCGAAGCAATATGTGACGGACGTGACCGATGAGATGGCGGCGCGGAGTCGCGAGTTTTCAGCAACGCTGATTGATACGGGCAGTTCGCGGGGCGTGGCGGATTTCAAGAGCACTATTGCCGGGCTGGTGCAGCGCGACAAGGCGATTCTGGATGCGCATGCGGCGGCGATGGAAGCTGCGGGACAGACGGCGACGCGGGTGTCGCAGGCGCTGTCGCAGGGGATTGAGCCGGAGTTTGGAAAGCTCGCGCAAGCAGGGTTTGCGACGCCCACGCTGCGGACGTATGCGAATCAGGCAGCGGCAGTTTTGCGGCTGCGGGGTAGTGATCTGGCAGATGCTTCGGCGCGGGTGAAGCAGCAGATGACGCCTGATGACCTGGGGCTGCCCAGGTTGGATGAGGCGCAGCGGACGCTGCTGGAGCGGCTGGAGCAGGCGGCGAGTGATCTGAGCGCGCTGTCGCGTGATGTGCGGCGGCTGTCACAGGATGCGACGACGCCTTCGCAGGCGACGCAGCAGTTGACGGCGATTGCGGGGCAGCTCGATGCGCAGCGTGATGCGACGCTGGCGCAGCTGGGGAAGCTGCGAGAGCTCAAGCGGCCGGACTTGTTGCGCGTCGCGGCGGCACTGCGCACGGGGGCGGCCGCGCTATTGGTGGGGCCCAGCGGGACGGACGGTGCGAGCAGTTTGGTGGCGCTGGACATGGGGCAGTTGCTGCCCAGCGGGGCGTGGCTGGATGCGACGGAGGCGTCGCGGGGCGATCAGCGACGGCGCGTGGAAGAACTGCTCGCGGCGGCGCTCGCGAGCGTGCTGACGCCCAGCAAGCCGATTGTGGTGTTCACGCATGCGGAGCTGCGCGCGTTCATGGATGAGGCGCCGGTGATTGACGCGATGCGCGAGCGGCTGGGCTTGCGAGGCGTGGATTTTGTCGAGTGGGCGGTGGTGACGCAGGATGCGCCGGCGATTGCGACGGTTGATCCGACGTTGTCGCGGCCTGTTGTGTATGTGGTCATCAGTCCCGACAGCGCGGCGCGGAGCGAGACGGGGGCGATGTCTGGAACGCAGCGTGCGGCGAAGCTGGCGCAGACGGTTACGTCGCTGCGCGAGAAGCAGAGCAATGTGCTGGTGTGTTTGCTGCCCAGCATGCTGCCTGGGTTTGGCGAGAAGGATCCGATCGCGGCGGCGCTGGAGGCATATGGCGTGAACGCGCGGACGGGCACGCCTTTGTTGACGCGGGTTTCGACGCCGCAGTTTTCGTATGCGGAGAACGAGCGTGTTGTGCAGACGACGGAGGGGGGCGAGCATGTCATCGCGAGTGCGGTGCGCGGGCTGCCGACGTATATGACGTGGTGCGTGCCGGTGGAGTTGGCGAGTGATGCTCGCGGCTGGCGCGGGAGCGCGGTGCTGACGACGCCTATGGATGCGCAGACGTGGGGCGAGTCGCAGTGGTTGCGGGTTTATCAGACGCCGCGTGAGCAGGTGCCGCTCATTCCGGATCAGCCGAAGTTTGATGAGGGACGGGATGTGAAGGGCGGGAGCGGTGCGTGGACGCTGGCAGTGGCGACGGAGAAGGATGCGCAGCGTGCGGTGATTGTGGGGAGCAATAGCTGGATCACGGACAAGTACAGCCAGCAGATGGGGACGGTGGAAGGGCGGCAGACGCTGCTTTTCCCGGGGAATGTGGAGCTGTTTGAAGCGAGCGTGTTGTGGCTTGCGGGGCAGGACACGATGATTGCGCAGAGCCCGGCGGCGCGGAGTGTGGCGATGGTGCGCGGGATTGAAAGCGCGTCGCTGACGAAGCTGCGCTGGTCGATTGTGTTGGGGTTGCCTGGATTGGTGCTGGTGGTGGGCGTGATGTATGGGCTGACGCGCAAGTGATGATGCGCGGCGCGTGATCACTGTCCCAAGGCGCGAAGCAGGACCGTGGCGTAGGAGCCGCGCGGGAGGGTGAAGCGAAGCGTGCGTTCGAGGCGCTTGCCTGCAGGGTCGAGGGTGTCGCGCTGGGCGCGAGTCATGGCGAAGTCGGTGACGTGGATGGCGAGGGGGCGCGGGGCTGGGCCGAACGCGGGGCGGCGGAGGCCCGGGATGCGAAGGTCAGCGAACGTGAGGTGGTGCGCGGCGAGTTGCTGCGTGAGGGCGTCCAGCCAGGCGCGCGGGATGGTGAGGTCGTCGATGAGGTCGGGGCTGGGGCAGGGGACGCTGATGCGCGGCCATGTGTTGAGCGGTGCGGCGGTCCATGCGGATGCGACGGGGAAAAGCATGGGGCCGAAAGGATCGTCGGCGGGGATGATGTCGTTGGTGTCGACGCAGGCTTGCACGCAGGTGCGGGCGGCGGCGTTCCAGATGTGCGATTGGAAGGCGTCGATGCACATTTGCTGTGTGAGGTTGGGAAGCTGTGTGAAGGCATCGCGCGCGGTTTGACCAGCGGCGAGGGTGTCGATGACGCGCTTCTCGGGGACGTTTGGGGCTTGGCGCGCGAGTTTTTTCCAGTCGCCCCAGTGCGTCGCGGCGAGGCGGGTGAACTCGCGCTTTTTGCCCATGTCTTTGCGATGGGGAATGGCGATGAGCAGTCTGAGGGCTTGCTCGAAGTCACCTTTCACGAGGTGGACGGCGGCGAAGTCGCCTCGCACACCTGCGAAGCGTTGATCGCCGAAGTAGTTGATGAGTGTGATGTGATTGTTGCTGTAGAGAGCATCGGCGCGGCGGGCCATGGCGTCGCTGGCTTGGTGCGTGAGGTCGCGGACGATGATTTCGAAGTGGTTGTGGGCGATGTCGGCGGCTTGGATGGGGCGCGGCAAGAAACCGAGCAGGTGCGCGGACCAGTTGCGATCGGTGAGCGGTGCTTGCAACTTCGCGAGTGTGTCGGCGGACTCGGCGGGGATGGTGACGTGCTGGGTGGTGCGAGCGTGCTTGTCTTTGAGGCCTGCGTAGGCGACGAGACCAGACTTCACGTTTGCGGCGCGGGCGAGCATGGAGCAGGCATCGGGCGTTGTTAGACTGGTTTTGTCGAGTTGCAGCAGTGCGTGACCGTGCGAGGGTGATGGCTCACGAACGACTTGCGCGAGTAGTTCGTCGCTGAGTGCTTCGCGCACGCGGAAGTCGTCGGGCTGCTTGCGGATCGTCATGGGGGTGCGAGCGTATGGAGCGAGCGAAGGCTGCGGCGTTCAGTGTGTGTGGTTGGGCGCGGGTTGCGGCACGGGGGGTTGTGCACGATTGGCGCCGGTGGG
>DATGWV010000013.1:0-6149 GCA_035299305.1 Phycisphaerales bacterium | reverse complement strand
TGTGTACAACAACACGTTGTACGCGGGCGGCGCGTTCACCGGCGGTCTCGCCGCATGGAATGGTTCCACGTGGGTACCGCTGCCGGCGACAAACCGACCGAACAGCGTCGTGAACGGCCTCACTGTGTTCAACAACCAACTCGTCGCTGTGGGCAGCTTCACCACGATTGGTTCGCCGGCACTTGCCAACAGCGCGTATGTGATGAGCTACAACGGTTCGACATGGTCGAGCTTTGGGCTCAATGGCTCGAACACGACTGGCGGCATGACGGCGGCACATGTGCACAACGGCGACCTGTACGTCGGCGGCAACTTCACGATCATCGGAGGTGTGAACGCCGCTCGTATTGCGCGGTGGAACGGTGCCACTTTTGCACCAGTGGGTGGTGGTTTGAACGCGGCCGTCAGCAGCCTCGCGACGTACAACAGCGAGTTGGTTGCCGCCGGCAGCATCACACAGGCTGATGGTTCGGTGGGCGTGTCGGGCATTGCGCGCTGGAACGGCGCACAGTGGCGATCGCTGGGCAGTGGTTTGGCCGGCAGCGCGTTCAGCTCGGTGCAAGGCACAGCGCTTCTTTCGGGCGCGGACGGCGTGCTGCGCGTGGGCGGCAACTTCACGATCGCTGGCGGACTGCCCAGCGCGGGCGTCGCCATCTGGACCGCAGGCGGCGGCCAAATTGACATCACGCAGCAACCCGCGAGTCAAGTCGTGTGCCCGCTGCAGGACTTCCTGCTCACGGTGCAAACCAGCGGCACGGGCACGTTTACCTATCAATGGCGCAAAGACGGCCTGCCGCTGCGCGATGGTCGCGGCATTCAAGGCTCAACAACGGCGCAGCTCAGCGTCAACGATGCTGGGCCGCTCGACGCGGGTACGTATGACGTCGTCGTCTTCAACGACTGCGGACCGCTGCTGAGCAGTCCCGCCGTCGTGACGTATGACACCAACTGCGCCGCGGTGTGCAACACGATTGACTTCAACAACAACGGCGTCTTTCCGGAAGACCAGGATGTGATCGACTTCTTCAATGTGCTATCCGGCGGTACGTGCCCGTAAGCGAGGTCAACATCGCACTGTCACACAGTCCCCGTTCGCGAGATCGGGGATTTTTGTTGGTGGTTGTTCGTGCAAACAGCGCGCGTGTTGGAATTCTTGACATGAACAACCATAATTTGTCGCATGAAAGGATGGCCGGGAAAGCGGCGTGCGATGCTGGGTTGAGTGAGGTGACTGATGCGACAGATTGCAATGACGATCATGCTGGCGGCGTGCACGGGGGCCACATGCGCTGCCGAGACGTTCACATTTCGCTACTACCGCCCCAGCAACACGGGCATTCAGGGTGATTTCTGCGAGGCGATGTACATCGGCGCGGATGGCGATCCGTGGATCGGCGGCTACGACGCGTCGTTTGAAGAAGGTGGCATCGCGAAGTTCGTGCAGAGCGAGAATCGCTGGATCAATGTCTCCAATGTCGACTATCCGGTGATCGGCCATCCCAACGACCAAGGCACGGCGCGTGTGCGTGAGATTGTCGCAGATGCGAACGGCGTGCTCTGGATGGGCACGGGCCACGGCGTGACGAAGTTTGATCCCGCCGTCGGTCCTTCGTCGCTGGCGCACTTTGACTCGCGTAACTCGGTGGTGCGCGATGGCTGGGTAGAGGATGTTGAACGGGCGCCCGATGGCAGCTTGTGGTTCAGCGCGTACTCCACGGTGTGGGGCGATGGTGGCATGTATCGCTACGTGCCCGCGACCAACACATGGACGCGCTGGACAAGCGTGGGCGGACGCATCGCAGCGCAGGCGAAGCCGGGCGGCGGCTATTACATCTACGCGGCGATGGGTTCCAACAGCGCAGGCGCACGCTTTGACAGCGCGACCAACGCATGGACGCACTTTGCGCGCGTCGCCGGAAGCCCAGGCGAGATCGTCGGACCCGACGGCGCGAATGACGCCGGCGACATCTGGATGCACCGCTTCGACAGCGAGTACGTCAGCACGCTCATGATCCGCAAGGCAAACGGCTCGTGGCAGACGCCAAACCTGCCGGTCGTCAATGGGCAGCGCGTCGCGCCCAGCATCGTGCGCGATATCGGCGGCGGTCGGTGGCTCATGGAAAACGGCGGCGGCAACGTGTGGCACTTTGATGGCACAACGTGGCATGACAAGGGCGTGTGGCGAGCCGGGCCGCTGACGTATGACCTGCAGATGGCGCCGGGCGGTGTCATCTGGGCGAGTGGACAGGGTGGCGCAGCGCGACGTGACCCGGCGACAGGACAGTGGCAACGCTACCGCGTGACAAACACCAGCCAGTTTGATTTTTTCAACAACGACCTGAGCATCGATCAGGCCACCGGGCATGTGTACGCATGCGCAAACGCGGGCCCTGGCGCGGGCGGCATGGTCAGTTTCGATGGCACCCGCTGGACCGGGTTCAATCAACTGACATACGGCCTTGGTTATGAATGGCCCTTCAACGGCGACAACAGCGAATCGCTGCATGTGCTGCAGAATGGCAGCGTTGTCGTGAATCCGATGTTCGCTTCCACGCACGTCTTCGATGGCGAACTCTGGGCCACGCTCCCGGGCGGATCGTCAAAGGTCGTCAGCTACGTGGAGGATTCGCTCTCGCGCGTCTGGGGACTGGGCGAGTACTACAGCCTTGGCACATACCAGAACGGCAGCTTCACGAATCACGGCATCGCGGCGTGGGGTCAGCGCATGCAGCAGGATCCATCGCGCTCGGGAACGGTGTGGGCGAACGCTGGTTATGAACTCGTGCGCACTGATGGCACATATCGCTTCTCGCGCACTATCGACGACTTCCCCGAGCTGACGTCACAGAGCGACACCTTCTCTGGCTTGGCTGTCGCGCCGGACGGTTCGGCGTGGGTCGGCTGCACTGTGATGTTCGGTGCTGGCGGCAGTGGCGGCGGTTTGCTGCATGTGAATGCGAACACGGGCACATCGAATCTGGTCACGTTTGAGAATGGCTGGCCATTTCCCGGGCAGTTCGTGCAGCCCCTTGCCGTCACGCCTGACGGTAAAGTGTGGATGCAGTACGACAGCGACTTCCTGACGGCTCAGCGCGGGCTCTGCTGGTGGGACGGCACGCGGGTGGGTGTCTTCCCCGCGCCGGCGGGTGGTGAGCCGCAATGGGGCGGACTGCCGCATGCACAGATCAAAGAGTTGGAAGTCAAGCTGCTGCCCGATGGGTATGAACTGTGGATGAGCTGCGTGAGCCGAGGCATCGCGGTGCTGCGCGTGACCAATGACACGCCTGCGTGCGACGACATTGACTTCAACAACAACGGCGTCTTCCCTGAGGATCAGGATGTCATCGACTTCTTCCTCGTGCTCGCCGGCGCGGAGTGCACGACGTGCAATGACATCGACTTCAACAACAACGGTGTCTTCCCTGAGGATCAGGATGTCATCGACTTTTTCAATGTGCTGGCTGGCGGCGCGTGCCCGTGAGTGACGGCGAGCGTGTGACATGAAGACGACCCCGCTCAGATGAGCGGGGTTTTTTGTCAGACTTCTCCCGTGAGGGGGTGTGGTATCGGCGGTTCCGATAGAAAATCACCTCACACCTCGTGATTTCTCTGTAGACGACCGGGCCGATTTCTGTAGACTGTGTGGACCGGGCAGTGGTGCCCGAGTGAGGACTTTTCATGCGCGGACACATCTCTCGCTCACTTTCTCTCACGCTCGCGGCTGGTTTGGCTTTGTGCGGTGCTGCTGCGCACGGTCAGGTCTGGCTGCGAAGCACGCCCGATCGTTTCACAACCATCGGCGATGCCAACGCCTCCGTCGCGATGCAACTGACAACGCTGCGGGGTGAGTTTGATCGTCGCATCGCGTTGCAGCTTGCGGTTCGCGCCGACGACTCCACGCGCGAGTTGCTTGCAGCCGACGGCATCGAACTGCTCGCGCCGCTGGGCAATGATGCGTTCTTTGCGGTGCTTCGCGCTGATGCCGATGTCGCCGCGCTGGATCAGAGCAAGATGATCGCTGGCGCGAGCGCGATTGATCCCGCGTGGAAGATTGACCGCAAGCTGCTGGGCAACATCCATCAGTTGTACAACGTGACTGACCCTGCCCTGACGCGGGAAGCCGATCCGATCGTGCCCGTGCTGGTGATGCTGCACGCCGACCAGAAGGCCGACGCGATGGCTGTGCCGCGTCTGCTGCCGCACGCGGAAGCGGTGCGCGGCGCGCTTGAGTCGATTCCGGTCTTCATGGCGGAAGTGCGGCAGAGCAAGATCGCTGCGCTGGCGCAGGAGGACATTGTGCAGTGGATCGCGCCCGCGCTGCCCGAGCTGGGCGAATTGAACGCGGAAAACCGCACGCTGACGCAAGCCGCTCTGCTGCAAACCGCGCCGTACAACTTGAACGGCGCGGGTGTTTCGGTGCTGGTCTTTGACAGCGGCTGGGTGCGAACGACGCACCAAGACTTTCAAGGCCGCGCGACGGTGATCGACCCCGATACTGACACCATTAGCAGCCACAGCACGCACTGCGCGGGCACTGTGGGTGGTGGCGGCGTGGCGAATGCGACGCACCGCGGCATGGCCCCGGGCGTGCAGATTCTCTCCGCTGGTCTAGGCACGCTGGGCACGGGCTGGCTCTACACCAACGCGGTCGATATCGAGTCAAACTACACGGCCGCCATCACGGCGGGAGCCGACATCGCGACCAACTCCATCGGCACCAACGTCGCCAACAACGGCTTCAGTTGCACGTGGTATGGCGATTACAACGTGACGGATATTCTGATTGACAACATCGTGCGCGGCGCGCTGCCCGCAACGCAGCAGAAGCCGTTCCGCGTCACGTGGGCTGCGGGCAATGAGCGCAGCAGCACGCGCTGCTCGACCGGGTACGCCTCCACCGCGCCGCCGAGCAACAACAAGAACGCGATGGTGATCGGCGCCATCGACAGCGTGTCGCAGGCCATGACGAGCTTCTCGAGCTGGGGCCCCACCGAGGACGGTCGCATGCGGCCGGACTTCTCGACCGGCGGCTGCCAAAGCTCCGGTGATGCTGGCGTGACAAGCACGAGCAGCACGAACGACACGTCGTATTCATCGCTGTGCGGCACCAGCATGGCAACGCCCACAGTCGCCGGTATCAGCGCACTGATTCTGCAGGATTTCCGCGCACAGTTCCCCGAAATCGTGGACGATCCGCGCAACAGCTTCTTGAAGGCTCTGCTGGCGCAGACCGCCGTCGATCTGGGCACTCCCGGCCCTGACTATCAATTCGGCTACGGCTCCATTCGCGCCAAAGACGCCATCGATCTCATGCGGACCGGCCAGTTTCTCGAAGCCAGCTTGTCGCAAGGCGGCCTCGAAACGCGCATCATCACGGTGCCCGCCGGTGCGAGCGAGCTTGTCGTGACTATCGCGTGGGACGATGCACCGGGCACGCCCAACGTTGTGCCTTCGCTGGTCAACGACATCGACATGGAGATCACGGGCCCCACGGGCACGACCTATCGCCCGTGGTCGCTTGATCCTGCAAGTCCCTCATCGCCCGCTGTCACCACCGCCGCGAATCGGCGCGACAACATTGAGCAGATTCGCATCGCCAACCCCGCCGCTGGCGCGTACGAGCTTGATCTGATCGCGTTCAACGTGCCTGCTGGCTCACAGGCGGTCAGCGTTGTGAGTTCGCACCCCATCGCGGGCGGCAGCGGTACGCCGCGCGTGGTCATGAACCCGGGCACCCTGGCGGCGGCACTTGTTCCGCCTGCATCGCAGCAACCTGTGAGCGTCGTGATCACCACCCGCTCGGATGAGCTTGTCGCCGGGTCTGCGGTGCTCAAGTACGCGTCCTCGGCAGGCGCGCCGTACCAGTCCATCGCGATGACACAGAATGGCAACACGTGGACCGCGCAGTTGCCCGGCTTCGCGTGCGGCGATCAACCCCGCTACTACTTTGAAGCGACAGGCTCGGTTTCAGGTATCGCGACACTGCCCTTCGGCGGCGCAAGCTCGCCCTACAGCTTCGGCATCGGCGGCCGCGAAGACCGCTTCTCTGACACGCTCACGACGAATCAGGGCTGGACGGTCACGAACACGCCCATCAATGCTTCTGCCGCGACGACTGGCGCGTGGGAACTTGCCACGCCGCAGCAGAC
>DATGWV010000012.1:0-5558 GCA_035299305.1 Phycisphaerales bacterium | reverse complement strand
GCGGGTCCGCAGGTCGCCCTCAGCAACCTTGGCAAAAGCCTGCTTCAGTTCGGAGATGGGATTGGAGATTGATCGCACGAGGAACCACGCGAAGCATCCGCCAAAGACCACGGCGCACACACCGAACGCAATCATCCACGTATTGAACGTTGCAGCGACACTACGGGCTTCAGCGCCCATCGTCTTGTTGGTCTCCTCCTGCATGTCGATGAAGACGTTGATGACTCGCAACCACTCTGAGAACTCCGGCCGAGCCGCATTGACGACTTCCATGACCCCCTGCTGCTTCACGCCATCACGCGTGCCGGCGACGACATTGTCAAGCAGCGGCAACGTGCGGCTTTCCACCGCCTTGATGTCGGCAAGCGCCTTGCGTTCTGCGGAGTTGGTGAGAGCGGGATCGCTCATCAGTTCATCAAGCTTCACCGCAGAGTCGGCGTAGTTGCGTGCGAGCAGGTTGATCTCATCGACGGTGCGACGAATGTCTTCAGGCTTCTCGAAGAGAACCAGATCGCGCATCAGAATGGACCGATCATGCACGCTCCCGCGGAAGTTGATCGCGTAGCGTTGCTTGACGCTGTTCACGTCGTTGATCCGCGTCAATCGGCCGCTGATGGTCGAGACGCGCGAAGACGCGATCACCTGCGCTGCAACCAGCAGCAGGAGCAGAACCGCGAAGCCAATGCCAAGACGGACACCAATGCTGAAGTTCTTGAACTGCATAGCAACTTTCCGTGTTCACTTGTTGATGGCGGGGCCCCACCCTAGAGCTCCCTTGGTGACTGCATCGAACTGAGACGTTCGTCGCTTGAGAACACAGAAAAGAGGAATGCGCATACACGCTGGAAATACCTGCCATCCGTGAACGCTTGGAGTGCGTCGACCCTTGAAACGGTGAACCTCCAATCACGTTCGCACAACACCCCGTAATATCCGCAATCGTGTCCGCGATCGACTCTGATTCTCGAGCATTCGTGCGACTTCCTCAGGCTGCTGGCGGCGACGTGAAGCCATGACTGCATCGTGTCACGTTGGCGCTTGCATGCTCATGACGACATGCGTGGATGTTGCACCCAGCGATCTCTCGGCATGACGGCGTGCGACCGTGCTTGGCAGGTTGTCGCCGATATGATGCTCTCTGCCGCCGTTTCACTCGGCGTCGTCGGAGGGTTCTCGATGCGCGTGCTCATGCTTGGTTGGGAGTTTCCGCCTTTCATCGCCGGCGGTCTTGGCATCGCCTGCTATGGATTGACGAAAGCCCTCGATAAGCAGGGACATTCGGTCATCTTTGTGCTGCCAAAGCCGGTTGATCGCTCCAAGAGCAGCCACGTCAAGATGCTCTCGCCCATGAGCGTGGCCGGCGTTGCGGCCCAAGGCGGGCTGCCCCTGCGCGATCTCGCGGCCCTCAGCGGCACGGGCGGCACGGGTCTTTACCAGTTCCAGCACGCCGTGTTCCATGGCGTGCCCGCGAGTTTCAGCAATCCGTACCCGGGCAACGCCACGCAGCGCACACAGGGCGTGGGCGCGACCAAGGAAAAACTGCCCGCGATGGACAGCGACGGCGCCCTCGACATCGACCCCGCACTCATCGGCGCTGTCGACAGCGCGGGTGAGCCGCTCACGCCTCAGCCTCAGCCCGCCCAGCAGCTCAAGAGCGGCACCGAACGCGGCTTCATCGGCAGTGGCGGCGGCGCAGGCGTCGGCTACGGCAACGACCTCGTGGGCGATGCCGAGCGCTACGCACGCCTGTGCGTTGCGCTCACGCGGCGCGAAGACTTCGACATCATTCACGCTCACGACTGGCTGACATTCCCCGCGGCCATCGCCGTCGCGAAGGTGACGGGCAAGCCGCTCATCGTGCAGATTCACAGCACCGAGTTTGATCGCTCGGGCAGCAACGTCAACCAGCGCGTCTACGACATCGAACGTGCGGGCATGCACGCGGCCGACAAAGTCGTGTGCGTGAGCCAGCTCACCGCCAACATCTGCGAGCGCCGCTATGGCGTGCCCGCCAACAAGCTGGGCGTCGTTTACAACGGCCTGGACAAAGACGCCCACCAGCCGGCGCAAGGCGCGCACATCGAGACCGATGACAAGATCGTGCTCTTCCTGGGTCGCATCACCATGCAGAAGGGCCCCGAGTACTTCATCGCCGCCGCCAAGCGCGTGCTGGAGAAAGTGCCCGACGCCAAGTTCGTCCTTGCAGGCAGCGGCGACATGGCCCTGCGCATGATCGATCTCGCCGCGAGCATGGGCATCGGCGGCAAGGTGCTCTTCACCGGCTTCCTGCGCGGCGGCGACATCGAGCGCGTCTTCAAAATGGCCGACTGCTACGTCATGCCCAGCGTGAGCGAACCCTTCGGCATCGCCGCGCTCGAAGCCATCAGCCACGACGTGCCCGTGATCCTCAGTAAAACCAGCGGCGCGAGTGAAGTCCTCCAGCACGTGCTCAAGGTGGATTTCTGGGACATCGACGAGATGGCCAACAAGATCGTCTCCGTCTTGCGGCATCCTTCGTTGAGCCAGACGCTGCGCGACCACGGCCGCATGGAACTGCACCGCCTCACGTGGGACCAGGCCGCGACCAACTGCGTGAAGGTGTACGAAGGCGTGATCGCCGAACGCAACACGCGCGCGGCGACGGCGTAGGTGGCAGTTCGCTCGGATACTTCGCTTGAATTGGCTTGGTAGCGTCTTGCACCGTGCTTAGGGGATCTCGGCTCGCTGACACATTCAGCTCTGCACGTGTTCATGAGCGTTTCGCGTCAGGATCGTGCTATCAACACGCGTTGAACTACTGCCTTTGGTCGGGCAGCTACACGAAGACCAAGATCGCGCTGAAATTAGTTGTCTCTGATGCCACCCCGTGACGCATGACCTTCGTGCCGTGGCGTTGGGGATATGTCGTGCGCCCGCAATCCGCAGGCAATACTGGAGAAGGATCAATGCGAGTCAATCACATTCTTTCGGTCGGCTCGCTTGCCCTGTGCACAATGCCAGTGCTTGCACAGCCGTTCAACACGACTCGTGTCATCGTCCAGCCAAGCTTTGGAGGCGGCACAGGTGTTTTTGACATGACCGATACCCAAAGCGGTCCTGCTTTCACAACCGGTTCGTCCACGGGTGGCTCGGGCCCTTACGGCACGCCCGCCGGTAGCGCAACCTCATCGTGCACGTACGGCAGCATCAACTTGCGCGGACAAGCCAGTGTCGCGCTCACGACCCAGGCTCGCGGCGAGTTCCGTGACACGTTGGTTTTCACCGCGCCGGGTGTTCCCAACAACTCCGTCGCGAGCGTGACATTCAGTGTGCGCGTGAGTGGTGCGCTGGGTGCGAGCAGCGGCACATCCGCCGGTTCGTGGAACTTGGGCGTAGATCTGGGCGGCGCGGCGTTTGACATCTCGCGCACTGCGACTTTCTACAGCCCGATCTTCTCCAATGCCGGATACAACGGCGCCGCTTTCGGCGTGTACAGCGCCACGGTGAATCTCCTCATCGGCCTGCCCGTGCCGCTGATTGGCATGTTCAGCGGCGTCGCGCAAGCAAATGTCCATGCAAGCGATGGCGCGGGAAACGCGAGCTTCGGTGGACCGCTGCGGATGGACTGGCTGGGCATCTCGAACGTGACAATCAACGGACAGCCGGTCGCCAACGTCAGCGTTTCATCCCTTTCGGGCACGAACTGGATGATCGACCTGACGCCCGCATCGTGCGACTCCATCGACTTTAACAACAACGGCGTCTTTCCGGAAGATCAAGACGTCATCGACTTCTTCACGGTCCTCGCAGGCGGCACGCCCGCGTCGTGTGATGGCACGCTGGGTTGCAACGACATCGACTTCAATAACAATGGTGTCTTCCCTGAAGACCAAGACGTGATCGACTTCTTCAACGTCCTTGCGGGTGGCTCTTGCTCGTGAGGCGTCAGCCAGTGCTCACAGCGTTCGCTCATACGCGAACTCATCATTCAGCACACTCGCAAGCCGCTCATAGTCATCCAGCGAGTTGTACACCTGCGCACTGATGCGGCAGATGCGCATCGTGAGTCCCGCCTCTCCCTGCGTCAGTGTGTATGAAAATGTCATGCAGCAGCGAGCGAGCATCTCGCTCGGGGCTTGATCCTGACACGCGTCGCTCACCTGCGGCTGCATTCGATCATCGCGGCCACAGCCTGCTGCGTCAGCGCCCCGCAGCGAGGTCACTTGCGAAGAGTGCCTGATCCACCGGCGTGAGTATGCCGTCGTAGTTCCAGTCGGCGGACAAATTGCCGGCGGCAAAGGCCGCGTTGTACTCCGCCTGCTCCACCGGACGCGAGAACACGCCATCGCGATTGAAGTCACTTCTCTGGCGCTTGAGCGGCAAGCGAGCAATCCAGCCCTCGCCTTGCCCCGCCGCGTTGGATCCGCCGCCGACAAGCACATCGCGTGCGGACATGTCACTGACGAATATACCCGTGAACTGCGGCGCGATGGGAAATCCGATCGCCGCACACTGTGACGCGATCGTTCGCGGCACGGCGTCCGTCCACGTCACAGTTTGCAGGGAGATCGGGTCAAAGCCCGCCATCACCTGACCGGTTTCGTTGATGGCAACGACGCCACCAGTCGACGCAGAAGGTGGGGCAAGCAGTGTCACTCGACTCGTGATGCCGTTGCTGAACTCAACGAATGTCGCGACATCGAGCGCCGTATCGAGCAGGTTCACCGCCACGGTCAGACCGTCGCCGCTCACGGCGACGCCCGTGACTTGCCACGTCGGCCCGAAGGGCCCAGGCGGATACGGATTTGTGATGATCCGCCCAGTTCCGCTTGCGATATCGACAATGAACGCTTCCGAACCACCGCCGAAGCTCGACTCGCGATAGCCGACACACGTCCGTCGAAAATCGGCAACGCCCGTGACCTGCATGAGCGACGCGCCCGCGCCGCTCCACGGCGGAAGATACGTTTCGAGGTCAAGCGGCACAACGCCGCCCAGCATCCAGAACGCCTTCCTCGCTCCAGTCGCAGGATCAACACCGCTCCATACAAACTCGCTTCCGTCGGCGTTCATGCCGTCAAACCGCACTTGATCGAACGCAGGTTGAACGAGGTTGGTGACAAGCGTCCAAGGCCCGCCCGCGCTGCTCAAGCCCGACTCAAAAACCGGTTGCGTGAAGCTGTCCCACCGCCCGAACACGACGCCGCCGCCATTGCCCGCCATGACTCCCGACGGGTAGAACGGCAACCCAGGGCCGAATTGCAGCAGCGTGCGTTGTGGCGGATCCCACGCCGCCGTTGCGAACATGCGTCGGTTCATGAAGCCGTTCGCCTCGATGCCGGTCACCAAGAGACCGTCCGACGACACGTGCCCGCAACCCGACGAAGGCTGCGCCCCAGTCGGCACGCCCACACCACGGAAGAAAAACCGCGGCGCGGGCGGAAAAGCTGCCGTCAACGTTTGCGCCAACGCGGCAGCGTGGAACACAGTGCCCATCAGTGCAGCCGCAAAAAGCCCGTGAACGGTGCGTGTACGTGCGAACACGAGGAGCCTCCTTGAAGTCTGGTGAACGACATCCC
>DATGWV010000011.1:0-4136 GCA_035299305.1 Phycisphaerales bacterium | reverse complement strand
TCATGCAGCAAGCGGGCATCGGCGACAAAAAGATCATCGTCTGGGATCACAACCGCGACTTGATCACGCAGCGCGCCAACACCATCCTCAGTGATCCACAGGCCGCCAAGTACGTCTGGGGCGTCGGCTTTCACTGGTACGAAACTTGGGCCGGCGGCGAGCCCATGTACAACAACGTCGCCGAAGTCACCAGCGCCTGGCCCAATGTCAAAGTCCTGCTCACCGAAGCAACAGTCGAGCGCTTCGATCCCACGCGTCTGCGACACTGGCCCAACGCCGAGCGCTACGGCGACGCCCTCGTCAACGACTTCAATGCCGGCGCGGTCGGCTGGATCGATTGGAACATCCTCCTCAACGACACAGGCGGCCCCAACCACGTCGGCAACTTCTGCTTCGCGCCCATCCACGCCGACAGCAAAACCGGTCAACTCATCTACACACCCACGTACTACTACCTGGGCCACTTCGCCAAGTTCATCCGCCCCGGCGCACAGCGCATCAGCGCCGTCAGCACGCGCAGCATGCTGCAAACCACATCCTTCCTCAACGCCGACAACCGCCTCGTCACCGTCGTGCTTAACACGACCAACATACCCGTCACCTACCGCCTCTGCACCGCCAGCCAAGAAACAACCGCGACGATTCCCGCCAACGCCATCCAAACACTCGTCTACGACACACAAAGCACCACCGGATGGACAACCAACTTCTTCGACGACTTCCACACCTTCAACCCCGACAACTGGCAAGACCAGATGATCTGGGTCAACAACGAAAAGCAGACCTACGTCCCCAGCAACGAATTCGGCACGCGCGAAGTCAGCAACGGCTCGCTCAAGCTCAAAGTCGTGAACCTGGGCGAAAAGCGCACCAGCAACAACTTCGACAAGCACGGCAACCAGCAGCCCGACACCCAGTTCGTCGCCGGTCGCATCTGCTCCAAAAACCGCAAGGAATTCGTCAAGGGCAAATGGACCGCCCGCCTCAAACTCTGGGGCAACGGCAAGCCCGGCATGTTCCCCGCTTGGTGGATTCTGGGCGCCCGCAACAACGAGCCACCCGTGCAACAGCCCGATGAGAACATCCCCTGGCCGCTCACAGGCTCCGGCGAAATCGACATCTTCGAACACCACGGTGAAAGCGGCCGCGACCGCTTCACCACCGGTGCCATCCAATCGCTCGCGCAAGACAAAGGCGACTGGTGGACCCTGCGCACCAGCGTCCCCGTCACACTCGACGACTTCCACGAATACTCCGTCGAATGGGCCGGCAGCGATCTGGTCTACCGCGTTGATGGCATCGAGGTCTACCGCAACGTGGGTGAAGGCGACAACTACCCCGAGCCCATGTTCGCCATCCTCAACTACGCCAAGATCTCCGACGCCACTGTCGATGGCGAATGGGTCATGGAAGTTGATTGGGTCAAGCACGAATCCTGGGACGAGCGCTTCCCCTTCCCCGATCCCAAACCCCCGACCAATCTGCAGCTAACGCAAACTGACAAGTCCGTCTCACTGCAGTGGGACGCTGCAAGCGACACCACCGCACGCTACAACGTCTACCGCGCCACACGCTCAGGCGACAAACCCCAGCGCATCGCGCATCAGTTGACGCACAACCACTTCGAAGACACCGCGCCCGCCGATGGTCATGCCCACTACTACACCATCAGCGCCAGCATCGGCTGCGTCGAAAGCCAACCAAGCCAAGTCGCCCACACGACCCTTCCCCACATCGCTGTGCCCGCCCGCATCCAAGCCGAAGACTACATCGCCATGAGCGGCGTCAAATCCGAGCCGTGCACCGACACCGGCGGCGGCCTCAACCTCGGCTACTTCGATCCCGGCGACTTCATTGACTTCAACATTACCGTCCCAGCCGCCGGCGAATACACCATCGACTACCGCCTCGCCTCACAAACCGGCAGCAAAGGCTTCGAAGTCCTCATCAACGACCAAGTCATCGACATGCAAACTCTCACCGCCACCGGCGGCTGGCAAACCTTCATCACCCAATCCAGCCCCCGCATCACCTTGCCCCAAGGCAAGCACAAGTTGCGCCTCCGCTCCCTCGGCTCCGAATGGAACATCAACTGGGTCGAGGTGAAGCAGCGGTAGCAAGGAGGGCGACTTTGTCACTGTGCAGAGACGCGCCTCGTCGTTGCACCGCTCCGAAATACCTCTGGATCGTTGGCAATGGTTGGCCATGGGATCAATGTTGCGGGGTCCAGTTAGATTGATAATTGATTGACTCGTAGATAGAAAACTGGGCCCGAGCGCTTTGCTCGGGCCCAGACCTTTCAGCATGTGATGGGCGAGCGATCTGTCTGTGTCTCGCTGCTGCGTGCTGAGAGCCCTTAGTTGCAATTGCCGCCTGCGAGAACGTTGAAAAAGTCGATAACGTCCTGATCTTCCGGGAAGACGTTGTTGTTGTTGAAGTCGATGTCGTTGCAGTTCGGGCAATCAGCACCCGCGAGCACGTTGAAGAAATCGATCACGTCCTGATCTTCAGGGAAGACATCGTTGTTGTTGAAGTCAATGTCGTCGCACGCGACAGTGGCGCACGACGGAGTGAGCACTTGTCCAGCGATCAAGCCCGGAGACGCGATGTCGATGCCGTTGTACACCGGCGTCAGGAGGTTGATCTGCGCGAGATCGACTCCGATGCTCGAGGGGCTCCAGTTGCCGCCGTCGTCGTTCGCGTTCGCATCGTAAAGACCAGGCCGCAGATAGATGCTCCATGCCGCACCGAGTCCGGGCGCAGCGATCGCCGCATCTGCTGGCCAAGGCAAGGTGTCATCGAAGTTCACTACATCTACGAGCCCGCCAGCACTCGTCCGCAGCGTCAGCAGTTCGTTGCCAAGACTGGGGCTGTTCGCAAGCCCGCCGAGATTCGGAAGCGTCTCCTGATCGGACCAGCCCGTCAGCGCGATGACTTGGCAGATCTGTCCCCACGCCGCGCGGAACTCGGCTTCTGCCGCTGCGGCACTGCTCCCGCCGCGAGGTGTCAGCACGATGGCGGCATGTGGCGCAAGCGATGTACCAGCGGGAATGCTTGACGTGCGACCGTCTTCGTCGCGAAGATACCACCCCGACAGGTCGACCGTCACTTCGGTCGTGTTGTAGAGTTCGACCCACTCGCCGCGTGTGGCATCGCCCGGGTTGCTGTTTGGGCTGAACATCAGTTCGGTGAAGATGACTTCGCCACTTGCGTGCTGAGGTGCCTGCGTCCATACCACGCCCGGCGAACCGACTGATCCGGTCAGACGCCCATCGTTGAAGATGCCGAACTGCGCACTGTCGCGTGCTCCATCAAGGCCGCTCATCGACAGCGTCCAATTGGATGCAATGTCGTTTGCAGACTTGCTTACCGCGTTCGAGCGAATCGCGATGCTTGAGTCACCGTCATCGTCAGGCCACGCGCTCGTCGCGACATACTCACGATTCTGATAGTTGACGACGTCGACGATCTGACCCGAGGCGTCAATCAGTCCCAAGACCTCGTCAATATCCGTCGCTTGCTGTGCCCGGTCTTGCCACGGCGTGAGCGCGAGAATTCGCACGTTCGCCGGAAGCGACCATGCCGTGCGGAACTGGCTGACAATCTCCGCCGGCACACCCGGACCAGAGCCGGGTACAAGCACAATAGCTTCCTGCGGCTGCAGGACAGTCCCGGGCGTGATGCCGCCCGTGGCCGGGTCACCCTCAACGTCCTTGAGCGCCCAGCCGGAAACATCGACCGGTGCCGCGCCAGCGTTGTAGATCTCAACCCATTCCTGTCCCTCGTCTGCGCCGGCGGGGTTATACATGATCTCGGTGATGACGACATTCGGTTTGCCCTCGAACGAGTCGAGGATGCCGTTCGCATTCGTATCCCGAGCACCGCCGAAGCCCCCGGTGCCTCCCGCGGCATTGATATCGCAGCTGTCGAGTGTGCGTGACAGATCACGATCAAGCTGCCAGTCAAGCGCGATTTCCGTCAGGTCACCCACGAGATTGCTGTTGCAATCGGGCTCGCAGGAGTCGGGGACGTTGTTGTACGGATACGCATCAAACGCAAGGCCACGCACGATGTCGAAAGCATCACTCTGTGAATTGCCATTGCAGTCAGTTGTCGCAAGTGCGGGCAACTGGCCC
>DATGWV010000010.1:0-9050 GCA_035299305.1 Phycisphaerales bacterium | reverse complement strand
CACGCATCGCATCGCGCAGGCCCGCCGCATCATGCGCATGCAGCCAGAACATCCCGATCGCACCCGCATGCGTCCCAGGCGTCAGCATGCGCCACGCAACCGTGCTCGTGCTTCTCGCGCTCACGCATCGCCCCTATTCGTCATCCGATGCATCATCCCGAATGTCATCCCCATCGCCCAAATTCCGCTTGCATGCCTCATACACCCCCATCAACTGCAAATCAGGCACCACGTGCTCCACCACTTCATCATGCTCAAACAGCGTCGCCGCATCCCCGCCCGTCGCGATGATCTGCGGATACGCGTCATACGCCTCCGCATACCGCTCCACCACCAGCCGCACCAAACCCTGCGCTGCCGTGCGCACACCCAGCAGCATCGCGTGCTTGGTGTCTTTCCCAAACACGCCTCGACCCGCGTCAGGCGTCTCATACGCCAACTTGGGCAACGCCGCCGTGTGCTCATGCAGACTCGCCAGCATCATGTGCAGCCCCGGCGCAATCACACCCCCCTGAAACACGCCCTCGCCATCAATAAAGTCCACCGTGATCGCCGTCCCCGCGTCCACAATCACGCACGCCTGCTTCGTCTTCCCATACGCCGCCATCGCGCACAGCAATCGATCCTGCCCCACCGTCGAATCATCATCCAGCCCGTTGCGCATCAGAATGTGCAGATCGCGCCCAAACCGATACGTCTCCTCCCCCGTCTCGCTGCGCAGCAGCTTTTCCAGTTCATCCGCCGTCCGGTCATTCACCGACGACATCACGATGCTCGCGCCATGGTCATTCACCAGCATCTCGCGCGCATGCTTCGCGATCGCACCTAAGTCCGCGTTCGCATGGCTCGCCGCTTCCACAAGCTCGCCCCCCTGCGTCGCCGCAGGCCGAAACAGCCCCAAACGTGTGCGTGTGTTGCCGACCGTGACGGCCAAAAGCGTGCCAGTCGTGAGTTGATCCATGCGGCCAGTTTATGATGCTCAGCCGCGAACGCTTCCCCTCACGCTCACGATCCGACCACTCTCATCACCGGAGACGCGATGCTCGATCTCAAACACCTCGCCCGCCTCGAAGAAGCCCGCATCGCCGAAGGCGTCGCCAGCGTCGCCGAAGAGGCTCGCCCCTTCGCCGGCGGCACCATCTCCCGCGGCAAGCCCGGAACCTGGTGCAACTTCATCTGCGGCGCCGGCCTCGACGGCCCCATGACCGCCGACGAACTCGACCTCGCAGAATCGTTCTACATCGAAAAAGGCCTCGAGCCCCGCATCGAACTCTCCCCCTACGCCCACCCCGAATTCCTCGCCCAACTCGAATCGCGCAACTGGACCATTCGCGGCTTCGAAACCGTCTTCTTCCGCACCATCGCACCCAACGAACCCTTCGCTTCGCTCCACACACCGCCCCCATCTCTCCGCATCACCGTCGTCCCCAAAGACGACCAAGCCCTCTTGCACGAGTTCGCCTGGACCTCCGTCAGCGGCTTCCTCCCCGATGGCCGCAATCCCACTGAAGACGAACTCGCCCTCGCCAAGCGCGCCGCCACCCACTACCGCTCGCACGCCTTCCTCGCCACCGTCAATGACAAGCCCGCCTCTGCCGGATCGTGCGAAGTCGCCCACACCCCACACGGCTCCATCGCCGCCCTCTTCGGCCTCTCCACGCTGCCCCCCTTCCGCCGCATGGGCATCCAGCAGGCCCTCATCGCCGCCCGCCTCGCCTTCGCCCGCGATCACGGCGCAACCGTCGCCACCATCGGCGGCCTCCCCGGCGCCGGCACCGAACGCAACGTCCGCCGCATGGGATTCCAAGTCGCGTACACCAAAGCCATCATGGTCAAGCCCGGTCCAAACCTCGTGCGCATCCCGGGCATGTAATCACCTTGACCAAAAAACAACAAGGCGAGCGCACCGCTCGCCTTGTCGACATGCACTCGTCAATTAATCACTCACCCGCCGCACGAGTAAAAGAACTTCGCTTCCGCGATCTTCCCGTTCTTCACCGTGTACAGACACTGCTCGCTCATCTGCATCCGCTGCCCCGCCATCGGGCCCTCATGATGCGTCGCGTCCAGCGTCATCTCCACAAGAAACTGATCGCCATTCACCATGGGCTTGCCGATCGTGCACCCATGCACCGTCGTCATCTTCGCCCACTCTTCGCTGTACTTCTCCAGCGCCGCCTTCCCCTCGATGATCCGCGGCCACGGACTCCCAGGCATCGCCATCACCTCCACATGCCGCGCGTTTTCCGCGTACAGCTCCTTCATCGCCTTCTCATGCTCGCCCCGCCCGCACAAATCGCAAAGCTTGTTCGCGACCTCCTGCGTAGCAGCGGCGACGGGATCAACGGTAAATGTCATGTTGCTCATGCCACCACCCTAGCGAAACTCGCTGCCCGCTGCAAGCCAGAAACTCGCACTTCGCAACAATCCGTGCGAAGGTGGGGCATACGCCACCTCGATTCGTTCACTGAGCCGTGAAGTACGACACAAATCACGGATCTCAGCGAACGCATTACACGCTGTCGGGAGCCTTCAAACTGACATACTCACCAATCCGTGCTCGCAGCTCGCGCACGTCTCTCTCAGCAACCCGCCACGCCCCAGCCCAGCCCTGCACCGTCGTCACCGGCGTTGCCATCGAATCAAGCAAGCGGTGAAACTGTTTGTTCGCATCCAGCCCAACCGCGCCTCGTGTCGCATGCGCAAGTTCATACGCCAAGCGCCGACACTCCGCCAAACGGTCACGAAGTCCTTGTTGAAGCACCTTGTCGCCGCGAAAAACCTCCGGATCGCGTTGCTGACTGAATTCAATCAATGCATCCATCGCACGCAGCAACGCCGCCGCCGCGTCACTCGGACTCTGCTCCTTCTTTCCAGGCTCCGCCGCGCAGTATCCCGGACGCATCGCAACATCGAAGTGCAACATCAGCTGCCGCGGCTGAACCGCATAACACCGAATTACCCAAGGTGTCGCCGCACTTCCTCTGGACACCTCGGGCAGACAATACTCGACGTCAAACCCGCAGGTGTACTCCGGCCGCACGCAAACAACCGCTTTAAACCAGGGAAGCCTCGCCAGAAGTGTTTCGAACTTCGAGAGAAACGCACTGATCGCGCCCGCTGCGTGATTGCCCATAAACGCAAACGCGATTGCTCGATCCCCGCGATACGACGCTTCAGCAACTTCGGCACCCGCGACCGCGAACATACTCCGACACAACGGCGGAAAAGCATCACGTTCGGGTAGAGATGCAAGAACGCTCGCGACAAGATCGTCACGACTGCCTTTCGTTGATGCGACGTCGATCCGACCGAAAATGACATCACACTGTGACAGACAAACTCCCTTCCGTCACGTGAGCAAACCTCACACACCCGCCTCCACCATCGCCCCCTGCGGAGCCTTGCTCGCCGCACGCTCCAGCGACGCACGCTCGCCATCGCTCAACTTCCCAAGCAGCCCGAGCTTCGCATACACCTCCAGCAGCGACGCCGCTTCCATCCCCGCATACTGCTCATCCGTGTTGATGATCGAGAGCCCCATCACCGCTTCCAACTGCGCCTGCGTGTACTCCGGCTTCACCGCCGCAGTGCTCTTCGTCCCGTACTGATTCAAATTGCTCGCGAAAATCCCCGCCGCACTGACAGGCAGGAAATCCTCATACCGCAGCCCCTCAACGCGCACGTACCCCTGCTCCACCAGCGCAAACCGATCCGTCGGCAGCGACCCAGCCGCCGCACTCATCCCCTTCAGCGTCACGCTGTACCGCCCGTAAATCAGCCCCGCCTTCAGCAGCTCGCGCATCGTCTTCGGAAACGCCTTGAACGGCTCGGCATACATCGCCTCATACGCCGGATAGTCGCGCTTCGGAAAACTCGGATCTTTCTCGCGCGCCGCATCCGCCACGCTCAGGCACTTGTCATACAGCTCGCGCCCCTTGGGCGTGGTCGCGTAAAAGCGCTGCTCAATCTCGCCAAACCGCGCCGTGTGCACCGTGTTGACAATGCTCCCATCCGGGTTCGTGAACTCCACCGCCTCCGTCAGCGCCTTATACGCGTCCTGCCGCAGCAGCACAGGCGTGTCTTCGCTGGGCCCTTCCGTAAAGTCCTTGAATCCCGCGTGCTTGAGCTTGCTCAGTTGCACATCATCGCGCTTGAACCGCGCCACCAGCCCCGCCACCAGCGCGCCGATGAACATCTCATCAACCGTGCCATCGCTGAACGCTGCGATCGCATCCGCCGACAGATGCCGGAAGTGCAGCCGCATCCAATCACGATCCGCGAAGCTCTTCAGCCGCGTCAGCGCCCGCGTCGCCCGCATGCGAAACGCCGCTTCGTCCATTTGCCCCATCGTGTGTTGCATCGCCGCCGTGTACAGATCCATGCACAGCGTGTTGGGCGTCAGGTGATTCAAATGGTGGCTGCGGAAACACGCGATATCCGCCGCGATCTTGAACCCGCCGTCGCACAGTTCCTTGTACAGATTGTGGTCATGCGCCTTCGCCGTCCACTTGAAGATCCTGTCCGTCCCCTCCTTGATCAGCGCCTGCGCATCATCCCAGTTCAGCCCCCCCTCTCGCTCACCCTTCTCAATCAGTTCCTTCGCGCGATCACTGAACACCTGCCGCGTCGCCAGCAGCTTCTCAATCCGCGTCCGCGTCTCGCCCGCGAAGTAATCCGTCTGCAGCAACGACGAAAACACGCGGTGCTCCGGATTCACCCGGCTGCGAAACGCCGTCGCCACGATCGGCTGACTCTTCGCGCCCACGCTCGTCATGTCGTAGTAGTTGTGCGGCTCCATCGCAAACTGCGCAAAGAACCTCGCAATCCACCTGTACTCATCAGGCCGCCCGATGCGAATCGCCCCGTGCCGCTCGCCACTGGTCTTCTCCAGTTGCCCGGGCGAAATCGCAAACCCGCCGAACTTCTTGCTCAGCAGATCACACACCGCCGTGTTCGTGATGCGATTCACCAGCAGGCTTTTGTCGTACATGGGCACTTCCTTGCCAAACATGTCCGACAGTTGCGCAAACAGCTTGTGCTGCATCGCCACCTTGTCCGCAAACGCGCCCGCGCATCCACACGCGCCCTCGCCACGACCGCAGCCGTTCACTTTGCCGTTTCCGTTTCCGTTCATTCCGTGCTGGCCCATGATCAATCCCTTTCTCGCATGCCGCCCTCGCGAGGCCGCACGCCATCCGTTCCATCATCGGCATCTGCAAATCTGCAATCGGCGATTCCGCACGCGCCTCTCGGCGTTTGCTCCGTTGAAATTGTAACGCCCCCCGCGAGACTTGTAACGCGCATTCCCGCATTCACGGACCTGCGAAATCCCCGGTACTTTCCATGCTCATCAATTCCCTCCAATTCGCCGCCGGCCTTGTTCTTCTCCTCTTGGGAGGCCGCCTGCTCGTCTCCGCCTCCGTCGACACCGCGACGCGTCTCCGCGTCTCGCCGCTCGTCGTGGGCCTCACCCTCGTCGCCTGGGGCACCAGCGCCCCCGAACTCGCCCTCAACCTCATCTCCGCCTTCAAAGGCCGAGGCGACCTCGCCTTGGGCAACGTCGTCGGCGCCAACATCTGCAACATGGCCCTCGTGCTGGGCCTCTGCGCTCTCATCAAACCCCTCGTCGTCCAGGAACGCCTCATCAAAGTCGAAATCTGGCTCAACGCCATCATCCTGGGCGGCATCGCTGCCCTGGGCCTCGCCCTCGACTTCCGCAGCTGGCAAGCCGGCCTCATGCTGGGCATCTTCGGTGCCTACAGCGCATGGACCATCATGGCCGCTCTGCGACAAACCGACGCCGCACCCACACCCACTGCCGCCGACACACTGGGCCCCGATCCCACCGACACGCCCAAACTCCTCAGTTGGCCCATGATCGCCCTCTTCTTCGCCGCTGGCCTCCTCATGCTCTCACTGGGAGGCTCCTTCGCCAGCGACGGCGCATCGGGCATCGCCATCGCGTTGGGCGTCCCCGCCGCCATCGTGGGCGTCACCATCGTCTCCATCGGCACCACTCTTCCCGAAATGGTCACAGGCGTCATGGCCGTTCGCAAAGGTCAGACCGACCTCGCCATGGGCAACGCCATCGGCAGTTGCCTCTTCAACGCCGGGCTCGTCTTCGGCGTGACCGGCTTCATCTCACCCCCCAGCCTCACCGGCTCACTCATCGTGCCGCTCGCATACATGGGCGTGCTGGCCATCGCCCTCGTCCCCATCAGTCGCACTTTTGGCAAAACCGTCTCGCGCCTCGAAGGCGCAGTGCTGCTCGCGTCATACGTCGGCTTCTTGATCGTCAGCGCACTCACCGTCAGCAAGTCTGCATGACCGCACGCTCGATTACCGCCGCGTCACATTCACCCGCACACTCCTCGTCGGGCTCTCCACTTTTAGCCCCTCCGGAATGTTCGGAAACTCCACCACCTGCGCCGTGATTCCCCGCTCCAAATCCGCCACGCTCAAACTCACCAGCGCCGTAATGGGCAACGTCCGGTTGCGCACCTGCTCCACCAACTCTTCCGGCCCCACCACGCGCACATTCGTCAAAAACTGATCCTGCGCCGCGATCTGAATATTCCACCGCGCCAGTTGATCCGGCTCGACACGCACATACACCGGAATCTGCGACAGCGTCAACTCCGTCCCTCGGCTGGGCTTGGTCAGCGTCACATCCACCTTCGCCGGCGAAATCGAAAGCTTCTCCGCATCCCGAATCTCAAAAGGCGGCCGCAGCGACAACCCGCGCAGCGTCTCTGACTTGCCCCCAGGCAATCGCTCCAGCAACTCCATCGGCATCGCAATCGTCACCGCATCCTGCGGCGCAAGCCGCGCGATATCCCGCGAAGGCATCGTGATCTTCACCGTCGGCGGACTGATGACCGGCACCGCCGTTGCGCCAAGCGCCGCCGTGATCTCACTAGGCAGCCGCACCGACACCTCGCGCGTCTCCAGTTCATCAATCACCACGTTCAGCGTCGCCGGCTCCACGCGCCGCACGCTCACGCCCAATTCCGCCAAGTCCGCGTTCTCCCGCAGCACCTCTCCCAAATCAAGCGTGTAAGGCCCCGGCACAATCGGCACCGATCCCGCGCCCGAAAGCACTTCCAATGGCGTCCGCAGCCGCCGCTCCACCGACTCCATCCGCGAGCTGTTGGTCTGCAGCCACACATCCACCGTCACATCGCGCGTGTCGGTCCCCGTCACAAAGCTGTACCGCGCCTGCGCAGGCGTCGTCAGCGTCAGCCGCGCCGTCATCTTCTGTTCGCGCAGCGTCTCACTCTCCGCGAACACCCACACAAAGGCCGCGACAAACGTCGTGATGAACAGGTTCTTGATCGTCTGCCACATGCCGCTTCAGTCCTCACGTCCGCTTGCGCTCATCCGTTCCCCCACCCACGCCGCCCACCACGCCCGACGCCGTGGAATCACTGCTGCTCAAGCCCAGCGCCCCGCTCGAATCCCCCGCGCCACCGTTCGTCGCGTCATTCATGCTCGTGTCACCCGCCAGTGACGCACCGGCCAATGTATCTCCGGCAATGCTGTCACCCGGATGTCCGCCCATGATCGAGTCGTTGCTGGGCCCCTCCGCCATCGCCATGTCGCGGCGTTCCGCCGCCGTCGGCACATCCGGCACAGGCGGCGGAGGCGGCACCGCACTCCCGCCGCGCCGCCGATCAATCGTCGTCGTCAGCCGGCTCGTCAGCAGCTCGCTGAACTGCTCAATCGTCAGCGGCTTGGTCAGCTTGCCACGCTCTGCAATGCGAATGTTCCCCGTCTCTTCACTCACCACCACCACCAGTGCATCGCACTCCTGGCTCAACCCCACCGCCGCCCGGTGCCGACTCCCCAGCCGCGAATCAGGCATGTCCTGCGGATCAGCCAAAGGCAACTGCACCCCCGCCGAGTCAATCACGCGCCCGCGCACAATGCACGCCAGATCATGCAGTGCCGCACCCGGAAAGAAAATCGCCTGCAGCAGCCGGCTCGACAGCTCGGCCCCCATCTTCGTCCCGCCCTCCACCAGCCCGCTCAGCTTCGTCTGCCGCTCAATCACAATCAGCGCGCCAAACTTCGCCCGGCTCAAATACTCCACCGCATCCGAGACCTCTTCCACGATGATGCGAATGTCCTTGGGCGTGCTCCGCAAAAAACTCGTCTCGCCCAGCCGCACCAGCGCCCGCCGCAGTTCCGGCTGGAAAATCACAATCAGCGCAACCGCGACCAGCGCGAGAAACTTGTCATACAAGAGCCCCAGCCGCTGAAACGACCCATCGCCGCCAAACAACCGGCTCATCACCGTCAGCACGATCAGAATGACCAAGAGCCCCTTGAGCGCACCCGCAGCCCGCGTCCCCTGCACAAACCGCACAACCAGCCACACCACAAGCCAAATGACAGCGAACTCAACCGCGATCTCCCACCACTGGTAGGTCAGCAGTCGACTCTGCAGGCTCTGGATGCGATCAAGCACGCCCAACGAGAAGCCCTTTCACGAACAGGAACTCACCAGCCGTCTCCGACGATTGTAACTCCTCTCCCTGTAACTTCGTGCCAAAGCCCGCTCCAAGTTCGCCGAATCTCCAAACTTGTCCCCCGCCCGACTCCCCTTATCGCGTTTGCCTTGATCGCTTTTCACTTTTCGCTTTATCGCTTTATCGCTTTCTCTCTACCCTCCCCCATGCCCCGCATCGTCGAGTACATCACCACGCCCAACCCCCACGCACTCAAGTGCGTGCTCGACGCCCCGCCAACGCCGCTCGCCGACGCCGACAAAGTGCGCAGCTACCGCGACGCCGCCAGCGCCGCCGCCGACCCGCTCGCCGCCAAGCTCTTCGCCATCGAAGGCGTCCGCAACATCCTCATCGTGAACAACTGGATCACCGTGGGCAAAGCCGAAGCCGCAACCTGGAAATCACTCAAGCCCGCCCTCGAGCGCGCCCTCGCCTGACTTACTCGCCCGCCACCCGCCGCGCACGCGTCGCGACGTCATACACATAGTCCGTCGCCGCGTCCTCGTCCTTGCACGCCTTGTGCGCCCCGTCGCACAA
>DATGWV010000009.1:0-12879 GCA_035299305.1 Phycisphaerales bacterium | reverse complement strand
AACCCCGACGGCTTCCGCTCCATCTCCGACCGTGCACTCGACGTGAGCGGCGACATCGGCACGATCAACGCCGGACCCATCCTCGGCACCAACTCCCTCAATTACTCCGTCTCCTCCACCGCCAACGCCTTCGACATCGTTCACCTCGGCTCCACCGGCGTGACCGGCAGCGTGCGCCCGTGGGACACCGTCGTCGACACCGACAACCTGGGCATCCGCCCCAACTGGCTCACCACCCTCGATCAATCCACGCCCCAGCGCACCAACACCGTGCCCCTGCAAATCGGCATGGACACCAACACCACCGTTGGCGTGCTCTACAACATCTCCAATAACGGCGGCGCATTCGACATGACGCTCGAGTTCAACGACAACAGCAGCGTCACCGTCCGTCTTGCCGGCCCCGACTGGTTCCAGAGTCAGACCGTCGCCGCGCCCGGCGCGGGCGTTGAAGTGCAGCGCCAACTCGGCACGTACGCCGCAAGCCAGGCAATCGACACCGCCACACTCGGCGCGCCACAGCTCAACGTCGTCGAAGCCGTCTTCTCCACGCAGTCACTCATCAACGCAGGCCTGGGCGATCACACAGGCAAGCGCATCACCGCCATCACCTTCAAGAACCCCGTCCCCGCCACCCGCGGCTACGCCATCTACGCCGTCACCATGCGGGGTCAGGTCTTCAACAACTTGCCCATCTCCCCCACCGGCACCGGCATCGCCACGCCCAGCCCCGCCGAAACCACGCGCAACGTCACCTTCCGCGTGAGCGTCTTCCCCGGCGCCAGCCCCCCGAGCACCAACCTGGGCGTCACGCTCGACGCCAGCGCGCTGGGCCTGAGCTCCTCGCAGCAAATGTTCGATGACGGCAACAACGACGACGGCGCGGCAGGCGACAACGTCTTCGGCTTCCGCACGCAAATCAGCACAACGCAAGCTCTCGGCCCCGCCACGTTCCCCTATCTCGTCACCGACGCACAAGGCCGCACCAACGCAGGCACCATCAACCTCACCATCAACGCCTTCACGTGGAACGAAACCATCGACGGCGGCAGCGACGCAGGCGATCTGCCCTCCACCGCGCTCGTCCCCGCCGGCACCGGCCCGCTGGGCGCCATCGCCGGCGCGCTCACCGCTGCCGACGCCGACATGTATCTCATTGACATCTGCGATGCCGCCAACTTCAGCGCAAGCACGCAAGGCGGCACCACCCTCGACACGCAGTTGTTCCTCTTCACTGAGGAAGGCCTGCCCGTGGTCTTCAGCGACGATGCCGCGCCAGGCACGCAGTCGCGCATCACCAGCACCTTCATTCCCCAGCCAGGCCGCTACTACCTCGCCGTCGCGCAATACGACCGCGATCCCGTCAACGCATCGGCGCAGGAGTTCTGGCTCGACCAACCCTTCGGCACCGAGCGCGCTCCCGACGGCCCCGGCGCAGGCACCGCCATCGCCGGCTGGAACGCCAACCCCACCGGCACCGGCCCCTACCGCATCGCCCTCACCGGCGCCTGCTTCCCCGGCGCCGCAGGCTGCGACGACATCGACTTCAACAACAACTCCGTCTTCCCCGAAGACCAGGACGTCATCGACTTCTTCAACGTCCTCGCAGGCGGCACGTGCCCATAACCCGCATCGCTTGAATCAGAGCGGCACACCGCTCCTTCTCAATTCCACCGACTCACCTGCCCGGTCGCTCTCGCGCCGGGCGTTTTTTTGCACGCAACCGTCCCTGCCGCCAGCAATAAAAACTACAGAATGTCTTCAACTCGCTCCAACTCGTCTTGTCAGTTTGCTCGTATTCGCGTAACTTCGTCGCGCCGGGAGGCCTTACTGATGACCCACTTTCGCTTCGTCATGAATTTGCTGATCGCCCTCAGCCTGCTCGGCCTTCACGCCCTGTCGCCTGCGTTCGCGCAGTGCACCCAATCTTGGCAACCCGTCGATGCAAGCACCGCGAGTTTCCCGGGCGTTCTCGGCGGTGTCTCCACGACGACCATGTGGGACCAAGACGGTCCGGGCCCTCAGACACCCAAACTCGTCGTGGGTGGATCCTTCTCTGTCGCCGGAAATGTCCGCGCCAACTGCATCGCGGTCTATGACCCCTCCACCAAACAGTGGTCTCCCCTCGGCTCGGGCATGAACAACGTCGTTCTCGCGCTCGCCGCGCTTCCCAACGGCGACCTGCTGGCCGGTGGCGCGTTCTCGACCGCTGGCGGCATAAGCGCCAATCGCATCGCCCGCTGGAATGGCTCGGCCTGGTCGCCCCTGGGTTCGGGCACGAACAACGTTGTCCAGGCCCTGGCGGTGCTGCCCAATGGCCATGTCGCCGTCGGAGGAACATTCTCAGTCGCGAACGGCGTCATGTCTCCGGGGCTTGCCAGTTGGAACGGTTCGACATTCGCACCATTGGGGTCGGGCGTCGCGGGAACGGTCAACGCTCTGACGCTGTTGCCAAACGGTGATCTGGTGGCGGGAGGCTTCTTCGCCACCGCGGGTGGCGTCAGCGCGCCCAACATTGCCCGCTGGGATGGCTCCGCGTGGTCCGCGTTGGGGACAGGCACCAACGATTACGTCTTGACGCTGAAGGTCCTGGCCAATGGCGATCTGCTCGCTGGCGGCGGATTCACCACCGCAGGAGGTGCCAGTGTCGATGGTGTGGCCCGCTGGGACGGCTCGGCGTGGTCATCGCTGGGTGAGGGCGTGGACATCGTCGTCAAAGCGCTGACACAACTGCCCAACGGCGACATCGTTGCGGCGGGGTTTGCACCGACGTCAGCAGGCGTCGATGCCAGCAACCTCGCTCGCTGGAATGGAACAGCGTGGCAGACTCTGCGTTTCGACACGACTGCAGATGCAAACCCCCAAGTCCGTACATTGATCACACTTCCTAGCGGCGACCTCGTTGCCGGCGGAAGTTTCACCACCGCAGGCGGCGTGCCCGCCAACGGCGTTGCCCGCTGGGACGGATCGGTCTGGTCCCCTCTGAGTCCAGGCATGAACGGCGTGGTGCGCTCCCTTATCGCATCTCCAGACGGCCACCTCTTCGCAGGCGGCGAATTCACACGCGCAGGTTCGTCAATCGCCAGTTTCGTTGCCCACAATACCGGCTCGGATTGGAACTCTCTCGGTGCAGGCACGAGCAGCCGCGTGCTCGCCCTCGCCGTCCTGCCCGACGGTGACGTCATCGCAGGCGGCGTCTTCACCAGCGCGGGCGGACTGCCCGTTCGCTCTATCGCTCGCTGGGACGGTTTGGCATGGTCGTCACTGGGCGCAGGCATCAACTCGACCGTCTACGCCTTGTCCGTGCTGCCCGATGGTGGCCTCGTCGCCGGAGGACGTTTCAGCACCGCCGGCGATCTTCCTGCCAGCAGCATCGCTCGCTGGGACGGCACAACGTGGTCCCCACTGGGGGCGGGCCTGACCAGCTTGGGCACCGCCGCCGTTTACGCAACTGCCGTCATGCCCAATGGCGACATCGTCGCAGGCGGTTCTTTCACCCACGCTGGCGGCGTACTCGCCTCCAACATCGCGCGCTGGGACGGCTCAGCTTGGCAGCCGCTTGGAACGGGTATCGACTCAATTGTCTACGCATTGAAGGTGATGCCCAATGGCGACCTTATCGCGGGCGGTAACTTCTTCAGGGCAGGAGGCGTGGACGCCAATCGCATCGCCCGCTGGGATGGTGCAAGCTGGTCACCAGTGGGATCGGGATTTGACGGCTCTCAGGCTGAGGTTCGCGTGCTGGCGGTACTTCCCAACGGCGACCTTGTTGCTGGCGGAAACTTTACCACCGCCGACGGATCGCCTGCACTCGGCATCGCCCGCTGGAACGGCACATCCTGGTCCGCGTTGATTTCAGCCACGACCTCCTCCGGTTTCGCACACCCCACATACGCACTGGCGGTCCTGCCCAATGGCGACCTGATCGCAGGCGGCGGGTTCATGACCGCCGGCGGCGTGGTATCGCCTTACATCGCACGCTGGGGCTGCACTCCCGCGCCCTGCGATGACATCGACTTCAACAACAACTCCGTCTTCCCCGAAGACCAGGACGTCATCGACTTCTTCAACGTCCTCGCTGGCGCCGACTGCCCCGAGTGCAACGACATCGACTTCAACAACAACTCCGTCTTCCCCGAAGACCAAGACGTCATCGACTTCTTCAACGTCCTCGCAGGCGGCACGTGCCCATAACCCGTCTGACAAAGGATCGCAATGCGTGGGGCCTTATCCTCTTGACGTCCGTCAATGGAGATGATGCAATGAAGATGAGTGCAAGAGGGGCAGGGGTGTGGTTGCGCACGTACATGACCGTTGTGCTGACGGCGGTCCTGTTGTTTCTTGTTGCGCCAGCACGAGCCCAGTGCACGGCGCAATGGCAACCCTTCGACGCCACGACCGCCTCGTATCGCGGCACAGACGCGCGCGTGGCCGCGAGCATGATGTGGGACCCCGATGGATCGGGGCCGATGACCTCCAAGCTCGTCGTCGGCGGCGACTTCATCATCGCGGGCACCGCCGTCGCCAACCGCATCGCGACCTATGACCCCGCGACAGGGCAATGGGCCGCGCTGGGGCTGGGCATGAACAGCAGCGTGAACGCCGTGACTGCGCTGGCCAACGGCGATCTGATCGCGGGCGGCGCGTTTGTCTTTGCGGACGGGCGGCCGGTCACGCGCACAGCCCGGTGGAGCGTGGCCAGCCGCCAATGGGTTCCATTCATCGGCACCACGGGCACGGTCTTCGCCATGGCGACGCTTCCGGCGGCGGCGGGGGCGGCGGGCGAGGATGTAATCGTGGGCGGCTCGTTCGGCGGCGGGGGCAACATCGTCCGCTGGAATTCAGCGACCAACGTGGCGTCGCCCCTGGGGGCGGGCCTTAATGGCACGGTGCGCGCGGTGGCGGTGCTGCCGGGCGGGGATCTGCTTGTCGCGGGTGATTTCACGACGGCGGGGGGCGTGAACGCCAATCGCATCGCCCGCTGGAATCCGGCGAGCGGCGAATGGTCGGCGCTGGGGACGGGGATGAACGGCAGCGTGTTCGCGCTCGCGCTGCTGCCGGGCGGCGAGATTCTCGCGGGCGGCAGCTTCAGCACGGCGGGGGGCGTGAGTGCCAGCAACGTCGCCCGCTTTGACCCCGCGAGCCAGCAATGGTCGCCGCTGGGCATCGGCGTGGGCGGGGCGGTGAGGGCCCTGGCCGTGCTGCCGGGCGGTGATGTGATCGCGGGCGGCGACTTTTTCCTCGCGGGCGGCGTGATCGTGGATCGCATCGCCCGGTGGAGCCCGGCAAGCGGCCAGTGGACCGCCTTCGGCTCGGTGACGGACCAGAGCGTGCTCACACTCACGGTGTTGCCGGGCGGCGATCTGATCGCCGGTGGTGATGCGCCCGCGGTTGGTTACATCGCGCAGAATTACATCTCCCGATGGCGCGCTGCAAGCGGGCAATGGGCACAGATGGGCACCGGCATCGATGGCTTGGTGACCGCTGCGGCCGCGGGTCCCGGCGGCGAGTTCTACGCTGCGGGCTTTTTTCAGCGTGTGGGCGACGTCATGGTCAATCGCATCGCCCGCTGGAACCCGGCGAGCGGGCAGTGGGCGCCGCTCGGCTCGGGCACCTTTGGCATCATGGGTGCCATGATGACGCTGCCGGGCGGTGATCTGATCGCGGGCGGGTCTTTCAGCAGCATCGGCGGCGTCAGTGCGAGCAACATCGCCCGCTGGAACCCGGCGAGTGAGCAGTGGGCGCCGCTGGGCCCGGGCGTAAGCGGCTCGGTCGTCGCGTTGGCCAGACTGCAGGGCGGCGATCTCGTGGTGGGAGGCAGTTTCACCTCCGCTGGCGGCGTGACGGCGGACAATATCGCCCGATGGAACCCTGCAAGCGGGCAATGGCTCAGCGTGGGCGCAGGCACCAACGGCGGGGTGAGCGCCATCACCATGCTCGCTAATGGCGACATGGTCGCGGGGGGCACTTTCACCACCGCGGGCAACGTTGTTGTCAATCGCATCGCCCGTTGGGATGCGGCGACTGACCGATGGTCGGCCTTGGGCACGGGCATGAATGACTACGTGGTCGCGCTCATCACCCTGCCCAGCGGCGAAGTGGTCGCGGGGGGCACCTTCACGACGGCAGGCGGCGTGAGTGTTGATCGCGTCGCGCGCTGGAACCCCGCGACCGGGCAGTGGTCGCGGATGGGGACGGGGGTCTTCGGCATTTCCGCATTCGCCCTGCTTCCCAGCGGCGATCTGGTCGCGACAGGCAGCTTCGCGACGCCCGATGGCGGCCGCAACGTCGCGAGGTGGGACCCGGTGACCGAGCGATGGACAGGATTGGGAACGGGCACCAACGGCGGTGCGGGCGAACTCGTCGTGCTCCCAGGCGGCGATCTCATCGTCGTCGGCGCCTTCACCTCCGCCGGAGGCATCGCGACTCCCTTCCTCGCCCGCTGGGGCTGCGTCGCGACGTGCGATGACATCGATTTCAACAACAACACTGTCTTCCCCGAAGACCAAGACGTCATCGACTTCTTCAACGTCCTCGCCGGCGCCGACTGCCCCGAGTGCAACGACATCGACTTCAACAACAACTCCGTCTTCCCCGAAGACCAAGACGTCATCGACTTCTTCAACGTCCTCGCCGGCGGCACGTGCCCGTAACACCGCGCGTCAGGCTCACCCCTTCGTCTGAATCAACGCGGCAAGCCCCCTACTCCGGCTTGCCGCGTTGTTTTTCCTTGCATCTTTGTGTCAAACCTCGCGCGCTTTGCCGCTACAACACACCGGAGGTCTCTCATGCGTGCATCCTGTGCTCTCGGCGTGCTGTCTGCCATCGCGGTGTCCGTCGCTGCTCACGCGGCCGTCACCAACATTCAGATGGTCCACGCCACCGACTACCAGCAAACTGCACCCAACGCCTACCAAGGTCTTGGCAGCACCGTCTTCTTCGTGCTCATCGCGCAGAACACCGCTGAAATCGTCGAGATTGAAGTCACCACGCCCCCCGACGATTACGTCACGCTCAACTCCTTCGGCGGGCCCGTCTGGTCCAACTTCTCCGGCCCCTACTCGTCGCAAGCGGATCTGCTCGATACGTTCCCAAGCGGCTCCTACTCCTTCAACTGGTCAGGCGGCACACTGGGCGCTCAATCCGCCACCCTCAACCAGAACTTCCCAAGCGGCCTCTGGCCCAACTCCTTCCCGCGCTTCTCCGCCGCAACCTATACCGGCCTGCAGAACATGGACGCCACGCAGCCCTTCACCATCGCGCTCGTGTCATCGTTCTTCCCCGTCCCCGCCTCAGAACAAACCACTGGCGGCTTCTACATCAGCACCGTGCAACCCAGCGGCCTGCCCGGCGCGATCATCTACTCCGCTCAAAACAGCGGCGCGAGCGCCACGCTCACCTCGCGCGTTCTGCCCGCCAACACCCTGCAACCCGGCACCTCCTACTTCGTCACGTGGATCTACACGCAGGCCGATCTCTCCACACCAACGCCCGCACAATCCGGCACCGTCGAATTCCGCTACACCACGCGCCTGCGCTTCACCACTGCCGCCCCCACCATCGCCTGCGACGACATCGATTTCAATAACAACGATGTCTTCCCCGAAGACGCGGATGTCATCGACTTCTTCAACGTGCTTGCAGGCGCCGACTGCCCGCAATGCAACGACATCGACTTCAACAACAACGGCGTCTTCCCCGAAGATCAAGACGTCATCGACTTCTTCAACGTCCTCGCGGGCGGGGCGTGTCCGTAAATGGCCAAATAGCCAAATTTCCAAATGGCCAAACAAAGACAACTGAACAGGCGCGCGGCAACCACCCGCGCGCCTGTCTTCATTTAGCCATTTGGCCATTTGACAATTTGGCCATTTGCTCATGCCCCGCCCTCCGCGTCCTTCGCGGTGAACTCCTCTCTTCGCGCGTGCAGAAAGAATGTGTGAAGTGGTGTCCGGCGGCGGGGCGGGGCCGCGCTAGTCGCTGGCATGAAGACGGTGCATGATGTCGTCGCGAGGCTCGACAGGGGCACGCGTGGTGTGGGCGTGCTCGCTGCGCTGGGGGTGGCGGCCGCGGCCGCATGTGGCCAGAACGGCATGCCGCCGGGCACGCGGCAATGGATTGAGTTGTCGGCCAACAGCATCTCGGCGGGCGGCGGGAATGAAGACAGGATCGGCTTTGTCGCAACCATGCCGTCACCCAGTCCCAATTACGTGATGGATCCGGTTCGGCTGGCGCAGGGGCAGTTCATCACCGCCGAGGCGGCGTCGACGGCGACGAGCCTACGGGCTCGCTACACGCGCAACTTCATCGACAACATCTTTCTGCGCAACAGCTTTGTGGACACGTACACCATCGCGGGGCCTGCGGGCAGCGCGGGTCAGAGCGTGAATATCAGTGTGACGATGACCACCGCGGGCGAACTGCGCGTGCCGATATCGACCGCGACCGCGGCCGTGGGCGGCAGCTCCATAAGTCTGGAAATTGGCACGTGGGACCCCAACGCCGCGATCGAGCAATTTCGCGTGAACCCCGTGGCGGGCGGTTTGCGGCAGCGGTCCATTGCCTTTGCAAACCACGGCCCCGCGCCGGTGACGCTGGCGATCAACGAAACGCTGACGACACCCTTCACACGCATCGTGGGCACGCCCTTTGATGTCGCGTTTGGACACGACCTGGGGGGCGGCGGCGCGGACGTCGACTCGACGATTGTGTGGAACCTGCCGCCGGGATATAGCATCACCAGTGTGCTGGGGTACACGGCCCCGGGCAGCGGGTGTGATGGCATCGATTTCAACAACAACGGCGTCTTTCCTGAAGACGCGGACGTGATCGATTTCTTCGATGTCCTTGCGGGCGGCGCGTGTGGGGGTTGCAATGACGTCGACTTCAACAACAACGGTGTCTTCCCCGAAGACCAAGATGTGATCGACTTCTTCAAAGTGCTGGCGGGCGGGGTGTGTCCGTAAGTGGCGACATCGCCACCTGTCCATGTGTCCACAGAAGAGCGAATGAACAGGCGCGCCGGGAACTCCCGCGCGTCTGTCTTCATTGCGCAATCTGGCCATTTGGCCCGCGAGCCATGTACCCCCTATCTCATCTCTGCGCCCGCTGTGTGCAACCTCCTTTCTCCGCGAAATCTCCTCCACCCGGCCGGTTATGGGGCAGCGCGACGGAGAATCTTGCCAGTTTGTGTCAGTCCATCGTCCACAAACAACTAGATCTTGGCACAATGGTCCGCATCTCAGTTCGCCGCGCGTTCGTGCGCAGCGGCGAAGCACTGGTGCGGGGACGTTCTTGGTCAATTGCAAACACAAGGAGAGGGACATGGCGATGCGCGTGAAGCAGATGAACACGGTGCGAGGTGTGGCGGCGTTGCTCCTGGCAGCAGGACACGCCACCAGCGCAGGCGCGGCGGTCTTCGTGTTCAGCCAGCAGTGCGCCACGCCAAACTGGACGGGTAACTGCACCGGCGCACCCTGCGTCCCCAGTGGTACGCAAACCTTCAACAACTGGGGACAGACCAGTTGCGGCACCGCCCTCGCCGCGCCCGGCCCGGCCGATACCGCCGACATTCGCGGGGCCACCGTGACGATGAACGCCGGCGCCAGCGTGCAGAACATCTTGACCGATCCATCAACCGCGCTCACATGGTCCGCCGGCAACCTCACGGTGACGCTGCCGACGACGCTAAGCGGCACCACGCAGGTCACGGGCAGCAGCAATCGCAACATGGTCGGCTCGATTTCCAACGGCGGCGCGTGGAGCGAGGACACGGGCGGCTTCACCACGTTTCTCAGCAGCACGGGCTTGGCCAACGACGCGGGAGCGGACTGGACAATCACCAACAACAACTGGGCGCGAGTCGGCAGTTCGACGAACACGTTCAACAACGCCGGCACGTTCCGCAAACTCGGGCCGGCGACGGCGACGATCACCAGCATCGGCATCGCCCACGCGGGCACGCTGCGCGTGGAAGGCGGTACGCTCACACTGGCTCAGAACACCCAGAACCTCAGCTTCGCCCCAAGCTCGACGACGACCATCCTCTCCGGCGCGAATCTAGTCATCACCGAGCCGCGCCTGTCGGGCGTGATGACGGGAACCAACGCTGGCGGCATCAGCCTGGTCACGCCCAGCCACACCGTTGACTTCACCATCGCCATGACTGGGAATCCGGTGTTGTGGACGGGCGGGAACTGGAACACAAATAGCAACACGCTGACCATCGCGCCGGGCGCAACCCTGGAGGTGACGGGACCGACGACGCGCTCGATCAGCAGCACATCAATTGTGAATAACGGCGTCATGGTGGAGAACACAGGCGGACTCGCGACCAACTACAGCACCGTCAACATGACCAACAACGGCACGCATGAACTGGTGGGACAGACGCTCGCGCGTTTCGGAAGTTCGGGCAACACCTATACAAACAACGGCACGCTTCGCACCACCGGCCCATCAACCATCAACAGCATTCCACTGACCAGCAACGGACTGATTCATGTGCCCTCAGGCACGCTGACGCTCGCGAGCAACAACAATGTGTTCGCGCCAACTTCCACAACCAACGTCGGAGCCGCTGGCACGTTGTCGCTGGCCAGCAGTTCCATCGCCGGAACGCTCGCCGGGACCAATAGCGGCACTGTCTTGCTCAACACCATCTCGCTCGCAGACAACACAGCCTGGAACATGAGCGGCAACGCCCTGCAGTGGACCGGCGGCAGCTTGTCTGGCTCCGGCCAGACGGTGACGGTGGGCGCGATGACGGACGTGGTGACAACCGGCGGCGCGAATCGCAGCCTGTCAGGCGTCAACATCATCAACAACGGCGACTGGACCGACGACACGGGCGGCTTCCTGACCAGCCTCAGCACGGCAAACGTCACCAACAACGGCTCATGGACAATGGCCGGACAAAGCTGGGCGCGCTTTGGCTCCAGCGCCAACACCTTCGTGAACAACGGCGTATGGAACAAGACCACGCCCATCGCCAGCGCAGTCACCGGCATCGCCGTCACACACAACGGCGAACTGAACGTCCAGGCGGGCGGGCTCACGCTCAGCGGCGGCAGCTTCACCGCGTCCGCATCGTCGGAAACAAATGTTGACGCGACCGGAACGCTGACGGTGAGCTGTCCGGTATCAGGTGACATCGAAGGAACCAACAACGGCACCGTCGTCATCAACGGCATGTCGTTGTTCGCCAACACGACGCTCAACATGGGACCCGGCGAAACGACCTTCCTGACCGCGTCGACAAACCTGGGTGGCAACACGCTGACATGGGGCGCGACGACGCGCGTGCGCAACACCAGCGCGGTCAACAAGGGCATTTCGAGTGGTTCGATCGTCAACAATGGCGACTGGCTGGAAGATACCGGCGGGTTCGCAACCTCGCTGAGCACCGTCGCCGTCACCAACAACGGCACGCTGACCTTTGGTAGCCACAACTTGGCGCGCACCGGCTCCAGCACCAACAGCGTCACCAACAACGGCACCATCCGAAAGATCGGCCCAGGAGCCGCGAGTATCGGCAGCATGTCGTGCATCAACAACGGGCTGTGGGACGTGGAGGAAGGCTCGTTCTCGCGCACCGGCACGTTCACGACTGTGCAAAACCCAGGCGCCACCTTCCGCGTGCGCAAAGACGCCACCGCTTCACTCGCAGGCGCGATCTGGCAAGGCGGCACCATCAGCGGGCTGGGACAGTTGAGCGCAAACCTCAACCTCGCGTTGGCCCCGCACGTCATCTCGCCCGGCGATCCCGGCGACGAAGGCGGCACACTGAGCTTGTCGGGCACGCTGGTTCTCAGCCCCACCACCCAGATCAACATCGAGTTGGACGCCCGGCCCGGCACGCCCGCCGACACCGATCGCGTGAACGTGAACGGTCAGTTCCAACTCAACGGTGCAATCCTCAACGTCAGCCTCGCCCCCGACTTCGTGCCGACCGTTGGCGATGAGTACACCATCATCAACACCTTCGTGCTCAACCCCGCCCAAGGAACGTTTGGCACGATCAACTACGACGTCCCCCCGGGCGTCACGTTCGATGTCTCGTACGGTGCGGGCCTCGTCCGCCTGACAGTCGTCACGACGCTCTGCGACACCATCGACTTCAACCAGAACGGCGTCTTCCCCGAAGATCAGGACGTCGTCGACTTCTTCGACGTCCTCGCGGGCGGCTCATGCAGCCTCTGCAACGACATCGACTTCAACAACAACGGCGTCTTCCCCGAAGACCAGGACGTCGTCGACTTCTTCAACGTCCTCGCCGGCGGCACCTGCCCGTAACCCTCGCTCAATTCGCGCGCACCATCAAAGCAGGTGTCAGGCCGCACCCCTTCGTGGCTTGGCACCTGCTTTTTCATCGCGCCGACCCGCTCCGCCCTAGACTCTTCCGCCCGGCGGAGTCCGGGCAAAACGCCTCAGGAGGAGCCATGGGCAAGACGACGCCACAATCAAGCGCAGGTGCCAAGTCCGGGAGCAAGACTCCCGCGGAGGTGCTGGTGTCCACCGGCAAAGACAAACTCCCCGAGACCCTCGACGAGCGCTACGCCCTCGTCTGCGATCGCATCGCCGCCGCCGCCAAGAAAGCCGGCCGCAGCGCAAGCGACATCATCCTGGTCGCCGTTACCAAGTACGCCGAGCCCGAGCAGATTCGCCATCTGCTGCAGCTTGGCCATCGCGACTTCGGCGAGAATCGCGCCCAGGTCCTCGTGCAGCACGCCGCCATCGTCGAAGAGTTCATGGCCCGCCAGCGCATGCTCCCCAGCAGCCGCAAAACCGGCCTCGACAACGAAGGCTCGCTCTTTGAGAGCAAACTCATGACCGGCTCGGGAGGCTCACTCGCCGGCGCGAAAAAGGACAAGCCCCAAG
>DATGWV010000008.1:0-26895 GCA_035299305.1 Phycisphaerales bacterium | reverse complement strand
GGGGTACTTGGCGGGAGCGGGGTTGGCCGACCCCGGTGGGCTGGGCGCAACGGGCGCGGCGGTTGTGGGGGCGTGCGGCGCGCTGGCGATTGTGTATCTCGCAAGCCAGCGGCGGTGGTTTGTCGAGCCTGTGACGCTGATCTTGGTGGGCGTGATTGTCGGGGTGATGTGCGCGGGGGGCATCACGCTGCTGAAGCACTTGATGCCCGATCAGGGCGTGGCGGCGGGGCGGCTGCTGGTGGGTGCGCTGCGAGATGATGTGCGCGGCGTGCACCTAGTGACGAGCGGAGTGGTGTTGGTCGTGTGTGCCGCGCTGGCGATAGCGATGCATCGCTGGCTGGATGCGTGCAGTTTGAGTGAGGATGAGGCGCGCAGTGTGGGTGTGCCGGTGGGGCTGGTGCGCGCGGTGCAGTTTGCGTGCGCGGGTGCGCTGACGGCGGCGAGTGTGGTGCTGGCTGGGCCGATCGGGTTCGTCGGTCTGGTTGCGCCGCATGTGGTGCGGATGTGCGCTGGGCCCGGCACGCGTGTGATGGTGGTGGGATCGATGCTTGCTGGCGCGGCGATGGTGGTGGGCGCGGATTGCCTCGTTGCGCTCGTGCGCGAGTGGCAGCCTGGGCTTGGGAGATTGCCGATCAGCGTGGTGACTGCGCTGGTGGGTGGACCTGTGTTTGTGTGGATGCTGCGGCGCAGCAGCGCGACGCACCAGTGAGCGATTACGCGCGGTTGTTTTCAACCACTGGCGCTGGCAGCTTGAGAATCGGGTGACCCCAGCGGCGCAGCGGCGGCTGGTGTTTACGGCCAGTCAGCTTGCGCAGGGTTTCGTACGCGGGCAGCGCGATGACTTCGGTAAGTTCGGCGAGCGTCGCGGGGAGTGCGCCGAAGTGTTTGCGCATGTAGTAGTAGCGGCTTTCGTAGTAGAACTTGGCGATGCAGCCTTTGATGCGATCGTTGCTTTCTTCCGCTGCGCTTACGCCGCCGATGTGGCTTACAACGGCTTGTGGGACGGCCCAGATTTCGTAGCCTTCGTTGAGCACGCGGCGGCAGAGATCGGCTTCTTCCCAGTAGAGGAAGTAGCGAGGATCGAAGCCGCCGAGCTTTTGCAGCAGTTGAGTGCGGCCCACGAGCATGGAGCCGCTGACCCAGTCGGTGCGGAAAGGCGCTGCGCCGGGTGTGACGGCTTGGCGGCGCCTGTACGTGGTGTGCAGACCCATTGCATCGCCTACGACATCGGCGACGCGCGGGAGTGCGCCGACGGCTTGGATGTGCAGATCGGCACCTTCGCCAGACTGAATGGCCGGGCCGCAGATACCGCAGCGGTCGTGGGCGTCCATGAAGTTGACAATGGTGCGGACGGCGTCGGGCTCCATCTGCGCATCGGGGTTGAAGAAGACGACGTAAGGCGTGGTGGTGGCCATGAGGCCCACGTTGCAGCCGCGGCCGAAGCCGATGTTGGAATCACCCAAGATGACTTTCGCGAAACCAGCTTCGCGGGCGAGGATGTCGCGCGTGTCGTCGGGGCTGGCGTTGTCAACGATGATGAGATTCATCACGCCCGCGTCGACGCACTTTTTCGCGCTGGCGAGTGCGGCGGAGATGGTCTTGCTGGATTTGTATGTGACGATGACGCCTGTGAGTTTGGGCGATGCGACAGCGTGCGCGGGTTGGGCGGAGGGTGTCGTCACGTTGGGTTACGTCGTTTGGGTCGTGCCGGCGGGCAGAGCGGTGGGTTGCACGGGCCGGGGCGGGGGCGTGATGACGGCCTGCATCTGCGTGATAAGTTGGCGCGAGGGGACAAGGCCTGCAAGCGCGCCAGCGCAGAGCACGAAAAGCGGGTTGAGCATGGCGTTGAACATGCAGTCGTAGACGAACATGAGGCCGATGAGGCCAAGTCCCAAGCCCGGCAGCAGCCAAGGGTGCGTGACGGACCATGTCTTCCAGCGATGGACGAAAAGCATGAGGGGCAACACCATGGCAAGGAGCCACGTGCCAAGACCGAGCACGCCGCGTTGGCCGAAGAGAATGATCCACCAACTGTCGGCGATGACGCGCTGCACGCTGGCGTCATCGGCTTCGCCGCGGTTGCGGTTGTGGCCGCCCCAGCCCAGGAGCGGTCGCTGCCAGGCGCGATCGGTGAGGGCGTTTTCGCTGCGGAAGCGGTAGTCGAGCGAGCCGGCGCGTTCGGCGCCGGCGATGGAGTTGGCGGCGGAGACGAGCTGACTGCCGCTCCAGATTTCGGTTGCGCGCAGTCCGATGTAGATGACGGGCACGATGGCGAGCATGGTGACCAGAACGGGCAGCTTGAGTTGGCGGGCGACATAGGCAACGCCCATGGCCATGAGCATAAGCGCCAGAGCGCCAAAGCTACGGCACGCGACGGCGACTGCTCCGACAGCGACAACGAGCACGCTGATGGGAATCGACATGATTTTGCGGACGGAGCCTGACATCCAGAGCACCACACCCGCGACGGTGGCGGAGCACATCCAGAGGCTGAGCATGAGGCCGTGCTGCATGAAGACCATGGGGCGCCAGCCGCCGTAGCGGCGCGTCTGGCCGAAGGCGTGCTGGTGGTAGCCGTAAAGCATGCGGTTGAGCTGAGGGCTGAAGCGCAGTTCGTAGGCGACGAAGGGGATGTAGATGACTCCGCTCACGAATATGACAAGCATGAGCTCGCGCACGCCGGCGAGGCTGGAGAAGTAGACGCGGGCGAGGGCGTAGGGAATGGCGAAGTAGGTGATCTGGCGGAAGATGGTCGAGAGTGCGTCGTTGATGCCCAGGCCGTTACTGATGCTGGTGAGGCCGGGCAGCACGATGAAGAGGAACATGGGGATGTCGTACCACGCCGGACGCAGGGAGAGAACGCGTTTGCTATCGAAGAGGACGGCGCCGAAGCTGGCGGCGAAGGCGATGGCGAAGTACTTGTCGTAGTCGGGCAGGCCCGGCATGGGAAAGCGCACGGCGGGGGGCAGGAAGAGCCAGCCCAGAATGAGCACACTGGCGACTGCCCGCGCTGCGGGCATGATCGCGAAGAAGAGCAGGCTGAAGGGGATGTACCCCAGCAGCGCGATTTGGACCAGTGCGTTCAAGCGTGACCTCGAGAGAACAGCCAGCGAGCATGCGACAATACACCGCCGGTTCGCGGTGTATGACAGGGTATCGGTCGTTTGCGGGGCTTACGGGAGCGAAAACGCGCGCAATCGGACGTCCGCGGTTTGGGTTATCGTTCGGCGATCACCGGGGGACGCTTGGCGAAGCGCTTGAAGAAGGGCAGATGCGGGCCCACGAGCTTCCACGCGGCGGCGAAGCCTGCGGAGTAGATAAGCAGCACGGCGACGCCCGCGAGGGTCATTTCGATAAGCGGATGCCATTGCTGGCGGGCGCACCACCAGTGGAGAGCGAGGCCGGCGGCGATGGCGATCAGTAGATAGCCCGTAAACGCGATCTCGCGGCGGATGCCGTGCAGGCCGGCGCGGCGCAGCGAGAGCGTGAGTGCCGCCTGCTTGATGATGTCGGAGAGGAGCAGGCCCGCGACGGCGCCGATCATGCCGGGGAGTGGGTCGGTGGGGGAGCGTGCGAGGTAAAAGCCAGCGGGCATGCAGATGAGCAGGGCGACGAGCTTGATGATGTTGCTGTGAACGACGTCTTTGGGTTTGTCGAGCGCGAGCAGCGTGCTGGTGCCGGTGCTTTGCAGCACGCGGAACCATGCCATGAGGGCGACCCAGGGCATGAGGTTGGCAGCGGGGTGGAACGTGGGCGCGTATGCGAGGACGATGAACCCCGGAACGATGGCGGCGAGGCTCGCGGTCATGAGTCCCGTGACGAGCAGGATGACGGTGTTGGCATCGCGGTATTGGTTCTTGGGGATTTCATGCGTCTCGCGAGCTCGCGCCAGAGCGGGCATGAGGACGGCGAACGCGATGCGGTTGATGATGTCCTGCGGCACCATGCCGAACGTCATGGCGATGCCGAACACGCCGGTGAGGGCGAGATCGTTGACGAGCTTGGGGAAGATGAAGCGATCGGCCTGTGCGGCGGCGAATGAGAGAATGGTGGAGATGAGAATCCAGCGGGCAAAGCCGAGGAGCTCGGCGCGCGCGGCAGGGTCGGTGTGGATTCGCATCGACGGGCCGGGGAACATGATGAACGAGAGGCCGACACGCGCGAAGGCGGTAGCGGCGTTGCCCAGCACAAGCGCCCAGACGTTCTTCGTGAAGTAGGCGATGGCAACGCCCGCGATGAGGCCCACGACTTGTGCGGAAACATCAAAGATGCTGCAGAGTTTGAGCTTGAGATGGCGGACGGCGAGGTGATTGTTGAGCGACGCGAAGCCGTTGATGGCAAGCGTGGCGGTGCTGGCGAGGAAGACGGGCAGCAGCGACTGCCAGGGGTTTTGAGGATCTTGATAGATGAACGCGAGAGGCACGCTGAGCAGCATGCCGATGAGGCTGATGACGACGCCTCGCACGACCTGCATGGTCCAGGCGGTGGCGAGGAAGTTCTCGTCGGGTTCTTCGCGCCGTTTGACGACGGCAGTGCCCACGCCAAGATCGCTGAAGCTGTTGATGCCTTGGTTGAGCGTGCCGACGATTTGCATGGTGCCGAAGGCGGCGGTGGGTACCAAGTGCGAAAGCAGCACGTTGGAGACCATGCGCAGTGGCTGGCCCACGAGCTGGCTCATGGTGGTCCAAGCGGCGCCGGAAACGGCGCGAGCGCGGCCTGATGGCGCCGGTGTGGCTGGCGGCTCGGTTGCAGCGATGGGATCAGTGGGGTTGGCGGGAGCTTGCGACACGCGGCCTTTCTTGGCGGACTGATCTTTGGTCGACGCGGCGAACGAATGCCGGGTTACCAGCGGAATTCGCCGCGACGGACGGCATTGTTCGCCGAGATGAGCATTGCTGCGTCAAAAGGAAACAAGAGAAGGGCGACCGGCGCGTGCAGCAATCGTTTGGACCAGCTCTTGTATCGGAGGTTCTTGAAGCGTTTGGTGAGCAGGCCTGGCTGCATGACCCACCAGCCTTTGTCAGTGATGCGTTCCTTGACGACGCTGCGCAGCCACTGCGGGTCGCGCTCGATGTTCTCGCGAATGTACTCGCCGGCGTGTTTGTCCTTGGGTAGGGCCCAGAGCTTGTCGTAAAGACACGCGTTAATGCGAGCCCCTACAAGCAGACGTTTGGTGTGCTTCATCACGCCGGTGGGACTGGTGACGGCTTCGTAAATCTGGCTCGCGGCGTGCTCGCGCACGATGCGATCGGTGTTGTCCTGCGCTTTGAAGAGGTCGGTGATGAGCATGGCGCGCATGAAGCCGTCTTCGGTGAGGAGGCCGGGCGGCATCCAGACTTGGCGGATGATGTCGCCTCGCACGACGTAGAGACTGCCGGCGATGGTGGCGGGGCCTTCTTCGCTGGTCTTGCTCACGGCGACGCTGATGCGCTCGGCGAGTGACTTGTTCTGCTTGAAGACAACGTCCTTGAGCGGACGGCCGACGGCGGCGTGTGCGTTGGGACTGGCGAGCAGCTTGTCGAGCACCATGCGCAAGGCGCGGTCGTGGTTGAAGGTGATGTCGCTGTCCAGCAGCATCACGAAGTCGGCGTCTTTGCGTGCGTGCGTGTGCACGTAGATGTTCCACGCGTTGCTCTTGCCAGGTGCAGCGACCTCCTCGACGCGTGCGGTCACGCGGACTTTCGTGGGCAATGCGGCGAGTTCTCGCGCGATGCTATCGCGAGCGATCTGGGCGGTGTTGTCTTTGCAGCCGTTGGGAACGATGATGAGCTCAAGCTCGTCGCTTTCAGGAAGTTCTCGCAGCAGCGTTTGCGCGAAAACGCAGCGGATCGTTGTGTCGATCCGCTGCGCTTCGTTATAGGCAAGCATGCCGATGCTGATCTTCATATGGCAAACACTTCACATCGAGGACGGTCCATCATTCGCTGACAACTGCGTACCCCGCGCCAGGAACTTGCGGCTGGCTGCTGCCGTCGGGCTCGGGCAGGCCGAAACCCTCGCGAATATAGCGATTGACCGCGGCTGCCGTCAACTCGGGGCGCCAGTTGGCGCGGCTTTGTTTGCGGGCCTCGGCAAGGAAGGCTTCAAGCGAGCCGTCAAGGCCGATCGACGCCGCGTAGGAGTTGATGTTGCGGCTGGCATCGGGGAACGAGGGCACGTTGGCGAGTGACTGGTCACGTTCGTTGGTCGGCAGCGCGGCTTGACCCGTGCGCTGGGCCCACGTGGCTTGATCGATCACGGTCTGCGGGCCTTGGGTGAAGAACCAGCCTTGGCTGAGCGGATTAGTGGAGAAGTAGCGGTTGCCGCGCCAGGTGCCGCCCGGGTTGCCGTTGCCCGGCGCGGTCGCGACCATCGCGCCGCCGTCGGGCTGGACGAACCAGTTGTCCCGCAGCACCGCAGCGGCCGGCAGAGGCGAGTCGAGGCGGAAGACCAGACCGCGGCGCGGCTGATTGGCGATGGGCGCGCCTTGCCAGTCGTACACGATGTTCTGCGCGAGCGTGAGACTGGTGCTGCCCAAGTCGCCGTGAAGAATGGCGGGCTCAGCGCCTTGCGCGGAGACGTTGTGGGCGATGATGTTGCGTTCGAGCACGCCGCCCGTGCTGCGGTGGACGCTCATGCCGAAGCCGCGAGGAGCGAAGCTGGGCGTGTTGGGCACGCCGATGTCAGCCGAGTCGAGCACCACGTTGTAGCGCATCGAACCGGTCCAGTTTTGCTCGGCGCTGGCCATTGCGTGGCCCGCGGTGATACCCAGCGGGTTCTTGAGGCTGAGGTTGTTGAAAGCGTTCATGTTGCGGCCGCGCATCTGGATGCCCGTCGCGCTGGCGCGTGAGGTGATGGTGTTGCGGACGAGCACGTTGGTGCAGCTGGGCACGAGGTAGAAGTTGTGGTTGTAGATCGTGCTTTGCGCGTTGGCCACGTTGGGCAGCCAGCCGTTGTGGTCGACGAGGCACTCGTCAATCAGCAGGCCGTCAACACCCACGACGTAGAAGCCTTGGCTGTGGCTGCCCGTCGAGTACGAGTTGAGAATCTGGCTGCGGCGGAAGGTGATGCCCGTGATGACATCCGTCGCGGCGGGGGGCTGCATCGTAATGTTCATCGCGTAGTACTCGAAGACGCAGTCTTCGACGAGCAGGTTGCCGCCGCGCCCGTACCACACGAGGCCGTTCACGTTGGAGTTGGGGCTGAAGTCAGGATCGCCCGGCATGCGGCGATTGGCTTGGAAGTGGACGCCCACGAGCCAAACGTTGCCGTTCCAGTCGCCCGCGCCTTGGAAGCGAACGCCGATATCGCGTGCGCCGGCTTTGATGATCGGGCGTGCGGGGCTGTCGCCGTAACTGTGGATGATGATGGGTTCGGCGGCGCTGCGACCGGCTTTGTCCCATGCACCGTACTGACCTGCGAGAGCCTGGTCGATCCAGACATCGCCGCGGCGCAGACGCATGTGGTCAGCGCTGTTGGGGCGCACGAGCTGGTAGCCGCGGTAGAGCGTGCGCACGGGCTGATCGGGCGTGAGGCCTGAATTGCTGTCGCTGCCCTGGCTGCTGCTGACGAAGACTTCACGCGCGCCGGGGGCAAGCGTGATGGGCGTCCAGCCATCGGTGACGTTCACGACAATCCAGCTTGTCCAGTCGCTCGCACCGCCGGCGTTGAAAGCCTGCACGCGATACCGAAATCGGCCCACGCCGGGCGTATCGGCGAAGTCGTCAGCGTTCGCGCTGGTGGTGAAGGACTGCGTCGCGCCCCACGCGTTGGCGGTGAAGCTCTCGCGCTCGATGCGGAAGCCGTCTTCGTTGAAGCTGCTGTCAACCCACGTGACGTTGACGCCATTCTGGTTGCCCGCGTCCATCGCGCTCGCGCTGGCCGGGCGCGCGGGCGACGTCTGCGCCACCGTCACGTTTCCCCAGCCACTCCAGTTGGAGTAGCCGGCGTTGTTGTACGCGCGAACACGATACGAAAACGTACCCGGGCCGGTGTTGTCGATGTAGCCGGTGACGTTGGCGTTGAGCAGCACCCGGCTGGCGAACGCGGGGTTGCGCTCAAGTTCAAAGCCTTGCTCGTTGTCGCTGGCGTCGCTCCACACGATACCGGCGCGGAGCACTTGATCGGTCGCGCTCACGCCTGTGGGCTCAGCGGGAACGACGGTCTGCGGGTCCACCTGCGGCGCGGCGATGGTGATCTCGCGCCACGCGGTGAATTCGCTCAGACCCGCGCTGGTCGCCGCGGCGACGCGGTAGCGGTGCGTGCCAGGGCCGGGAGTATCAACCTGCTGTTCGCGGTTACGCAAGGCGTTGAAGGCGCGCGTGCCGCTCCACGAACCGTTCACCATGCGCTGGTGTTCAATGCGGAAAGCTTCTTCGTTGTCGCTGGCATCGCTCCAGCCCAGCGTGATGCGCTGGTTGTCGCCGCCATCGACGAGCGTCAGGTTCTGCGGCGCGAGCGGCAGCGTGTTGACGATGTTGATGGTCATCCAAGGTGACCAGTCGCTCGCGCCAGCGGCGTTGACGGCGCGGACGCGGTACTGGAACTCGCCATGGCCGCTGTTGTCCATGTAGGTGGTGGTGTTGGCAGCAACGCGCATGCGACCTTCGCCGAACGCGGGCACACGCTCGAGTTCAAACGCGGCTTCGTTGTCGCTGGCGTCCTGCCACGACATGCCAGCGCGGCGGTCGTTGTTGTCGGCGACGTCAAAGCCCACGGGCGCGGCGGGCGCCGTCAGTTCCTGCTCCTGCGGCGGAGGCTGCGTGATAGGCGAGGCGACATTGACGGATGTCCAGCCGGTGAAGCTGCTCACACCCGCACTGCCAACCGCGGCGATGCGGTAGCGGTGCGTGCCGGTGCCCGGCGTGTCGATCTGCTGCGTGGTGTTGGGCGCGACGATGATCGATGTCGCGCTGGCCCACTGGCCGTCCTGGCTTTGCGTCTGGCGCTCGACGCGGAAGCGAGTTTCGTTGTCGGCGGTGTCGCGCCAGTTGAGACGGACGCGGAGGCCGTCACCCAGGTCGGTGCTGGCGAGTTGTTCGGGCGAGGAGGGCACGATGTCGGCGACGACGATCTGCTGCCACTCGGACCAGTCGCTCGTGCCGCCCGTACCAGCAGCACGCAAGCGATATCTGAAGCTGCCGACGCCGGTATTGTCGCGGAAGCTGCGCGTTTCAGCTTCGATCACGCGCACACCCAGCGGGAAGGCTGGATCGCGTTCGAGTTCGTAGCGTGAAACGTCGCCCGTCGCTGAAGCCCATGAGAGCTCAACGCCGCGAGCGCCGGTGTCGCCAGCGTTGAACGAGCCCGCGAGCACGGGCGCGACGGGCGGCGCGGGCGGCTGCACCGTGGGAGTCGGTTCCGTGTTGGAGTTGGTCTGCGTGGTGGGCTGGGGCGCGGGCTGCGGGGCGGGTGTTTCCTCGTTGCTGGCCTGCACGGTGCGCGGCGGCGCGGGCGGGGCCATCAGCGTGACGACCTGCCAATCGCTGAACCAGCTTCGACCAGCCGTGCTTGACGATGCGACGCGGTAGGCGAACGTGCCAGCGCCGGGCGTGTCCAGCACGCCTTCGCTGTTGGCAGGCAGTTGCAGTTCAACCGGCTCGCTCCACGCGTTGCCAATCGCCTGACGGCGCTGCACAACGAAGCCGCTTTCGTTGCCTGACGTGTCACTCCAAGTCATGCGCGCGGTGGCGTTGATGTTCTCGCGAGCGACGCGCACTGCAGAGGGCGAACGCAGATTGCTGCGGACAGCGCCGCGCATGCCGGTGGGGCGGCGTTCATTCTCGGGCAGTGCGATGCCGGAGCCTGATTGCTGCGTGCCGGTGGGGCGGGCGACGCGCGTGACGGTGCGAGTGCCCGTGGGTGTGCTGTTGGTGTAGTTGTTGAAGATGCTGGGCGCGGCTTGCTCTTCGCGATTGACCAGCGGCGCGGTGACGCGGATGAGGCTGCGCGGCTGCTGCTGCACAGCGCTGCGGGCGCGTGTCGAGTTATTGCGCCAGAGCGTGTTTGCCGGCGCAGGGTTGGTGGTGGTCGCGCTGGAGCCGCTCTCCTGCGAGCTTTCCTGGGCGATAGCGACAGTGATGGGCAGGCCCAGGGCAAATGCGCTCGCGGACAGAATCAGCATTCGGGTCGGGGACATGGCAACTCCTCGGCGCGTGTTCACGCATCGAGAAGATCGGTTGCAGGAGGGCGTGCACGAGGCGATGCGACGCACTTGCCCAGCTTGCCTACGTCGCGCACGCGCGACACGCGGGCAGCACTGCCTGTGCGGGCACTTGTCGGACTTGCATCACAGTTTCGGGCGAGCGATAACGCTGCGCGAAACGTTTGCATTCAGTGCTTGTGGCCGTGAGCATGGTCGTGGCTGTGCGAGTGAGCGTCTGCGCGCCCTTTGCCGCTCGCGGGTTTGGTCTTGGCGGCTCGCTTGCCGCTGGGTTTGCCCAAGCAGTCTTTACAGCGTCCAAAAAGCGTCACGTCGTGGCTTTCGAGCTCGAAGCCGCGGGGCGTGAGTTCTTCGAAGTGGCCGCAGCAGCCTTCGAGTTCGAAGACGCGCTCGCACTGATTGCAATGGAAGTGGTGGTGGTGGGCCTTGCCGGCGATTTCGTAGCGAGTGCTCTGGCCCGGCAGATCGACGGGCTGCACCTCTTTCGCTTCGACCAGCAGTTTCAGCGTCCGATAGACGGTCGCGAGTCCCAAACCTTCGGCGTCTTCGCCTGCGAGGTCCAGAATCTCGCGGGGCGATACCGGCGCGCCGGCTTTGGCGATCGCGTCTCGAATGGCGGTGCGTTGGCGTGTGTTGCGTGTGTCTTGCGTGGTCACCTGGCGTTTCCCATACCCGATTGTCCAACGTCCAGATTCGTCGTGATCAAACTCGTTTTACTTGGCCGCCTGCTGCTTGGCTTTGGCTTCGCGTTCGGCGGCGCGTGTGCCCTCGGCGGGTTGCCAGTTCAGGCGCTTCTTGGTGTTTTCGAAAGAGAACGGCGAGCTGCCGTCCATGATGGTGTCGCGTAGCTGCTGAGCCGCGAGGCCTTGGGCCTGCCGAGCGTCGACCTGACGCAGATCTTCGACCGTGAGCGGGTCGAGGCCAACGACTTGGGCGAGTGCGATCAAGCGGTCGGCGGGAATCGCGATCGCGACGGCGCGGGTGGCGGCGTTGGCGTCGCTCGCTGCAACGAGCCCCAGCTTGCCACCTGCGTCTGTGACGGCATCGCGGAGAGGTTGGGGGTCGGTCAGTTCTTGCAGGCGCTCGCTTTGAGACTTGCTGAACTGCTGCGAACGCAGGACGACGCTGTCCATGCTCGCACGACCGGCGGGCATCGAGGCGTTGATCGCCTTCACCGTCGCGTCGAGGCCTTCGGTCGCGATCTGCGAGCGGTACGCATCGATGCGTGTGGCGAGCTTCTCGTAAGCTGCTTGCTCACGCAGATCCTTCAGCACGCGATCACGCACTTCGGCGAGCGAATCGGCGGGGCCGACCTTTCGGTAGTCGGTCACGAGAATGAAGTATGCGTTGCGCGAGCTATCGATGAGCACGCCTTCGAAGGGCACGCCGGTCTGGAGGCCCAGCAGGCTCTTGTCGCTCAGTTCGTACAAGCCGCCCAGCACGTCGGAGAGCGTGAATTGGTTGGCGCCCGAGTTGTAGCGAGCGGTGCCGATGCCCGGGGTGTTCATCGCGTCCTGCACGAGCGTCCAGGTGCTGGTGCGGGTGGTGACGACCGGCGTCGTGATCGTGACCTTTGCGCTGGTCTTCACGCCTTCGGCGAGCACGGTCGCGAGCGACTGCATGGTGGGAGCTTTGCTCGCCCAGTCGGCGGGGAGCTTCTTGACACCTTCGACGACTTCCACGCCGCGCAGGCTGCTGCGCACGGCGGCTTGGAACGCGCGTTCGGCATCGAGCATGATGGCATCGACGCGTGACGCACGCATTTCCTGTTCGATGCGAGAGCGTTCGGTTGCGAAGTCGCCCGTGTACTTGGCGCGGTTGGTCTGCCACTGCTTGCTGAGTTCGACGGGGTCGATCTTGATCGCGTTCTCAATCGACGCACGCTCGAGCGTGATGAACTCCAACTTCACGCGCGGCTGCTGCTCGTAGCCGAAGGCAAAGGGGTTGTCGGTCGTCGCCACGCCCGGTGCGGTCGCCTTGAACTTCTCCCACTGCGCGGCGATCTGCTCATCGGTGAAGGCGAGCGAATCATCGGCGAACTGCGAGGCCTTCACGAACGCGACATCGGCAAGCGTGAAATCGAGACGCTCGCGAGCGACGCTGATGAGGCGTTTGTCGCTGATGCGGCCCGCGTTGGCATAACCGGCCAGCATGCGGTCGATGCCGCGCAGTTTGGCAAGGGCCATCTCGGCTTGGTTGCGCTGGACGGTGGGCGTGGGCGTCACGGCGGGCAGGCGATTGTTGATGAGCGTGGTGATCTCGCTGACCATCTGCGAGCGCTGCTCGGGGGACATTTGCTGGAGCTGTTGCTGGGCGAACTGCTGGACGAATTGGTCGGGCAGGCTCGGTGCCTGCTGCTTGAGTTGCATGTAGACCATCGCGGGCAACTGCATCTCGGCCAGTTGCGGCACGTAGCTCGCGCCGTCGGCGGCTGTGCCAACCAGCCCCATGCCCTTGGCTTCTTCGCTGAGCATGTACCAGTGCAGGGGCTCTTCGATGCCCAGGCCGCTGAGCACGCTGGGCACGGCGGTTTTGAGCATGTCGAATTCGCGGTTGGCTTCCATCAGCGTGTTGGCACGAACCTTCTTGCCCGCGAGGGTGCCTTCGACCTGCTTGGTGGGGTCGGGCATGAAGGGGTTGGTGGGGCCGCTGAAGAGGAAGGTCACCATCAGAAAAACACCGAAGATGGCGAGCAACCAGGTTTTGTATTTGCGAATGACTTTGGTCATGGGGAGAGGGATGGTAGGGTGGAGGAGGGCGAAGGGGCGGAAAGACGACGTGCGGAGAGGCGAAGTGGCAAAGTGCCTGAGTGCGGGAGTGCCTTAGTGCCGGAGTGCCTCAGTACCCGAGTGGCAAGTGCATGACATCGCGCAACGCCTTGCCTTCGGTACTTCGTCTCTTCGGTACTCCGGTACTTCTCAGCATCAACGAAAAAGGCCCCATCGCGTCGACAGGGCCTTTCCTTCGGTACTTCGTTTCTTCGGTACTCCGGTACTTTACCGGTAGAATTCGATGATCAGGTTCGTGTTGACGTCGAAGGGGATCTGGTCCGTGCTGGGCTTGGCGACCATCTTCAGCTTGAACTCGCTGGGGTTGAGGTCGAGCCAGCCGGGCACTTCGTAGCCGGCGAGGCTTTCCATCGCGTCCTTGCACAGCTTCTGAGCCTTGGGCTTGAAGGTGATGACGTCGCCGATGCTGATCTGGCAGCTGGGGCGGTCGGTCTTGCGGCCGTTGAGGAAGACGTGGCCGTGAGCGACCATCTGGCGGGCGGCCCACACCGTGCGGGTGAGGCCAGCGCGGCGGATGACGTTGTCAAGGCGGGTTTCGAGCAGGCCCATCAGGTTGTCACCCGTGTTGCCCGGCATGCGACCGGCCTTGTCCATGTAGAGGCGGAATTGCTTCTCGAGGACGGCGTAGTGGAACTTGAGCTTTTGCTTTTCGTTCAGACGCACGCCGTAGTCGCGCAGACGACGGCCGCGGTAGCCGTGCATGCCCGGATAGACCAGAGCGCGCTTGCTGGTGTGCTTGGGGGTGTCGACGATCGGGGCGCCGATGCGGCGAGACTGCTTGAGCTTGGGACCGGTGTAACGAGCCATTGAGAACTCCATTGTGGTGCAGGCCTTCCAGCCTGCAAACCAACATGCTTGGGGCTGGCCGAGACGCATGGCTGCGTGACGTGCCGCAAGCGACCTTGCCGACCGGCGGAACCGAGACTTCGGGGCCGGTGGTCTGGGAAGCGGGCGATCACTGCGATCGCCGGGGGGCAAGTAAAGGGACGAAAAGGCGTTGCGTCAAGCGGCCCGAGAGGAATGCAGGCGTGATGCCAGGGATTCGTTTGGTGCGGGGTAGGCAACAGGCTTCGTCGCAACGAGCCACGATGGGGTGCGCAGGCGAAGCAGCATGGCGACCAGCGTGAGCAGACCCGCGATGATGATGAGGCTCGGGACTTCGACGTTCAGTTCGAGCCGGCCGGTTTGCCGCAGGACCGAACTGATGCTGGCGGCGAAGAAGAAGCCGCCTGAGATGAAGGTGAGCTTGTTGAGCCCTGCCGCGAGGAGCGGCACCAACCCCAGCGTGAAGAGCGTGAGTACCCAGACCCAGTTGATGTTGGGGAGGTAGCCCAGCGACGCTAGCAGCCAGACGCTGCCGACGGCGATGAGCGTGATGCCCATGGCGAACCAGCCGCGAGAGAAGCGGGGCGTGTGGGCGAAGTCGGCGGTGGGAATGGGGAGCGGAGCTTCGGTGGTGGTGGGTGCGGACATGGTGCCTCCTTTGCTTAGTATATACTAACTTCTTCGGATCGAGTTCGTAATTGCGTTGAGATTTTGTGGAATCTGAGAGTGGATCGCTTTTGTTGCGCGGGAACAACGCCACTCCGACCTGTCGCGAGCGAACTCACGGATAGTCTGGTGCGTTGTGCGTGTGCCGCGAGTTCGCACGGCTGATGTTTCGTTGTGCAGCCGCGTGGGTCGCTGGGTCGGTTCTACGCTCGCGAGCGCATGGCGACGATTTCGATCAATACCACCGCACTGACGCGGACGTACGGCAGCCGAAGAGGCGTGAGCGATATCAATCTCGCGATTCCTGCGGGAAGCCTGTACGGATTTCTGGGGCCCAACGGCGCGGGGAAGACAACGACGATTCGCGTGCTGCTCGGATTTTTGCGAGCCAGCGCGGGCAGCGCGAGCATTCTGGGCATGGACTGCTGGCGCGACAGCCATCGCATCAAGGCGGAAGTGGGGGCGATTCCAGGCGACCTGCGGCTGTGGCCGTGGCTGACGGGACACTCGGCGCTGAAGCTGTTTGGACGCATTCGCGGACGCGACATCGTGGCGCGCGGGCGAGAACTTGCGGAAGTGATGGAACTGGACTTGTCTGTCAAGGTGCGGCAGATGAGTCGCGGCATGCGGCAGAAGCTGGGGCTGATTCTATCGATGGCGCATGATCCCAAGGTGCTGATCCTGGATGAACCGACCACGGCGCTGGATCCGTTGATGCAGGACCGGCTGCGCAAACTGCTGCGTGCGCGAGCCGAGGCGGGGGCGACGGTGTTTTTCAGCAGTCACACGCTTGCGGAAGTGGAAGAACTGTGTGAGCGTGTGGCGATTGTGAAGCAGGGACAGATCGTCGCGGACAGCACGCTCTCGCAGTTGCGGGCACAGGCAGTGCATGAGGTGATGATCACGTGGAAAGCTGGTGTAATGCCTGCGGAGCCACCCGCGTGCCTGCGGCTTGCCTTGCGCACGAACGAACAGTGGCGTGGGACGTTGGCGAGCGAGAGCGAGACGCATCTTCGCGAGTTGTTGGCGTTTGCAGCGGCTCAGCCGATTGCGGACATTTCGATTTCTCGCCCGGATTTGGAGACGATTTTCATGCGGTATTACGACAACAAGGAGATGGTGGGAGCGTGACGGCAACGGTGATGAATTAACGTGCTGATTCAGTTGAAAACTTTGTCAACACTGCCGCCCCGGAGGGGCGGCCCACCTCAAAACATGAACTTCGGCCTTATCCAACGCTCGCTTCGTGAAGTCTGGTTCGCCTCGCTGGCGATGTCGGGCATTGTGTTCGGCATCACCGCCCTCTTCTGTTACGCGATGCCGCGCGTGCAGGCGCGGTTCATGCAGCGCAGCTTCATTCCGCAAGGCGTGCGGCAATTTCGCGACGCAATCTTCGGTGGCGTTGATTCCACCGGCGCGAGCATCGCGGAAGTCGCGTTCGCCATCGCGTGGAGCCATCCGCTGGTGCTGGTGCCCATTCTCGCGCATGCGATTCTGGTGCAGACGCGCGTGCCAGCGGCGGAAGTGGAACGCGGCACCATTGACGTGCTGCTCGCGCTGCCTGTGAGTCGCTGGAATCTCTATGTGAGTGAAACAGTCGCGTGGCTGCTGACGGCGGCACTGACGCTGGGAGCGATGTACGGCGGGGCGTACTTCGGCGCCCAGTTCATCAAGCCGGAGATTCGAGACGTCGCGACGCCCGACTGGGGCCGGCTGCTGATGGTGCTTGTCAATCTGGGGCTGGTGTACATGGTCGTTGGATGTCTGGCGTCGCTCTTCACGACGCTGATTGATCGGCGCACGTGGGCGGTGTTGTGCACGCTGGTGCTGACGCTGTTTTCGCTGCTGGTGAGCTTTCTGCACACGATCGATCCCGCACTGGAGTTCACGAAGTCCATGCGTTTCATGAGCATTTTGGACTATTACAAGCCACTCGCGATCTTGCGCAGCGGCGAGTGGCAAGTGCGCGACATGACGATTTTGCTGAGCACGTCGCTGACGCTGTGGATCGTGACAGGCGTCATCTTCGCGCGGCGCGACATCACGACGACATGATCGGAAACGTGGCTGTTCGCTCCTACGCTTGCAGCATGCCCGCATCGCTCGCGTTGCCTGTCCTGCGTACTGAAAATGGCCCGAAGGAAAAGTGCGCCGTCTTTGGCGTGTGGCATCCCACGCCGCACGCATCGTCGCCCGCGCGCCATTCGTACTTGGGCCTGTACGCGCTGCAGCATCGCGGGCAGGAGTCCACCGGCATCGCCGTGACCGACGGCAAGCGGCTGGAGGGTGTGACGGGCATGGGGCTCGTCGCCGAAGTCTTTGACAACGCGATGCTCACGGCGCTGGACAAGCTCGGGCCCAAGGGTGCGATCGGACACAATCGCTACAGCACGGCAGGCGGCAGCGTGGCGTGCAACGCACAGCCGATCTTGATGAAGTATGTGGGCGGGCAGGTCGCGCTGGCGCACAACGGCAATCTGATCAACAACGATTTGCTGCGAGCACAGTTTGAAGAAGCCGGGCACATCTTTCAGACCACCAGCGACACCGAGTGCATCATTCACATGCTCGCGCAGCCTGCGAGCATGAAGAGCCCTGATCCGCTCGCGCACACGCTGCGGTATCTGCAAGGCGCGTTCAGCTTGGTCTTTCTGTTTCCCGATCGCATCGAGGCCGCTCGCGATCCGTGGGGTTGGCGGCCGCTCGTGCTGGGGCAGTTGCCGGGCGGGGGCGTAGTGGTGTGCAGCGAAACCGTCGCGCTCGATGTGCTGGGCGCGAAGTTCATTCGCGAAGTGGAGCCGGGCGAGATCGTGACGATCAGCGATCAAGGCATTGCATCGCGGCGATTTGCCGATCCCGCGCCGCGGCTGGCGCAGTGCGTCTTTGAGCACGTCTACTTCGCGCATCCGGCGAGCAACGTCTTTGGACAGAACGTGCAGATTTCGCGCGAACGCATGGGCGAGGTACTCGCGAAGGAAGCACCCGCGCCATCGGGTGCGGATTTCGTCGTGCCGATGCCCGACAGCGGTCGCAGCGCGGCACTGGGTTTCGCACGCACGAGCGGCCTTGCGTATCGGGAAGCGATCGTGCCCAATCGCTACGTGGGCCGCACGTTCATCAAGCCCACCGCCGCGGAGCGCCAGAGCGCGGTGCGGCTGAAGCTGAACATCATAGATGAGTTGGTGCGCGGCAAGAGTCTCGTGATCGTCGATGACTCCATCGTGCGCGGCACGACCACCAAGGCGAAGATGGATCAATTGCGGGCGGCTGGCGCGAAGGAGATTCACCTGCGCATCAGTTGTCCGCCCATCAAGCACCCGTGCTACTTCGGCGTCGACTTCGCACAGCGCAGCGAACTCATCGCGCACGAACGCAGCGTCGAGGACATCCGCAAGTATCTGGGCGTGGACAGTCTCAGCTATCTGAGCTTGGCTGGCCTGCTCACCACCATGCAGCGACCCGGCGCGAACTACTGCACCGCATGCTTCAGCGGCGAATATCGCCTTGACCCGGAACACCCCACGAGCCAGGAGGTGGTGGAACCCAAGCAGATGAAGATGCTGGTGTGAGCAGAGTGAAGGGGGACTCGCGTGCTGCTGCGGGCCAAATATCGCGATGATCGTGGCAAAGATGTAATGCTGCACGCGCCGGTTCGTAACTCGGTGACGCGCGAACGCGAGCTGGACTACGTCGTCACGACGAGCCGCATTCGGCCGGACAAGTCAGTCCTGGAAGCTTGGGGCAAGGCGCAGGCTCGCAAGATGTTCACATTTGCGGCCGTGCACTTCGTTCTATATATCACAATGTTCGCTGGGCCGATGTTAGTGGGCAAAACACCGTTCAGTTATCGTGGCTCTAACTCGCTTTCGCTCGCACTGACGGATAGGTTGCTGGGGGCGGGCAAAAACAGAGAACTTGTGCACGGATTGATTCATTACGGGTATCTCGCGGTCTTGGTGGGATCGTCGGTGATCATGTTGGGCCCGATGATCTCTATGTCAGTTCGCGCGGCACCCGGGCCATACTGCTACCGCAGACTGTTGCTGCGGCGGTGCCCATCGTGTGACTTTTCATTGATGGAGATCACCGCCGAGGCTGACGGCTGCACGGTGTGCCCAGAGTGCGGAGCGGCGTGGCGCATTCCGGCAGAGGCGATCGCTCCCGGCACGCCGACGCGTTCGCGATGGGATTGACACGACGAGGAGCGGAAAGATGTGGATCAAGTTCGAAGACGATCGTGGCAAGCGAATTGCCATGAGGCTGAGTCTGGCTATGCAAAGGCAACGCGACAAACAACTCGCACTCGCGCGGAAGGGAGGACGAGTCGTGGTTGTCGAAGTTCCACGACGAACGCTGACACCGCGTGGCGCGGTCATCGTGTTGAGCTGGTTTATCGGCATGGCGATCTGGATATATGCGTGTTCCATTTTCCTCGTGTGGTTGTTCGAGGAACGTAACGGTCGATCAATCTTGCAGGATGCTCTGGAACGACTTGCACGACAGACATCACCTCCCGTCAGCTACACGGTTGTCGTCATCGGTCTGGTGTTGATGGTTGTGTGTATCGATCTGCCGCCGATACTCGCGGCTATCAAGCTCTTCGCGCCAGCCGCCTTGAGAAAACGATTGCGACGTCAGTTGTACATGCGGCGCTGCCCAACATGCGACTATGTCCTCGCAAATGCACCATCTGAGCCCGATGGCTGCACAGTCTGTCCAGAGTGCGGGGGTGCATGGAAAGTCCCGGATGGCGCCATCAGCGCGCAAGTGGCAAGCGAAATCGCCAACCGGTGATCTCACTCATCACGCAGCAAGTAGCGAATGCGAAACGCAATCGTTTCCTTGCCGTCTGCGGGGAGTTTGCTGAGCTGTTCGCCCACCGCCGTCCAGCGGTAGACCGCGTCGAGCAGGGGCTCATCGACATCGCGATAGCCGGTGCCTTCGTTCTTCTCAAACTCGGCCTTCACCACGCGGCCCGCGCGGTTGAAGCGAATGACCAGCACGGGATTGCGCGGCATCGTTGTGAGCTGCGTCGTTGTGCTAAAGCGCGGCACCACCGTGCGAATGCGAATGCCTTTGCCCGTGAGGGGCATGCCGGGCTTGAAATCGAGCGTTTGCGATGTGGATACGGCGGTGCTCTCAGCGTCGCTCGTGACGCCCGGCAGACGAGAATCGCCGCCCGTCGTGGCGGGGCTGCCAACTGCGCCCGGCGCGGGCGAACTCACCGCTGGGGCGGGCGGCGAGGGCTGTGCGAGCACAGGTGTGAGCGAGATTTTGGCTTCTTCTGTCAGCGGGTCGGGCGTCGTCGGCGTCGGCGTTTCCGGGGCAGGTGGCTCAGGCTGCGCGGGGACGACGGCTGGCGCGGCGGGTTGTTCAACAACTGGCTTCGCGGCTTCTTTCGCAGCTTCGGTGCCGAGTTCATCGATAACCGTCACCTGCTGCGGTTGCGGCAGATTGAAGATGTTGTCCGTGGACGGTGCGTCTTCGCTCTCGAAAATCGCGGGCTCTTGCACGAGTGAATCGGGCTGCGATGTCGGCGATGTGCTCGGCGCGACCGGCGGCACGACGGCGGGTTCAGTTGTCGGAGGTGTTTGGATCGCGTCCGTCGAAGAAGCCTCGTTGGTAGATTGCTCAGTCGAAGGCGGTACGGGCATCACTGGCGCAGGTACTTCCGCAGGCGGCTGCGCTGGAGGCTCCGGAACCTGCTCGGGCGGTGGATTTGTTTGTGCCGATGGCTCAGGCGCGGGCGATGGTGGGGCGGAGACTTGATCTTGCTGCGTGGTGCCTGTGGTGCCGCCCGCACCGCCGTCGCCGGCTTCGCGCGCATCGCTGCTTTGCTTTGCTTCGCCTGCACCAGGCAAGCCCGGCGCGCCTGGCGCGAGCGTCAGCGCCGGTTGGTCCACGCTGCCGGGCGTCGCGCTGTGGGGCGATGCCTGAGCCGCTCCGAGCATGTTCTCACTCACGCCCACGCCGTCGTCGGTGCCGAGCCGTACAACTTCTTCTTCCGGAGGCTTGGGCGGTTCGGGCTCGGGAGGTTGCTGTGGCGCGAGTGCGATCTGCGGCGGCGGTGGCGTGGCAATCGCCTCAGCGAGATTCACCTTCGCCGCGGAATCGGGCGGTGGCGCGGGAATGTCGTTGGGCGATGGAAGGCCAGTGCCCTGCGCAGGGAGCAGGATTTCAACGCCCAAGTCCATGTCGCTCGCACCTGCGGGAGCAGGGACGCGATATGTTGCGAGGCCGTAGCCAAGTCCGGCGTGCAGCAAAAGACTTGCTGCGCACGCAGCCACAACAGCGGGTGTGGAAGCTCGAGTTGGGACCGGAAACTGCGACATGTGCGTGACTGATTGTACGACAACTGAGATTTTCGACCAACACGCCTGCGACGATGCAACCCTTTCACATCCCCAACGTCGTACGTCTAGGCGTGGGGTGTCGTTCATCAATATGATGGCTCACCGGCCGCTCGCGTACTCGCATTCGTTCGTGAAACTTTCCACACACGCCATGCACACCACGCTCATCGCTCATTCCGCGTCGCTTCTGCTCGCTTTCGCAGCGTTCGCACAATTCAGCAACACGCCCGAGGGTGAGCCGGCGAAAGCTGTGCCCCAGCCGCAAGTGCTGGAGGAAAAGCCTGCCGCGACTCCGACGCCTGCGAATCCGGATGATTTTCGAGCTATCGGCGTGGGCGACCCCGCGCCGACGCTGAACGGCGCGACGTGGATTCAAGGTGATCGCGTGACGGCGTTTGAGCCCGGCTCGGTCTACGTCGTCGATTTCTGGGCTACGTGGTGCGGCCCATGCATCGCGTTCATCCCTGAACTCAACGCGATTCACAACGACTACGCCGCGCGGGGCGTGCGCGTGATCGGCGTGTCCATCTGGGAGAACTCGCGCAACTCCGATGCTGGCGTCGATTACGTCAAGCGCGTGACCGACTTCGTGAAAGGTCGCCGCGACATGACGTATGCGATTGCGTACGGCGGTGACGACGGCGTGCTGTCGCAACGTTGGATGAACGGCGCAGGTCGGGTGAGCATTCCCACGGTGTTTCTCATCGACAAGCAGGGGCGCGTGGCGTGGGTGGGGCATCCGCGCATGGGGCTCAAGGAAAAACTGGATGCGCTGATCGAGGGCAAACTCGATAGTGCAACAGAGCAAGCCGCGTCGAAAGCTCGCGAAGACCTGCGTCGGCAGGCGTTCAAACTCGCGACGCCCATGCAGAAGGCCATCGAGAGCAAGGACTGGGACAAAGCGATTGGCTATCTCGACGAGATCTTGAAACTCGACGCGGAAATGTTCGCGCCCAGTGCCGTCGCAAAGCTGCGGCTGCTCATCACGGGCAAGCAAGACATGGCCGCGGCGTCGGCCTTTGCGAAGACTTCGCTCGAGACGTACAAGGACAACGCGCGCACGCTCGCCGACATGTCGGTGGTCATGCTCACGCAGGGCGACGCAGCGACGCGTGACCTGGAGACGGCGGGCAAACTCGCGGACCGCGCGATGGAACTCAAGCCCGATCATCCGCGCAGCATGCGGGCTCGGGCCGAGTACTTGTGGGCCACGGGTAAGCAAGATGACGCGAGAGCACTCATCACCAAGGCTGTCGGCCTCGCGGGGCTCGATGAACAGGGTGACGTGCTTGAGAGCGCGAACAAGATGAAGTGAACGACACTTCGCAGCCGGGTTCATTCAAGCATCGAGCACGCGGCCCAGGTGGCCTTGCGCGTTCGCGAGCTTCTCGCGAGCGTCGCCAGGCTCAATCTGCAGGCGGTGCGTCACGATCGCGGTCTTCACTTCGCCGTCACACGTGTCGAGCAGCGCGAGCGCGGCTTCGCGATCAAGCTTGGTCAGTGTGGTGATGATGCGAGCAGCCCGATCGCGCAGCTTGTTGTTGGTGGCTTTCACGTCCACCATCAGGTTCTCGTACACCTTGCCCGCGCGGACCATGAGCGTCGTGGAGATCGTGTTGAGCGCAAGCTTGGTCGCTGTGCCGGCCTTCATGCGCGTGCTGCCCGTCAGCACTTCCGGCCCGGTTTTCAGCATGAGCAGGTGATCGGCGTGCTCAGGCTTGTCGATGGTCGTGCAGCAAAGCAACGCGGTGAGCGGCTGCGCGTTCTTCTTGCGTTTGGTCTTGGCGAACGTGAGCGCGCCCAGCGCGTAGGGCGTGGTGCCGCCAGCGGCGATGGCGATCAGCGTGTCTTCGCTGGTGAGATCGAGCTTCTCGAGTTCGTCCCACGCGCCTTTCGTGTCGTCCTCGGCTCCTTCGCTGCTCTTGCGCAGTGCGCCGTCGCCGCCCGCGATGATGCCCACAACGCGCCCCGCAGGCACGCAGAACGTCGGCGGAGCTTCGCTCGCATCAAGCACGCCAAGCCTGCCGCTCGTGCCCGCACCGACATAGATCAGTCTGCCTCCCGCGAGAAAACCCGGCTCGGCGGCCTCGATGAACTTCGTGAGGCGGGGCCGCGCTCGCTTCAGGGCCTGCACCGCGTTGCGGTCCTCGCCGTTGATGAGTTCAGCGACTTGCGCGACCGACATCGTGTGCAGCGTGCGGCTGCGGGGGTTGCGCTTTTCCGTGTCAATGTGCGAGCGATCAGGCAGTTGCGTCATGCGGGAGCGTACGAGCGCGAACGGGCGTTGCGAGCAGTGCGGCACGCACGGCGTCGTAGCAGCGCGGCGCGGTCGTTTCGTTCGTCCACAGGCCGTGATGCTCGCCCGTTTCCAGCACGCACAGTGTGTGCGTGCATGCAGCTGCTGCAATAGCCTGACCATCGGTGACGGGCGAGATGTCGTCCAGCGCGCCGTGCAGCACGAGCAGCGGCACACTGAGTTTCGCCGCGTGGTGCGCCCGATCAAATGGTTCGTTGCGGTCCCACCGCCACCCCGCGCCCAGATCCAACCCGATCATCCCGAGCGCGAGATCGGCCGTGAAGCCGTGCGGCACGGCGAACGCGCGCAGCATGTTGCGTGCGGGCGTTTGCGGCAGGCGATATGGCGCTTCGGCGATGACGCACTGGACGTGCGATGCAGGCTTGTCGCTCCACTCGCTCATCGCCCGAATGCTCACGCCCGCGCCCAGCGACCAGCCCATGAGTGCGACGCTGCTCGAGCCGCTGGCGGTGACGCGTTCGATGATGCTGCGCAGCGCGAGGTGCTCGTCGATGCCCATGCGCGTCACGCCCGGCGCGTCGCCGTGGCCCGGCATGTCCCACATCACGATGCGGCTGGCGAGGGGCAGGAGAAAATGGGCACGCGTCAACGCGCCGATACGCGAATCGCCCCAGCCGTGCGACAGAATGACAGCGGGGCCAGTGGGGTTGTCACCTCGCATGTCCCACACGGGAAGTTGCTCGCCGCGGAAGGGAATGGTCCAGCTTTCAAACGTGCGCGGCGTGCCGTCGCTGCGAGGCATGAGTTGGCTCGGTTCGCCTGGCCGACCTCGCGCGAGGGCGCTCGCATACGTGCGGCGCGGCGGGCGAGTGATGGCGCGAATGGTCCAGCCCACGACGAGCAACGTCGCGAACAGAGCGCCAAGGGCAAGCAGCAGCACGAATCCCATCGCCGATTATCGCTTCTTTCCTTCGACGGTCAGGCCCACGCTTGCGGCGGGAGCGTGCGAGTGTGATGGGTCGCTGCAGTTAGCCGCGCTATGCGCATCAACGTGCAGATCGCCGAATATCGCGGCGACATCGTGCTTGAAGACTTCCGCGAGCACGGCAGGAGTGAGGCCTTCGGGCGCGACGTGGCTGTGCAGCGTGCGTGAGAGACACGCGACGCGATCGCAGCCTGCGGCGATGGTGCGAAGATCGTGACTGACGACGATGATCGTGAGATTCATCTCGCGCGAGAGCTTCACGAGTAATTCGGCGAACTGCTGCTGGCCGGCTGGATCAATGCCGACCGTGGGTTCGTCGAGCATCAGCAGTCGCGGCTTGGCGGCCAGAGCACGCGCGATGAGCACACGCTGCAGCATGCCGCCAGAAAGCGCGCCGACATGTCGATCGGCGTACGACGCCGCGCCGACAACGCTCAGAGCGTCGTCTACCGCGCTGCGTTCACTTGCCGACAAGCCGCGAAACGGCGAGATAGAGAAGGCCGCACCGAGTTCGACGACTTGGCGGGCAGAGAGCGGGAACGCGAGTTCTGCTTCGACGCGCTGGGCGACGTAGCCGATGAGTCGCTGCTTGCGAGCCTGCGCGGGCGGCATGCCAAAGACTTCGATGCTGCCTTCGTGTCCGCTGAGCAGACCCAGCGTGAGTTTGAGTAGAGTGCTTTTACCGCCGCCGTTGGGGCCCAGAATGCCCAGTCGTTCGCCTTGCAGTACGTTCAGCGAAACATCCTGCAGCGCATATCGCGGCTTGCCATCGTCGCCTTTGCCGTAGGAGAAACTGACGCGTTGATACGCGACTGCGTGCATGGAGCAAGGTAGGGTGGTTGCAAGGCCAGCGACTTAGCGATCGCCCTCGCGCGGCTCGGTTGTACCCGGAGCGACATTCTTCTCCGCCCGCAGCTTGCTCCACAACTCATGCAGGTTGTGACGCATCATGCGGAACCAGTCGCCATCACCCACCGGATCGAGGCGACCGATGCGGACGTTGGCACGCTTGGCGATGCGTTCAGCCACGCCGCTGTCAAACTGCGGCTCGATGAAGACCGCTGCGGCCTTCTGCTCACGAATGGCCTTTACCGCGTTGGCGATGTCCTTTGCAGTGGTTTCGCCGGCTTGGCCGGGGCGAATGACCGCCGCCACGCGCAGGCCGTAGCGATCAGCAGGCCGACTGAATGCGTTGTGGTGCGTGACGATTGCCATGTCTTTGAAGCTCTCGAGCTTCGTGGACCACGACGTGTGCACTTCTTGCACGAGTTTCTTCATCTGCTCGTAGCGAGCGTTGAGTTGCTTCTCGACATCGTCGTTCCACGCCGCCTTGAAGATCAGACTCTCGCGCACCGCATCACGCAGCTTGGGAAGCACTTGCTCAACGAGCACCGGGTCGAGCCACAGATGCTGATCGACCCAGTCCTCGCCGTGGTCGCACGCTTCGCCGTGCTCGTGGTCGTGATGGGAGTGATCGCTCTGCTTCAGGCCCAGCGCTTCGCCAAAGTTCACCACGCGCCTTGCCGGGTTGGTCTTGCGTGCGAGCGCGTCTTCAACGCGCAGTTCGAGATCGAGACCGACCAAGAACACGACGTCAGCTTTCGTGAGCGCCGCGATATCGGGAGCTGAAAATTCGTAGCCGTGCTCGCTGCGACCTGGCTTCATCAGCATGGTCACGGTGCTGCCTTCGGGCGTGAGCGGCTCGATGATGCCCTTGAGCGCGGGCACGGTCACGACCACATCCAGCGCGGCCGCCTTGAAGGTGGACCACTTCACGTCTTCACCTTGCGCTCGTGCGGGCGTGACGAATGTCATCATCATGGCAATAGCAGCGAGCACCGCGCAAAGCAGTCGCGGGTATCGGTCTGCCACGGGTTGTGTCGTTCCTGTCATCCGTGTCTTCCAAGGTTTTGATTGGGGTGTCCCAAGGGCCTTTACCAATCTACCGCCGGCTTCCAGCCTGCGTCGCAACGAATCGGCGTTGCGTCCGGGTTTATTGAGAATGAATATTCAAATAGTACCCTTTCGGATGCCTTGAAGTTCACGGTGTGTCGCATTTGCTCAAGATTCGGTGTTTCTCCCGGTTGCTAACAGGGTCGAATGCGATGTAAACGCCTGTTACATAAGACCCTAACGGGTATCCCCAAGTCAGGCTGTAGAAGCCGACCGGCTGGACGGTATGATTCTTCTGAATGGACCGCGACGTGAAAACTCCCGCCCGCGACGCCGTGCTCAACGCGGCGGAGGTCGTCATCGACCGCGATGGGGTGGCCGCGTTCACGCTCGACGCCGTGGCGAAAGAGGCTGGCGTCAGCAAAGGCGGCCTGCTACACCACTTTCCGAGCAAAGACGCGTTGCTGCTGGCCTTGGTTACGCGCATGTCCGACCAGTGGCGAGGCGATTACGAGCAAGCAATCGCGAGCGTGCCCGCCGGACCGGTGCGGGTCGCACGCGGCCTGCTCAACGCGTGCATCGCCGACGCCGAAGGCTGGAACGATCAGATGCGACGTTCGGGCAAGGTGATGATCGCCGCGATGGCTGCGAACCCCGCGAATGTGAAGCCCGCGCGCGAAGCGCACGAGAACCTGTTGCGGTTGGCAATCCAAGATCAAGGCCCCACATGGGCGAGTGAAGCGATTGTGTTTGCCATGCACGGGCTGTGGTTCAGTTGGCTCTTCGGACTGACTGACGCCTCCCCTGACCAGTTGGCGCAAATCCGCGCGTCACTCCAGAAAGTTGTCGAACGAGTGGAACAAGAAGCGGCGATGCGCTGAGTGCGGCATCGAACCGTCGATCATCCATCAACTTGATCAGCGACTCAGTCGCAAGCGTGCTGAAGAAGGAAGGCATTGTGAAGCGCAGTAGCATCATCACCGCTG
>DATGWV010000007.1:0-7821 GCA_035299305.1 Phycisphaerales bacterium | reverse complement strand
TGGAGGTCGTTGGCGGTGGCGATGTCGCTTTCGGCGGGGCCGGCGATGTCAATGTTGGTGCGGTCCTGGGCGTGGAAGTGGTAGAAGGCCAGGGCGGTGCCGCTGGTGGCGATCATGTCGTCGGTGGGGATGAAGGTCATGTCGCCGCGCTTTTGGCCGGCGCGGGGGGCGTAGAGAATGGGGACGATGGACTCCGCGTCAGCGATGGTGCGGGTCATGAGGACGCCGCCGTATTCGGTGGAGCGGTCGTTGCGGTCGGCGCGGACCTGGGGGAGGAGGGCATCGCGGAGAGCGGGGGAAGCGAGGGCGTCGTCGATGGCGAGGATGGTGATGAGATCGGCCCACGCGAGGGAGTTTTCGGTGGCGCGGAGTTGTTCGTTGTAGGGCGGGATGGGTGACTTCCACGTGCGGACGACTTTACGGCGGGGTTCGATGCGCGTGCGGAGGTCGCTCAGGAGGTCTTCGCGCGTGCGCGTGAGGCGCGCGGGCTGCTGACGATGGGTGAGACGAATGGCTTCGATGTGGCGCAGCGCGAGGCGCTCGCTTGCGGGGACTTGCGCGACGGCGGCGGTGGCTTGCTGCCACCACGATTTGTCAGCGCCGTCGGGCTTGAGGGAGAGAAGCCAAGAAACTTCCGCGCCGCTGGCGGCGAGGACGCGAAGGTCGGTGTCGGCTTTGCGCAGGATGGCGATGACAGATGCGCCGGGGGACTTGGCATCGACGGGCTGGGCGAGCAGGTCGCGGCGTTTGCTGCCGGTCGGGTCGAGTTGCGCGAGGACGTCCCATGCGTCGATGCGCACGCGGCGGGCGAAGTCGGTCGCGGCGGGGCCGGTTGCGTTGTTGGTGGATGGGCTGAGGAACTGCTCGAAGAGGACGGCTTCGAGCGTGCGGGGTTGCGAGAGAGCGGTCAAGGCTTTCATCTCGCTGCGATCTGCGAAAGGAACTTGCGATTGCTTGGCGAGGCTGCGGATGAGGGCGGGGGTGGCGGATGTCCAGTTGCGCGATTGAGCGGCGGCTGCGTAGGTCTGCGTCATGCGTTCGTCGCGCTCGATGGGGAGAAGCTGCGCGATGAGCTGCTGGTTGGCGGCGTCGGCGGCTTCGCCGGTTTGATCGAGCAGGGCCTGCATGGCGAGTTGGCGCGACTCGATGGGCGCGTCGACGGAGCGGACGACTTGCTCGAGGTCGTTGCGCACGCGCTGGGCGGCGATGGCGTTGGCTTTGGCGGACTCGGTGAGCTTGGCGAGCGCGGCGGCGCGTTCAGCTTCGCCTGCGCGGGGAGCTTTGAGGGTTTCGAGGGGGAACTTGGTGGCGCGGTCGGAGCCGCAGCCGGTGAGCAGGGACGATGCGAGCAGAGCGACGAAACCGCATCGACGCGGCGAGAAGCGTGGGGTCATGCGGGACTGTACCGCATCCGGGCGTGTCTACCATTGGAGCGATGTCGACGCACGCCGCCAATTCCGCTTCGGTTGCGAGCACCGGGCCTTCCGTGCATGAGAAGGTCATGAAGGTGCTCAAGCTCATTCGGCCCGCCGTGCAGGCGGACGGGGGGGACTTGGAATTTGTTGATGTGACGCCTGAGGGGAAGGTGCAGATTCGACTGCACGGTGCGTGCGTGGGGTGCCCGAGCAGCATGATCACGCTGCAGGTGGGGATTGAGCGGAATCTCAAGGCGCATGTGCCCGAGGTGACGGGCGTGGAAGCGCTGGCATAAAGAGGACGACGTCCTCTTTATTGAGATTTGTCGCGATTTTGCACGCGGTTTTGATGTGGAAACTTCGTGGAGAAGTCACATTATATATCTATGAAGGATGCATGAATAGCATCCCAAGCCTTGCATTGAGAAGAGCTTGTGACGCCGGCTTTTCGGACGGCGACGCAAGAAATCCGGTTTTCCCAATGTCAGAAGCTCTTGGCGAATCGGCAGATGCGCGGTATAAACTGCCTTCGGTGGTTTGGCTGTTCCGGCCTGTGGTGGGCTGATGGGGCAGTCAACTGTGGTGGAGCGCCACGGTGGTCGCGTCACGAAGACGCGCGTGCGCCCAGGATGGGAGTTGGATCATGCTGGTCATTACCCGCAGGGAAGGCGAAGAAGTCGTCATCGGCGACCCCAAGAACCCGATCGGCGTTGTGCGCATCGCGAGCGTGAAGGGCGAACGCGTCCGCATCGCGTTTGATTTTCCGCGCGATGTGGAGATCAATCGACGCGAGATCGCTGAGCAGATTGCGCAGCAGCCGGCGGAAGTGATCGGGAAGATCAAGCCGGAGAGTGCGTGAGGCTGGGTCACGCCGGTTCGTTGAGCATTGCTAGCACAACATCAATTTGAGTGATGTAGGGTTCGCACGCGAGGACGTGGAGTTGATCGCTCGCATCGATCGCGACGCATGCGACAATGTTTGCTGCCCGCGCGCCGTCAAGTTCCTTGAGGGCCAGTGCGGGTTTCTCGTGGCGGGTGATGACAGCTTCTGACGCGAACTGAGCGAGCTCGAAGGGGCGGCGTGAATCTAATCGCACCCAGAGGAACATCGCTTCGTCAAACTCGCCAAATTGCGGGTTGCGGGAGGTTGCGATGGGCTTGGTCGCGGCGGCGGTGATGTGGGCACGGGCGAGGCGCGAGTCGCCGGCAGGGCCAATAGGCTCGATGCGTGAATCGAGGAGCAGGAACGGTTGGGTCGCGAGCGACATGAGTTGCGCGGTAATGTTTGTCACCAGGTCGTAGAGCTTCACGGATTGCACAAGTGTTGTGTCGGCGAAGATGCGATGCAGGTGCTCAATGGCCCTGTCGTACTGATCGCGCGACGCGTACTCAGCGTCGGCTTGCAGCAAGTGCGGGATGGATGAGGGCGTCCACGACATGAGGTTTCGGACGGCGGTTACGCGGAATGACTCAGTCGTTTCGCAAACGCGAGCAATGCGGCGTCGTTGCCGGACTGGGCGGTGAGTTGCACGCCGATGGGGAGGCCATTTGGGTCTTTGCCCCAAGGGATGACAATGGCGGGGACGCCGGCGAGGGATGCGGGGACGCTGAGGATGTCGGCGAGGTACATCGCCATGGGATCGCTGGATTTTTCGCCCAGTTTCCAGGCGGTTGTGGGTGAGACGGGGGTGAGCAGGAAGTCGGCCTGTTCGAAGGCGCGGTCGAAGTCCTGCTTGATGAGTCGGCGGACTTCGCAGGCTTTGCGGTAGTACTGGTCGCTGTAGCCGGCGCTGGCGGCGTAGGTGCCAAGCATGATGCGGCGTTTGGCTTCGCTGCCGAATGCTTCGCTGCGGCTGCGCGTGATCATGTCGTCGATGCTCGTCGCGTCTTTGGCGCGGTGGCCGTAGCGGACGCCGTCGTAGCGGCCCAAGTTGCTGGCGGCTTCGACGCAGGCGATGATGTAGTAGGTCGCCAGGGCGTGCGGCGTTGTGGCGAGGGAGGTTTGTGTGAGCGAGGCCCCCACTGCTCGCGCGGATTCCGCGGCACTACGAACGGCGGCGGCGATGTGGGGATCGCAGGGCGGCGCGAGGTATTCGTTCACGATCGCGACGCGCGGCTGGGCGGGGGGCTGCGAGGGCGCGAAGGTGCGCGAGGTCATGTCGTTGTCGTCGCGGCCTTCGATGATGTTGAGGAGGAGTGCCGCGTCTTCGACGGTGTGGGCAATGGGACCGATGGTGTCCATCGAGCTCGCATATGCGATGAGGCCGTAGCGCGAGACGCGGCCGTAGGTGGGTCGCAGGCCGACGACGCCGCAGAAGCTGGCGGGCTGGCGGACACTGCCTCCTGTGTCGGAACCGAGAGCCCAGGGGACGAAACCTGCGGCGACGGCGGCGGCGGAACCGCCGCTTGTGCCGCCTGGGACGCGAGTGGGATCGTGCGGGTTGGTGCTGGGGCCGAAGGCGGAGTTTTCGGTGGAGGAGCCGAAGCCGTACTCGTCGGTGTTGGTTTTGCCGATGATGATCAGGCCGGCGGCGAGGAGTTTTTCGACGGCTGTGGCGTGGAAGGGGGAGATGTAGTCGGCGAGCATTTTCGAGCCCGCAGTTGCGTGCATGTTGGCGACGGCGATGTTGTCTTTGATGGCGATGGGGATGCCGGCGGTTGGCGGCAGATGCTCGCCGGCCGCTCGACGTGTGTCGATGGCCCTCGCTTGCGCCAGTGCCTGCTCGCGAGGCACCAGAGACAAGAACGCCTTGACGACGGACTCGCGCTGATCGATGGCGTTGTAGCACATCGCGACAAGGGATTCGCTGGTCAGCGTGCCGGCGGCAAGGCGAGGGATCATCTCGGTGACGTTGAACGGGACTGGCATCCTGCGACTATAGAGAAAGACAGACACGAAAACGAAACCCGGCGGGCGGCCTCTGCGAAGCCGCCCGCCGGAGATGCGGAAGCACCGAGTGACTCACGATCAGCGAAGCGTCACCGGTCCGCCGCGAGCCTTGATGGTGACCGGCTTGGAGATTGTCGTGCCATTGGGCAGGTCGTAGACCGCTCCGCGTGCCGATATCGTCACGCCTGCGGAGGCACGAAAAACAGCGATCATGAAGTTGTTGATCGGCTGACTCGATGTGCCCCACCCCTGCGTGATGATGACGAACGGATCGAGAAAGAGCGGCGAAGGTGAGTGCAGTCGGGGGTCGATGATGGTGGCAGGATCATCAACGCAGTTGGTCGCAACATAGTTGAACCCGCGAGCGTGCGACTCATCCCAGTATGCTCCGTCATTCAGCGAGCACAAATCACGATCGGAGTAGCAGCGATTGAGCCAGCGCGGACCCGTAGCGGCAACGAATGCGTTGCGATTTCCACCATCATTCCCGTTCTCCTGATTGATCAGCACTGAGTTGGTCAGGGTCTCACCAGGATTGGCGGTTGTCGTTACGCCAAAGAAGAAGCCGTTGCTGATGTTTGCCGAGTCATCGAGAATGACCACATAGCGATAGCCGCGACGATTGAGTTCCTGCATGCTGGGCCAGTGAGCTTGGTCCAATCCCGAGAACTCCGAGTAGGTGTAGATGTTCTCAAGACCCAACGTCGACGAAAGAGCGTTGACGATGTAGTCGCGGTAGGTCGGCCATCCGGGCCACTCGTTATAGCACGGTGCGCCAGAGTCCTTCTTCTCAAGATACACCATCACGACACGCTCGTCAGCGCCAATTGTCGCGGCCGCGATCTCGGCCAGTTCCTCCTGGAGCGATCGAGCGTTGAACACACTGCCGCAGTAGTGTTCGATCATGATGCCGTTCACGTCGTTGTCCCAGTACATGTCCAACTCGAGGAAGTACGTGCTGTAGTCGACGATCTGCGAAGTCATCGATTCGCTGCGTTCGTAGCTGTTGTGAGTCGCCTTGAACGCGAAGCTGTTGAGACGTTGTTCGCCAGGTCGTACGTTGGACGCGGGTTGGGCGGATGCGCATGCTGCGAGCGCTGCTGAGACAAGGGCGATAGCGAGTGGGCGAGGCATGCATGTCTCCTTCTTCATCGTGTCGACGTGCGGGCGTTAACTACTTGTGCAGACTGACCATCACCGACGCGTTCTCACCGATCGCACCACGGTTGAACATCAACCTGCAGATCGACGCGATCATCGCCGTCACGGCGTGACGCGGCGAAGCTGGAAGTTGGCGTAAACAGCCTCGTGGTCAGAAAGGTCATTGCCGCAGCCGGTCGGGGCGGTGTTGCGGCACCACTGACCACCATCGGTGCGACGGTACTGCTTGACTTCGTAGGCGGTGGGAACGACCTTGACGGTTCCATCGGCGCTACCGACGTAGAGAATGTGGTCAAGGATCGTGCTGTTGGTGTCGTCACCGAAGATTTGCTTGATCGTGTTGCTTGCGCATGAAGTGCAGTCACTGAAGTCAGGGCTGCAGGGGAAGTTGGTGCGAGCATCAGCGGTCGCGGCGACACCGCCCATGGCATTGGCCATGTTGATGAACTCAACGTTGTTTCCGTCGACGTTGAAGTCTCCGACGACGAAGACAACGTGTGACGGGTTGACAGCACGCCAAATGTTGACTGCCAGGGCGAGTTCGTTCAGTTGGTCTTGACGCGTGGTCTGGTTCTCGCTGCTGCTGCCTGCCTGCGTGTGGGTGTTGAAGACCGTGACGTTGAAGCCGTCTTTCACGAAGGAGAGACGGATGAAGCCCTTGTTCGCCAGGCAGTCGAAGCCATCGCACTCAGTAAATGACGCCTGCGAGAAGGCTGACGGTTGGTTGCGGGTGAGCGTGAGCAAGCCGCTGTTGTTGGAGTTACCCGCATCGCCAAAGAAATCGCCGTAGTAGTACCAGTAGTTGCCACGAAGGGCATTGATGAAGCCGGATGCGTCGGGGCTGTCGAGGCGATAGTCCCAGACTTCCTGCAGGCCGATCACGTCGCAGTTCTCCGCTTGCAGTCGCGGGCCGATGAGATCAGCGCGAGCCTGATCAGCGAACGTTTGCGCGGCAAAGAAGCCAGGCCAGAGGCGGACGTTGTAGGATCCGACGCGGAGCGTTGTGGTCGCAGTGGCGCGGCCGTCGATGGTCGCGGCGCCGGTGGTGGCGGTGTAGGTGCGAGGCTGGTCGAGCGTGACGGATTCAAAGATCGTGCCGGGTCGGACGATGACGGTGCCGCCAGCGGACGAGGCGCACTGCGCGGCGCGGACGTTGCTGAAAGGAGCGGCGGCCAGGCCGCTGGGGTTGAACCAGGGAACCGCACGCAGGTAGGTCTGAGCGTTGGCGACTGTGGCGAGCGCGAGCGTTGCGCTGACGGCCGCGATGGTGGTGAGAGTGCGTGACATAGCTAAGTCTCCTTGATCGAGTGAAGCGAGAGGAAGAACGCGCGATCAGTGGAGGTTGACGAGGACGAGCACGTAGCCCTTGCCCGACTCGAGGCTCGACATCGCCTTGCCAATGGTCGCGCCGGCGGACTTGCTGGCATCGCCGGCCTTCATGGCGTGGCCCGGCGTGTCGCTGGTGGTGAGCAGATCGCCCGCGGTGATCGGGCCGTTTGTCGCGTCGGCGAGAACCCACACGCGGCCGGTGAGGGCGACGGGGTGCTTGCCATCGGCAACGGTGCCAGCCTGTGTGAGGGTGAGGCCGGGGTTGACGCCGTTCGCGCCGGAGATGATGCCGGCGACGGTACGGTCGTAGGCGGCGTCACTCACGCGGAGTTCGCCGGTGCGAGCGGGGTCGATAGAGACGACCATGCCCGGGACGATGGTGGTGCCTTCCGTCGTGTGCACGTTGAAGGGCTCGGCGATATCGGCTCCGCCGGTGATGGTGAGAACTTGCGTGGTGGTGGTGCCGGTGACGGTGAGGGCGTTGCCGGTGCTGTTACCGAAGCGAACGCGCTCAACCAGGTTTGAGCCCGTGGAGTTGCGGAACGAGAGTTCGCCGCTGCTGCCTTGCATGACACGCCAGCGTTCGGTGCCGGCCTGACTGCGGAGGCTGAGCCATTCATCGGCGCTGGTGTGGGCGATGGCCAGCGGGATGGGATCGCTGCCGCCACGGCTGGCGAAGTTACCCGCGGCGTCGAGGGTGATGCCGCGGGTGCTCTGCGAGAAGACCGAACGAGGCGCGGAGGCGATGAATTGCCGATTGGCGAGAGGTGCGACAGTGTTCAGACCATTGCAGGTGTTGGAACCGTCGGCACGCACCCGGATTTCGAGCCAGCGGTTGTCGGTGTAGAGGGCGCCGAAGTCGACGTTGGCGGTGAAAACGCCATTGACGACGTTGACATCGAAAACACAGACGTTGTTGCCAAGCTGATTGACGGGAGCGCTGAGCGTGGCGGAGTCGTATAGGCGGAACTGCATGTCGTAGACGCCATTGGCGGGGACGCCGTTGAAGTCGAGGCGGCCTTGGTA
>DATGWV010000006.1:0-13875 GCA_035299305.1 Phycisphaerales bacterium | reverse complement strand
GCATGCAGTCTCCCAGCGAAAACCGCCAGTCGGGTCGCGCAGGACGCGGCGAAGCGGGCGAGAAAAACATGTTCGCCACGCGCGGCAATCGCCGCGAGCCCACGCGGACCTCGCGCGTTGCTTCGGAAGGCGGCTCGACGCGCGCCGGTGGCGATGCAGGTGCGAGCGGATCGCTGGATGATCTGGCTCCGCTTGATGAACCGACGGACCTGTACGCGGGCTCGACGGCGAACGCGGTCTTTGTCTTCGGAATTGTCTTCAAACCACCGACCCCGCCTGCCGAGGGCGCGGATGCGACTGCTCAGCCTGAGCAAGGAGGTGCGCAATGAAAGTGACCGCCAAGGACATTCTGGCGTGGGTCAAGAGCCACATCGTGATCGTGCTGAGCGTGGTGTTTATTCTCGCCGCGCTGCCCGTCGCGTTCATCTTCAGCAACAACTGGCTGAAGAGCATTGTGAACAAGCAGCAGGAAACGGCCAGTCAGGAACTGACGAAGGTCAAGGCCGCCGACATCGAGTACCGCATGCGGCAGGTCGATCCCTCGCAGCCCGCTGTGAGTGAGAAGAACGCGCCGAATGCGGCTCTGATCGCACACTTCAAGAAGGCCAACGAGCAACTGGCCGCGAGCGCCGTCGCTGCTGCGGAAAAGGGCGTGAACTTCAACATGGGCAAGGGCCCGGATGCCGCGGCGGTTGGTCGCAGCGAGTTCAAGCCGCTGGTGGAAGGCATTTTTCCCAAGCCTGTGCTGACCGAAGCGCAGCAAAAAGGCCCCAACGCCGCGGACATCTTCCTCGAGCAGGAAGCTATCAAGCTCAACGAAATGGAAGACGCGCTGCTGGGCAAGCGCGGCCGGCCCAACCCGTATCTACGGCTGCTGGACACGGTCCGCGCGGGCGGACCCGTTGAGACCGCACGACTCGAAGAAATCATCCGCGACATGCGGGCACGCGAGGTTGAGAAGATCACCAGTAACGCCCGCCAGTTGACGGAAGAGGAAGCCAGCCGCCTCAAGGCCCAGTTGCAGGATCGGCGCATCGCCGAACTGCAGGCTCGCGCTCGCGGCCTGGGTGTATACATGACGATGGACGCGCTTACGGCTGGCGCTGTGCCGCAGCCCACCGGACGTCCGCCGCGCGGTCGCCAGACGCAGCGCGATGAACTGAGCACGGTCGCGTGGGAACGCATCGCCCCGGAAGAACTCACGCGGGCCAACATGTTCCTGAAACAGTGGGATTTGTGGTTCCTGAGCGACATTCTGAACTCGGTTCGCCTCGCGAATCAAGGCACTGGTAACACGCCCGTGGGCGTTGACAAGGCGGTCGTCAAGCGCATCGAATCCATCGAATTGCGCCTGCCCGAGAAGATGAAGCCTGTCACCAAGCAGGAGATGTCGTCGGGTTCGTCGGACGAGATGGCCTCTTTGATGGAAGAGCCCGAAGCGCCTCCGGCCAGCGATGTGCCTGCCGGCATGATCGCGCTCGACAAGAGCAAGAGCATCACCGGTCGCGTGCGCGGCGGGTGGAACGAGCTCTATGAAGTCCGCCGGGCGAAGATCGTGTGCGTCGTGTCGTCAGCACGGATCAACGACTTCCTCGCCGCGATTGCTCGCACCAACTACATGGCCGTGACCGATCTGGACATGTCCGAAGTCGACTCCTGGGCCGCGTTGGGCGAGGGGTACTACTACGGCGACGAGCACGTGGTCCGCGCGACCATCGAACTTGAGAGCATCTGGCTGAAGAGCTGGATGCTTCCGATGATGCCCGAAGAACTCCGCAAGGCTCTGGGCATGAAGGTCGAAGAAGCTCCGCCGGCGTAACTCGGCCGGATGTCGCAGGTCGATTGCATTGTCGTTCGTTCACGATTGTCACCTGATCACTCACGCGGCACGACAGCATGCCGCTTCAAGCAGAGGAATACGTCATGAAACTCAAGGGAATCAAGCCTTGGGAGCAGCACATCGAGAAGGGCGTCCTGGGCCTGTGCGGCATCGCACTGGCGGGCGGCCTGGTGTGGCAGCTCTTCCTGCAGAAGGCCGAAGTGAAAGTCGGCAACGAAACCGTCGCCCCCGCCGACGCGTTTGATCCCGTGAAGAAAGAGGCCCAGCGCCTCGCTGGACGCATCGAGGCGAGCGAGCCCAATCTGCCGCCCATTCCCAGCATTGACCTCGCAAGCAAGCTGCAGGTCGGCGCGGCTGCGCCTGCGGTCGCCAGCGCGAACTCACCCATGGGTCCCAATCCGCGCGTGCGCGTGGCAGGCCCCGCGGTGCAGGTCGCCAACTCGCAGTTCGGCCTGCCGCAGATTGCGGCTCCGACGGCGGTCGTGGCTGCGCCGTATCGCGCGACGATCGATCCGGTCGAGGCGGCTTCGCTGCCTGAACTGGCGCAGTTGCTCCCGCCGCAGCAGCCCTTTGACAAGGCCAGCGTCAGCATCGAAGCGACCTTCAACGGCGCGCAGGTCGCAGAACTCCTCGCGACCGACCCAGACGGTGCGGGCCCGCTGGAGCCCATGCCGCAGAGCTGGTGGCGCGATGTCGCGACGGGCGAGCCCAGCGTGGTGATCGTGGGCGTGGAAGTTGAACGCCGACTGGTCCGCGGCGCGGACGGAAAGACCCCCGCCGAAGATAAAGCCGTGACCATGGTGCCCCCCATGCCGGGCCGCCAGACGTTCACGCAAATCTGGAAGGAAGACGCACGCAGCGCTGGCGATATCCCGCCATTGATCGAGGAAGTGAACGCCGTCGCGGACGAGATTCTGCGGCCCGAGTTCTACCGCACGATTGCCGGCCCGGAATGGGCTCCGCCTTCGGAGATGGTCGTTGCGGTGGGCGAAGACCCCAACGCACGCGAGATTCGTCGCATCAAGAACCGCGTGTCGCAGATCGATACGTCGCTGCGCCGCATGCAGGCGGCCACGGGGCCTGATCGCAACGCGGATCGCGAGCGTCAACGTGAAGACGGCGGCTCCCGCGGTGGCAGAAGCGGCGGCCGCTCGGCGCCTGCGCAAGAGGAAAGGCGCGAACAGGCCAACCCCGATCAGGATCGCGAACGCAACATCAAGCGGCTGCAAGACGAGCGCAAGCGGCTGGTTGAACGCCTCAAGCAACTGGGCGACAAGTCCGCGCAGGACACCAACGAAGCCGACAAGCCGGCACCCGAGGACACGCGTCCGTGGACGGCGCGGAACGATCTCAAGATCTTCGCGCACGACATGAGCGTGGAGCCCGGCGCTGAGTATCAGTACCGCGTGCGCATCGTGATGAACAATCCGCTCTTCGGTCGCGGCCTGCAGGAGTCGCAGAAGGCTCTGGCGGAACAGAGCCTCATGACCAGCTCATGGAGTGATTGGTCGGGCATGGTGCCGATTGATCGCAACAGCGAGTTCTTCGTGGTGAGCGCGGGCAACGATCCGCTCTCGGGCCGGCCCACCGCCAGTGCGGAACTCTTCGAGTTCTACTACGGCTACTACCGCCGGGCAACGGCGTCGGTCGAGCCTGGCGACGGCTTCCGCGGCACGGCGCGTCTGCCTGAGAACCTGCCCAATTTCTTCGACTTTGAGAAGCTGAAGACGGACATCGCTGCGGGCAAGTTGCCCGCAGCGCCGGGTCAGCGTGAGCCCGATCCACGCGAAGCTCCCGATGGCGGCAGGAGTGGGGGACGAGTTACCCCTGGCGGCGATCGAGAAGCGGAACAGCCTGCACCGGAGGCCGATCGCGGCCCAGGCACGATTGCCCCGCCCGAAAACCGCGTGCTGGTGGTGCCCTCGATCTTCCTGGGCATTCGTCAGGTGCCGAGCTTGGACTCCAACAACAACCTGGTGACGCGTACGCACGCCGTGCTGCGAGATCAGACAAATAGCGTGATGAGCGCGGCTCCTGATGCAGTGCGGGCCAGCGAGCTTTACAAGCGTTTGGCGGCGAATGCCGAGCTGGGAACCCGGCAAGGCAAGGAAGAAAGCACGAACGTGCCACCCCCGCCGGGTGGTCGCCAGCCTGCTCCGGGGCGTGACCGTCCGGGTCCTGGCGGTCCGGCAAGGGGTCCCGGTGGCGGCTAAAGCGTCAGTTGGAAAGGGTTTAGGGGGGCGTTGGGCAAAAGTGATGAAAAATGACGAGTCACGACGCTTGACGAACGGATGAGTCGAAACCTAGTATCTTCTCCCGCTCGTTTCTCCCGCAAGGGAATAAACGAAAGGGAAAACCAGCCGAGTGCAGCCCGGAAACGGGTGAAACGAGGCCTGATCTTTGACAACCGGATACAGACGACATGTCTCCTCCTGGTATCGGAGTCGAGAGTGGGCAACCACTCAAAGCTGCCGGTTCTGCGAAGCACGCTTCCCAATGTGACGTGCTTGCAGGGAGTCGCCAGGAGGAAGCTGCAAATGGCAACGAGTCGCGGTGGCGTAAGCCATCGTGATAAGAAGAAGAATATGTAGCGCGTAAAAATGGCTGAGTTGTCGGTGGAAACCAATCGTCGCAAGACGGTTGCGGAAGCTGATTCGTCCCGAACATATGCCGGGACGACGAAAAACCAGCTGGTCGCGAAGTGAGCAAGGTCGAAAGACTGAGCGAGTTTCGACGCCCGGTTGGCGTGATCGAACAAGGGCGCACGACGGATGTCTTGGCATCAAGAGGCGATGAAGGACGTTGGAGCCTACGAAAAGCACAGGGGAGCCGGCAACCGGGCTGTGATCCTGTGGTCTCCGAATGGGGCAACCCACTCGAAAGAGTACCTAGTTCTGAATGCATAGGGACTATGGAGCGAACGCAGAGAACTGAAACATCTCAGTACCTGCAGGAAAAGAAAGCAACAGCGATTTCGTGAGTAGCGGCGAGCGAAAGCGAATAAGCCAGTGGAACTACGAACGCATTGGAATGTGCGACCGAAGAAGGTGAAAGTCCTGTAGTTGGAAACTGGTGAGCCCATTGATTAGATTCGGGCTCGGGAAACCCGGATTGAAGATGGGGGGTCCACCCTCCAAGGCTAAATACTACTTGATGACCGATAGTGAACAAGTAAGGCGACTGAACGATGAAAACAACCGCGTCGAGCGGTGTGAAAGAGAGCTGAAATCGTGCGCTTACAAGCGGTCGGAGTCCTTCGGGATGACGGCGTGCTTTTTGCATAATGAGCCGGCGAGTTACTCTGTACGGCGAGCCTAAGGCCCAACGGGCCGGAGGCGGAGCGAAAGCGAGTCTGATAAGGGCGCTAAGTCGTACGGAGTAGACGCGAAACCTTGTGATCTACCGTTGGTCAGACTGAAGGGCGGGTAACACCGCCTGGAGGGTCGAACGGGTGACCGTTGAAAAGGTCTCCGATGAACTGACGGGAGGACTCAAAGTGTAATCAAACTGGGAGATAGCTCGTTCTCTCCGAAATAACTTTAGGGTTAGCCTCAGAAAGTAGCACGTGGGGGTAGAGCTACTGGATGGTTTGAGCGGCCTACCGGCTAGCCGAACCAACCAAACTCCGAATACCACGTGTGTAATTCTGGGAGATAGACGGTGAGTGACAATATCCATCGTCAAGAGGAGAACAATCCTCATCACCAGCTAAGGTCCCTAATCTCTGCTCAGTTCGAAAGGAAGTTGAATTGCTGTGACATCCAGGATGTTGGCTTAGAAGCAGCCACCATTTAAAGAGTGCGTAACAGCTCACTGGACGAGGAATTCAGCGCCGATAATGATCGGGAATAAGCAGAGAGCCGAAGCTGTGGGCTCGTAAGAGCGGTAGGAGAGCGTTCTTCGCAGCAGTGAAGCGATGCCGAAAGGCTTCGTGGAGCGCGAAGAAGTGAATATGCCGGCTTGAGTAACGATTAACCGGGTGAGAATCCCGGTCGCCATATATCCAAGGTTTCCTGGGGAAGGTTCGTCCGCCCAGGGTTAGCCGGGACCTAAGACGAGGCTGAAAGGCGTAGTCGATGGACATCAGGTCAATATTCCTGAGCCAGCACCGAGAACGCATGTCTGAGTTTCACGGCCTTATCAGATTGGCAGGCCCTTGTGGCCGAAGTGAGACGACGATGTGACTAGAAAAGCAGGTGCATAGCCCGTACCAAAACTGACACAGGTGGATGAGGCGAATAGCCTAAGGCGCGCGAGAGAACGGTCGTGAAGGAACTAGGCAAGTTAACCCCGTAAGTTCGCAAGAAGGGGGGCCTCTCCTCACGGAAGGCCGCAGAGAAAAGGGTCTGGGAACTGTTTATCAAAAACACAGCTCTGTGCTAAGACGCAAGTCGACGTATACAGAGTGACGCTTGCCCGATGCCGGAATGTCAAGGAAGCGGGTCATCGAAAGAGAAGCTCGCGACCGAAGCACCGGTGAATGGCGGCCGTAACTATGACGGTCCTAAGGTAGCGAAGTTCCTTGTCGGGTAAGTTCCGACGCGCATGAATAGCGTAATCACTGGACTCCTGTCTCCACGACCGACTCGGTGAAATAGTAGTGGCGGTGAAGATACCGCCTACCCGCAGCAAGACGGAAAGACCCCGTGGACCTTCACTATAGGCCCGTATTGACCACGAGCTTAGACTGCGTAGCATAGGTGGGAGCCTTTGACGTCCGGATTCCGGTCCGGAAAGAGGCACAGGTGAAATACCACCCTGGCTTGGTTTGTGGTCTAACGTCGATTCCCATTATCTGGGCGACGGACAGTGCGCGCTGGGTAGTTTGACTGGGGCGGTCTCCTCCAAAAGAGTAACGGAGGAGCGCAAAGTTCGGCTCAACACGGATGGAAACCGTGTGTCGAGTGTAAGAGCACAAGCCGGATTTACTGTGAGACCGACGGGTCGAACAGTCTCGAAAGAGGGCTCTAGTGATCCTGCGATCCCGTGTGGAAGGGTCGTAGCTCAACGGATAAAAGGTACCCCGGGGATAACAGGCTGATCGCTCCCGAGCGTCCATAGCGGCGGAGCGGTTTGGCACCTCGATGTCGGCCCATCACATCCTGGGGCTGAAGGCGGTCCCAAGGGTCTGGCTGTTCGCCAGTTAAAGTGGTACGCGAGCTGGGTTCAGACCGGCGTGAGCCAGGTCGGTCCCTATCTGTTGTGGGCGTTCCAAACTTGATGGAAGTCAACCTTAGTACGAGAGGATTGGGTTGGACGAACCCCTGGTGATCCAGTTGCACTGCTAAGTGCACAGCTGGGTAGCTACGTTCGGCAGGGATAAACGCTGAAAGCATCTAAGCGTGAAGCCCCTCCAAAGATGAGGTTTGGTCTGAGACCGCAGGGAGACTACCTGCTTGATAGGCCGCATGTGTACGGGCTGAAAGGCCCTGTAGCTGAGCGGTACTAACGGTCGATGGTCACGCCAACCAGCCGTCGCGAGTTTGTCACCCAAGTGACACACTTCGCGGATCGTGCTGCATCTTCTTCCTCTACAACGCCTGCCAACTTGCAACTTGATTCAACGTCAATATGTCGTCTGTCCCGGCTATCAAGCCGGCAGACATGCTGAAAAGCATGTCCGCTGGATTGTCGGTGAGTATAAGCGAAAGGAAACACCTGTTCCCATCCCGAACACAGCAGTTAAGCTTTCGCTGCCGATGATACTTCTCTGAGGGAAAGTAGGTCATCGCCGACTTTTGAGCCCTGTCTGGTAAACCAGGCAGGGCTCTTTTCGTTTTTGCTCGTTGTTTCCCGCGCGGCGCTCGCATCTGCGCGGTTGATGAGTGGGAAGCGGTGATGACTTCGTTGTTGGGGTGAGGGGCATCTTTCGCGATTGCATCAGCGCAGTGGGCTTGGTGCGCTCGTGTGACGTGTGGAGCGGGAACTGTCATGTTGACGTGGGATGTCTTGCGCCGTGGTTGGGGCGTGGGGTATTGCGTGGAGTTGTCCGGCTGTCGATTGCCCGCGTGCGTGCGATGACCTGGGCTGCTTTTTGAAGGCAGCGAGCGTGGCTGGCGCACCGGGATCGGCGGGCTGGGGACTCATCGTGCGTTGCACGATGCCGCGGCGTGACCGCGACGATTAGGGTTGCCCCAGGTTTTCCCAAGACCGCTGGTGGATGGTTCGGTTGTGACCAAGTCGGTGATCGGTGGGTCATCGAGCGGGCTGCGAGTCGTGTCGCCTTCGACACGAGGTTGCGGCTGCCGCCACACGACCGATCAGGTCGGCTTGGTGACTCCGTGACGGGCCACCGAGGAGTATTTTCGTGGAAAGTGAGTTGCGATGCAAGGGGGAAGTTTGGTAGTGACGTGGATTGGGCGCACAAGTGCGGTAAGTGGGTGAAGATTTTTGAGTAGGCATCAAGGCATTGGGCATCAAGGCATCAAGTGAAGATCGGCATGGAGGGTCGAGGGCTCGCGCCCTCGAGTTCTTAGGGGGCATGGAGGGAGGATCGGCACCGACCGCCGCAGAGCCCGCGGTCGGTGGCATGGGAGTGAACATTCTGGGTGAATTGCTGGTATGTGGGGGGAGTGGTGGTATGTTCTGCGGGGAGCTTTGTAATGAACTGCGTGACTGCTTTGTGTGCGCTGTCGTGTCTGTTTGCGGCGAGCGCGATTGGTGAGATTGATCCCGTTTCCGGCATAGATCTTGTCACGATTTCTTCGGCCGGTAATGCGGCGTGGACGGGGCGGGCGCCTTCGCCAGGGACCAATGGTGGGCGAGGGGCGGTTGGATATGAATATCGCATCGGGCGGATGGAGGTGACCACGGCGCAGTGGGCGGAGTTTCTCAACGCCGCGTTGGATCGGCCCGCGGGTGATCAGATTCCGCATGTGGCAAGGCCGTTGGTGTGGGGCGCGAATCCGATCGCGCCGACGAATCCGGGCGGCTCGCGATTCAGTGTGCCTGTCGGCAATGAACTTCGCGCGGCGGGCGGTATCTCGTGGCGCACGGCGGCGATTTATTGCAACTGGCTGCACAACGGCAAAGCGACCAACCGCGAGGCGTTTCTGAGCGGCGCGTATGACGTGAGCACGTTTGGGTTCTTTCATCCTGAAGCGGGCGGATACACCGATCAACTGACCCGCAGCCCTGGCGCACGGTACTTCGTGCCGTCGCTGGATGAGTGGATGAAAGCAGCGCACTACGACCCGGCGAAAGTGAACGGCGATGGCAGCATCGGCGGATGGTGGGAGTACAGCAATCGGAGCGACACGGCAGCGCCGGTGGGTGGGCCGCCGGGCGTGCTGGTGAATGGGCAAATGGCGCAGGCTAACACGGGCTGGCTGAATGGGTACCCGGGACTGGATGCGTTCACGGTGCCGCTGGGCGCGTACCCGCAGACGCAGTCGCCGTGGGGACTCTTGGATATGGCGGGCGCGACGGCGGAGTGGGTGGAGGAACCGTTTATCGATCAGTCGGAGGGTTTTCCACGGGGACGATTTTCGGATGGGTCGCCTTGGAGAAACCAAGCTCCACTGACAGACAGCGTCTGGTCGAGGTCTGGGTCTGATTTTCCCAGTTTTCGCGATACAATTTACGGGTTCCGTATTGCTGCGGCAGTCATTCCGTCACCAGGGTGGGTGTCAGTGGGGGTCAGCGGATGTGTTTTGACCCTCGCTGTTCGTCGGAGACCCATGGCGCGTGGGTGAGCGCGGCGGCGGGAAAGTTGTGATGAAAGCCTCGCGGTGTTTTGGTCGTCATCGCCCCCACGCTCCAGCATCCGCAGAGGCAGTCGACTGCACGATCGCACATCTAAGAAAGGCGAGGTCCTCCTGCAGTCAAGCCGTTGCCCGGCCGTTACGCACGAACGTACATGCATCGCTGCTACCGTGTGTCTCACTAGTGTGCACCAGAAGCCACGAACTCACCTCGCGACAAAGGTGCATTAGGGACAAGAATTCATGAGCGTGCAATTTCCGGCGTTCGACGCTGAAGATAAGCCAATACTCGTCGTCGATCGCAAGAAGGCGAGTCGTGACATTTGCAAGCGGCTTACCTACGTCAACAAGCTGTTTCCAAAGAACTTCGATGAAAGCTACAGCACACTTCAAGAAGCCATAAGCGAAGCTTGCATATGGGATGACTACAACGTCGATCTTCTCCGTAAGTTATTCTCGACCAACGCGATTGCCGACGAGTATAAACGCAAGGGCGGAGAATCGGTTCGCGAACACAGGTCGCATGATCAACAGTTGGATGCGTTTACTCGCTGGGTGGGGGACAAAGTTGATGCTCTTCGATCTATCGAGTATCGGTTGGAGTTCTATGACCCAACGCGAAACGCGTCACAGACCTCGAAGGTCCCGAAGGTCCGCTGGTCCGGCCGCGTTTTCATCATCCACGGTCACGACGAGCTCCTCAAGCAGACAACTGCTCGCCTCGTGTCCGAGATCGGTCTCGAACCGATCATCTTGCACGAAAAGCCAAACGGCGGGCGCACCATCATTGAGAAGTTCGAGCAGCACGCGGACGTAGGGTTCGCCATCGCGCTCTTCACGCCCGATGATTACGGCGGGCCGGTTGGCAATCTGGCTGCGAGCAAGCCACACGAGCACCGAGCGAGGCAGAACGTGGTCTTCGAGACCGGTTTCTTCTATGGCAAGCTCGGACGCGGCCGCGTGGCGGTGCTGCACCAGGACAGCACCGCTGTTCTCACCGACCTGTCGGGCATCGTGTACATCCATCTAGATGCGGTCGGCAAGTGGAAGCATGACCTCGCGAAGGAATTGGAGCACGCGGGATACAAGGTGAACCACAGCAAGGTCGTGTGACGCAGCCCGACAGCGGCTGACGGAGAAGCACGCCTGCAACGGATGCAGAATGCCGGGCAGGCGAGTGTGATTGCGCCAGCGTGCGATAATGGCGGCTGGATGGAGTGGGAACGTTTGGCTCGCTCGCCCCTGCCGGGGCGGGGGTGGGCGCGAGGGGCGTTTTCCAGACGCTGGCGCGTCTGGCAACATTCGTGGGCCGCGTTGCGGCCAGAAAAACGCTGCCAGAGACACACGGCACGAAAGCAGGATTCGGCTCGCGGAGGTGGTGGGGGCGGTTGGCACGACGGGGTGGGGCGGGCGGCGGGGGGTGTTTGGTGGGGGCTTCACACAATCTTCAAACGCTTGCGACGCGACAAATGAGGGCACCCGGCAAGGATTGTTAAGACGGTCGGGCTTGTCGTGAGTCGTTGGACCTTTGGTGGTTCGCGTCGCGGCGGGCGGTGGCCGGTGCAAGGAATTCATCGATGAAGCGTCTTCTGGCGTTGGTGCTCGCGGGGCTGGCTGCTTTCTCGAGCGTGTCGAACGTGGCGGTGGCGGAAGAGACCCGTCTGCAGGGTGCAGGGGCGACGTTCCCGGCTCCGCTGTATGAGCGCTGGGTCGCTGAGTTCAACAAGATCGAGCCCACCATCAAGGTGAGCTACCAGTCGATCGGTTCGGGCGGCGGCATCAAGGCCATCACCGACAAGACTGTCGCCTTCGGCGCCAGCGATGCTCCCCTCTCCAAGAAGGAACTGGAGAAGATGGGCGATGCGGCCAACATTCTCGAATTCCCGGCGACGGCGGGCGCGGTTGTTCCCGCGTACAACCTGCCCAACGTCAAGGAAACGATCAACTTCTCGGGTGACGTGCTCGCGAAAATCTTCATGGGCAAGATCACCAAGTGGAACGATCCGGCGATCGCCGCGCTCAACAAGGGCGTGACGCTGCCTGATCTGGCTATCACGCCTGCGTACCGCACCGACAGCAGCGGCACGACGTTTGTGTGGACCAGCTACCTGGCGACGCAGAGCGAAGACTACAAGAGCACCATCGGCGCGGGCAAGAGCGTGCAGTGGCCCGTGGGTCAGGGCGGCAAGGGCAACGAAGGCGTCGCCGCGGTCGTGCAGCAGACCGTTGGCGCGATTGGTTACATCGAAGCGGTGTACGCCAGCAGCAACAAGATGCAGGCTGGCGCCGTGCAGAACAAGGCTGGCGAGTTTGTCGCGGCCGGTCCGGCGAGCATCAGCGCGGCGACCAACGCGGCGCTGGCCAACATGAAGGACGGCAAGCTGACGGTTGATCTGTGGAACCTTGATGGCAAGGGCGTGTACCCGGTCAGCGCGTTCACGTACATCATCGTCTACCGCGACCTGAACAACCTGAAGGACGCGAAGGAAGCTGATGCCCTCAAGAAGTTCTTCAACTGGGCGCTGACCAGCGGCCAGGAGATCAGCGCGACGATGAACTACGCTCCGCTCGCGAGCGAAGTCCGCACGAAGGCGATTGCGGAAGTCAATGCGTTGACGAAGAAGTAAGAAGTCGAGAGCGGAGAACGGAGAGAGGAGAACAGGGAGCAGTTTGCGGGCTGATGCCGCGTGCTGCTGGCAATCCACGACGATTGCACTGATCCTGAAGTCTGATTCCGTTTCACTTTTCTCTGCCCACCGTTCTCTGTTCTCTGCTCTCTGTCCCCGGGTATCATGGTCGCTCCGCTTGCACGTATCGAATCGAAAGAAGAGATGTGAGCACTGCCGACGCGAACCAACCCCAGGGCTTGATTCCCGAGAACCAAACTCCCGGCGGCGCTGACGCGCCGTCGGGAGATTCTTTTTCAGGCTCACATCCGTGGCTGCGATTTGGGGACGCCGCGTTGGCGTGGGCGGCGCGTGGCGCGGCGATATTCATTCTGCTGCTGCTGGCGAGCGTGGTGATCGTGCTGGCGAAGGGGGCGTTGCCAGCGATCAAGGAGTACGGGCTGTCGTTTCTCACCAGCACGCAGTGGCGTGTGAATGAGATTGAGCGGCCCATGCGCGACGCGGCGGGCAAAATCATGCTCGACGCGGATGGCGAGCAGGTGATTGAAACAGTGCCGCAGGCGTTTGGTGCACTGAACACGATGTATGGCACGGCGGTGAGCTCGGGGCTGGCGTTGCTGTTCGCGGTGCCGCTCGCGCTGGGGTCGGCGTTGTTTCTGGTACGGATTGCGCCGCGGCTGAAGCTGGCGGGGCCGGTGGGATTCCTGATTGAGTTTCTGGCGAGCATTCCCAGTATCGCGTACGGGGTGTGGGGACTGTTTGTGCTTGCGCCGTTTCTGCAGAGCCACGTGGGGCCGTTTGTTCGCGATCTGCTGGTGGATGTGCCCGGGCTGCGGTGGATGTTCTATGAGACGGTGACGGTCGCGGGCAACACGATCGAGCGCGAGATTCCGATGGTGGGTCGCAGCATGCTGTGCGCGGGGCTGGTGCTGGCGATCATGATTCTGCCGATCATCACGAGCGTGTCGCGCGATGTGCTGCGGGCGGTGCCACGCACGCAGGTTGAGGGATCGCTCGCCCTGGGCGCGACGTGGTGGCAGAGCAGTTGGATGATGCTCAAGTACGCGCGTAGCGGGCTTTTTGGCGCGGTGATGCTGGGCCTCGCTCGCGCGGCGGGTGAGACGATGGCGGTGGCGATGGTGATCGGCAATGCGAACGCGATCAACGCGAGTCCGTTTGCGCCGGCGCAGACGATGGCGAGCTTGCTCGCGAACGAGTTCAATGATCCGGGTGAGAAGCTGCACCGGCCGAGCTTGATGTACGTGGCGCTCATTCTGCTGGGGATGAGCTTGGTGTTCAACATGATTGCGCGGTGGCTGGTGGTGGGGAAGAAGTAGGAGCCGGGGAGAAGTACCGAAGAGACGAAGTACCGGAGGAGAGGCAGAGAGCAGAGCAGACGTGGTAGTCGTTCAGATGTTTGAGTAATCACGTGACCAAGACCTTTTACAACACGTACTCGCGACTCGTCAGCCATGCGGCGGCGGTGTTGTGTTCGGCGTTTGCGTTTGGCATCGTTGCGGTGTTGTGCATGGTGGTGTTTTATCTGTTCGGCAAGGGCGCGAGCGCGTTGTCGTGGGAGTTTTTCACGGAGCTGCCTGGGACTGATCCGCAGAACCCCAAGGGCATGCGGCACGCGCTCGAAGGCACGCTGATCATGGTGTCGCTGGCGGCGGCGGTGGGAGTGCCGCTGGGGATTCTGGTGGGG
>DATGWV010000005.1:0-3364 GCA_035299305.1 Phycisphaerales bacterium | reverse complement strand
CCGCGCCTGTCGGCGTTTGTGGCCAGGTCATTCCGTGGAACTTCCCGCTCCTCATGGCCGCGTGGAAACTCGCCCCCGCACTCGCCTGCGGCAACACATGCGTGCTCAAGCCCGCCGAAACCACGCCGCTTACCGCCCTGCGCCTTGCTGAGATTCTGCAGGAAGTCGGCCTGCCGCCGGGCGTTGTCAACATCGTCACAGGCGACGGTCGCACCGGCGCTGCGATCGTGAATCACGCCGGCATCGACAAAGTCGCCTTCACCGGCAGTACCGACGTCGGCAAGAAAATCGCGAAGGCGACCGCAGGCTCGAGCAAGAAGCTCACGCTCGAACTGGGCGGTAAGAGTCCGCACATCATCTTCGATGACGCCGCGATCGATCAAGCCGTCGAAGGCATCGTGCAGGGCATCTACTTCAATCAAGGCGAAGTGTGCTGCGCCGGCTCGCGACTGCTCGTGCAGGAGGGCGTAATCAACGAAGTCCGCAAGAAGCTCGAGCTACGCCTCGCAAGCCTCCGCGTCGGCGACCCGATGGATAAGAACACCGACGTTGGTGCCATCAACAGCAAGCAGCAGCTCGACACCATCAACCGCTACTTGCAACTGGGTCAAGACGAAGGCGCCGAACTCTGCTCACCCAGCACGAGCACGCTGCCCAGCAGGGGCTATTGGTGCAAGCCCTGTTTCTTCGCGAACGTGCAGCCCAGCCACACCATCGCCCGCGAAGAGATCTTCGGCCCCGTCCTCAGCCTCATGAGCTTCCGCACCGTTGAAGAAGCCATCAGCAAAGCCAACAACACTCCCTACGGCCTCGCCGCCGGCATCTGGACCGACAAAGGCAGCAAGGTGCTCGAAGTCGCGAAGAAGCTGCAAGCGGGTGTCGTCTGGTGCAACACCTACAACAAGTTCGACCCCGCCAGCCCCTTCGGCGGCTTCAAAGAAAGTGGCTTCGGCCGCGAAGGCGGCGTGCATGGCCTGCGGGCGTATGTGACGTTGTGATTTGTCTTAATCCGCGACGGCGTCAAGTGCCTCGCCCTCTGACTTCTGGCTCTCTTCGTGATCTTCGTGCCTCTGTGGTGAACCTGTCTTTCGGAGTTTCCCATGACCACCCGCCTCGATATCGCCAAGACCTACAAGCTCTTCATCAACGGCGCGTTTCCGCGTTCTGAGTCAGGCCGTTCCTTGCCCGTCGTCAACGCGAAGGGTGACGTCCTCGCTCACATCTCTCACGCCTCGCGCAAGGATCTGCGTGATGCTGTCGAAGCCGCTCGCGCCGCGCAGACCAAGTGGGCCAACGCGACGGCCTACAACCGCGGCCAGGTCATGTACCGCATGGCCGAAATGATGGAAGGCAAGCGCGACGAGCTCGCCGCTGCGATCATGGATCCCGCCGTGCGTGACGCCAAAGGCAAGCTCGCGCCCAAGGTCACGTTCGCTGCAGCGAAGGCTGAAGTTGCCGCCGCCATTGATCGCATGGTCCACTACGCCGGTTGGTGCGACAAGTACGCGCAGGTGCTGGGCTGCAACAACCCCGTCTCCGGCCCCTTCTACAACTTCACTTCGCCCGAACCCTCGGGTGTCGTTGTGTGCGTCTGTCCCGATGCATCGCCGCTGCTCGCGCTGGTCTCGCTCTTGGCCCCGGCCATGGTTCCCGGCAACAGCGTCATCGTCGTCGCCAGCGAAGCCAACCCGCTGCCCAGTGTCATCATGGGTGAAGTCTGCGCCACCAGCGACGTTCCCGCTGGCGTCGTGAACATCCTCACGGGCCAACGCGCCGAGCTGCTTTCTCATATCGCCACCCACCGGGACATCGACGCGATTCACGCAGGCGGACTCACTGTCGCCGAGAGCGCGTTGCTCCGCGAAGGTGCCGCAGAGAACCTCAAGCGCGTCACAATTCGCCAAGCCAATTCAACTGGCAAAAAGTCATCAAAGACCGACAGTTTCGACTGGACCGACCCCGCCTGCAATACACCTTGGTGGATCGAGTCCTTCGTCGACTTCAAGACGATGTGGCACCCGGCGGCGAGCTGACCTGCGGAGCCTCCGCAGGCTGCGCTCCAGCATTCTCCGGGCGTCCCATCTCAAACGCGCGAATCAAGAAATGCCCGCACGCGCACAGCAGTCCCATCGCCACTACCACCGCGATGGACACAACCGTCCACACAATCCACGCCGGTATCGCCTGCTGCGTAGCTAAAGCCTGACGCCCCGCATACATCGAACCAGCGACAATCGCCAGTGGCACGCCAGTCGCAACCGCCCGCAGCAAAAAACCGCGACTCCGCGTGTTCCGTCGCAGCACCTCAAAGCTCGCGAGCGCGACGAGTGCCGCCGCGATGGCAATCCGCGCGAGCATGACAAACTGCAAAGAAACCGTGCGGTCGCCCTTCAGTGTCATGCCGCCGCGCACGCTCAGCCAGCTCAGAAAGCCTGCGGCGAACACCGTCCCCGCGATACACAAGATCGCAAGGGCCGGCCCGTCGCTGCACTTGCCGCGGAAGAACAACCCCGCGAACACGCCCGCCAGCACGATGCAGACTTCCATGCCCACCAGCAACCAATACGGCTGCGCACCCTGCACCAGTGCCATCCCGCCAACCCCCAACGCGGACAACAGCGCAGTCAACCCCAGTGCACCCACAACAAGGCGTGTGAGCGCAAGCGGCGGCTGCACAAATTGGGAAGTGGCGGACTCAGGCATGCAGGCCGTGAGGATATCGGCAGTTCCCGCATCCTCGGTCGGTCGCATCCATACGAAACGCGCGTGGTCGGCGGTTCGTGCTTTGTCACGGCGCAAGAATGGACATTTATCCTCACATAATCCGAAAATGTACCATCTTCCCTGAAGCCACCCTGGGGAATGGTCGATGCCCATGCAGAAGCCCATGGACGGGCGGTCATGGAAAGCACGGAGGTTCGCATGCAAGCGCCGATGACAGAAGTTGAACAGATCGCACAGCGTCTTTATGCACGCACGCTCAGCCAATGGGCGATGGATCTGATGGCACTGCGGCGCGACGGACTCCACGTGCCCAGTCATCGCGGAGGCGATGAAGACTTCGCAACCCCCTCGTGGAACGGGGCCGTCTCGGACGGACAGCGGTGGGCAGGTATCGACGCGCGGCGCAACTTGCGCTGGCGACCTGTGCGCAAGGCGGCGTAAGGCACTGGTTTTGCGTGGGTCTTCTCGCTTGGCAACCACCACGGAAGGTGACACATGAGCGGCATCAGTACCAGCACGGGCGTTTTCAGCGGAATCGACAGCAAGTCGCTGATTGACCAGATTCTCGCCGTCGAAGGGCGATCGCGCATCCTCGTCCAGCGGCGTGTCGTGCAGTTGCAGCAGCAGAACGCCGGCTACC
>DATGWV010000004.1:0-2062 GCA_035299305.1 Phycisphaerales bacterium | reverse complement strand
CATCCTGTCCGCTCGCAGGCGTCCGGCTCGCGATGATGCGATCGCTCGTGTCATACCGCCCGTTCTGATTGCTGTCGATGAAAAAGTCCACGCTCGTCACGGGCCGACCGTTGTTCGTCACCAGATCAGTGACCGTGAGATTCAGATTCTCCCCAGGCACCACGCGCGCCCCGGGCCCTGAGAAATTCGTGATCGCCGGCCCATCCACGTTCCGCAGCAGTCGCGTGTTCGTGCCGTCAAACCGAACCAGGTCCAGCCGCGATCCCGCGTCAAACTGCCCGGGAATCAGCGTCCCCGACACTTCACTCAGCAGCACAATGGGCAGCGCACGCGACTCCAGCGAATCAAAGATGCCCGTGCTCGTACCCCACAGCGCCATCCAGTCACGCAAGCCATTGATGCTCTCGCGCAGCACGATCAAATCAAGATTGCCATCCAGATTGAAGTCCGCGATGGGCCCCAGACTCGTGTAGCCATACGTCGCGACATCGCGCACGATCGACTCAGTGGTGAATCCGCCCGTCAGCGATCCCGTCGCCCGCGCACCCTTCAAGTCCGCATTCCCACCCGTCCCTTCAATCCACACCAGATCAACAAACGCATCGCTGCTGAAGTTGGCCGCCTTGGGCCGGCCCGTCACACCCGTGATCTCCGGCCCGACAAACGTACCCGTCGCAGTGTTCCGCACCGTCGACACCGTGTTGGTTCCGCTGTCCCACACCAGCAGATCGTCACGGTTGTCGCTGTCCACGCGCCCCGTCCCCGCAAACCGCGTCGAGTCCGGCACCTGCAGCGCCGTCGTGAACGCAAAGAAGCTGATCGACGTCCCCGCCGTCACATTCTGGAGAATCTCAACATCGCCCCCGCCCTGAATCATCGCTAAATCAGGAAACGCATTGTTGTCATAGTTGAACACGATCACGTCAAGCGAATTGATCAGCCCCGGGATCAGTTGCGGCGTAAACGCCCCGCTCCCGTTGTTCACAAACAGATACCCGCCCTGCGCCAGAATGTCCAGGTCGTTGTCGTTGTCCGCGTCAAACGTCAGCAGCCCCGCGTCCATCTGCCCGATGATCGCAAATCCCAGGTTGATCGGCGTCGCCGCCGTAAACGTCCCCGTCCCGTTGTTGTTGTAGATATTGATGATGCCCGTATTCGTCCGGCTCGTCGTCGCAAAGTCGACATCCCCGTCGCGATCAAAGTCGCCCGAGATCGACGGCGCAAACGAAGTCGCCACCGCCCCCGCGCTCTCAAACCCCAGCCCCGTCAGCAACGCGCGCCCCTCCAGCGCCTCCATCGCCGCGCCGCTGCGCGACACAAGCTGACGCGTGAACGTGTTGGCCAGACGCTGAAAAAACGACGCACCTGTGCTTTGCATGACCATGACCCTTTTCACTCGCACCGCGAAGCGGCGGACCAACCTCGCAGACTCATCCTGACCTCAACCAACTAACAACGCTAGATAAAACCGGTGTACGCACTCGCAGCCGCGCCGCGAGCATCTTGTGGACGTTTCGCAGACCCGCGAAGCCAGCGACCTCCGCCGCGCCCGCGATCTCTTCCCGTTGCATGTCACTGCAGAAGGCTCGGCTCCACGAGCCTCTACCGCGCTGCCTGCTCCCAGGCTTGCCCGCCCCACGCGGCAACCACCTTCCCGCAGTAAGGTACCAGCGCTAGCCGCCCCACGTCAACGCTATATCGGCGACCACCGGGCGATTGCTCCAAACAGGGGAGTTATGCGTCTCGCCAGCGCGACATAACCCCCGCATCGTCTCGAAACCTCGCTCGTTCAACGTCCGCATCACGCCCCCTGCAATCGCGCCCGCAGCGTGGGAGGTATCGCCACCTTCCGCGCATTCGCATAGTCATACGTCACGATCGTCCCCTCGCCCACCGCCGCCACCACCTGCTGCGCCTCACTGATCACTTCATGCGCCAGCGTGAAGCGATCCTCTTCCATCTTCACCAATCGCGCCGTCACGCGCAGCGTGTCAGGGAACACCACAGGCCTTCGAAACCGACACTGCACGCCCTGCAGAATGAACCCCACCTTCACCCCATC
>DATGWV010000003.1:0-13629 GCA_035299305.1 Phycisphaerales bacterium | reverse complement strand
CCCACGGGTTCCTTCGTGGTGGGCGGGCCGCAGGGCGACACCGGTTTGACGGGCCGCAAAATCATTGTCGATAGCTACGGCGGCATGGGCCGTCACGGCGGCGGCGCCTTCAGCGGCAAGGATCCGACAAAGGTCGACCGCAGCGCGGCGTACATGGCTCGCTACATCGCGAAGAACGTCGTTGCCGCAGGTTTGGCTGATCGCTGCGAAGTGCAGCTCAGCTACGCCATCGGCGTCGCCGAGCCGACCAGCGTGCTGGTGGACTGCTTCGGCACCAACAAGGCCGATGAAGCCAAGATCAGCAAGGCTGTGCGTGATCACTTCCCGCTCACGCCCCGTGGCATCATCGAAACGCTCGGCCTGCGCACGCCCATCTACGGCCCCACCGCCAAGCACGGCCACTTTGGCCGCAAGCCCTACAGCGAGCGCTACTTCGACAAGGTCAAGCGCGAACACCGCGGCCCGCAGCTTGGCTTCTTCTCGTGGGAGAAGACGGACAAGGCCGAGGCTCTGAAGAAGAGCGTGTGATTGCAGAGCGCAACACGTTCGCACAAAGTGCAAGTCGAAACGGGCGAGGCTGGTGCCTCGCCCGTTTTTCATTGGAGTGTGTTGTCGCGTCACGCAGCCCCGCACGAAGTGCTCGCTGCTGGCAGCGTTACTTCGCCTTCAGCGCCTTGAGCATCGCGGTTTCGATCTCCGGCGTCAGGCCAGCCCGCATCGCGGTGAGCTTGTCGATCGTCGAACGAGGCGTGCGACCGGCGGCCTTGTCCTCTTCGAGCATTTGGGTGCCCACGCGCGTGCGGCGCTCGACTTCCTTGGGCCACCACGCCAGCGCATCGGCGCACGTGTCTTGGGCACTGCGGAACGTGAGCCCAGCAGCGACCGCCTTCGCGCAGTTACGCCGAGCGAAGCCCGCGCTCTCACCTTCGCCAGGCACCAAAATGCCGAAGTTGGCGGGCGTCTGATTCGTGGTCATGAATGTCTCAAGCCACTCCCACGATGCGTATACGGGGGTCGCGGGCTCCTTGCCCTGCGCCTTCGCCGCGGCGGCAGACGCTGCGAAGAACTGTGCCTGCGTGAGCATGTCATCCTTGCCCTTGTTGGGTCCGGTCGCGTTGTATACGCCCATGGTCTTGCGTTCGATGCAGCGCACCACAAACTCTGCCAGATCGCGCACGTCGATGAACTGCACGGGCGTTTCAGGTGTGCCCGGCGCGAGCATCTCGCCGCCTTGCGCCACGCGCCAAGGCCAGCAGATGAAGCGATCCGTCGGATCGCCGCGACCCACGATGAAACCGGGGCGGATGTTGGTTGTCCGGCCCGGCATCGCAGTTTCCGCCGCTTGTTCGCACAACGCTTTCAGCGGGCCATACTGCTCGTTGGTCACTTGCTCCGCATCGGGCGTAGACGTCGTCGCAATCGCGCCGGTCTCGTCTTCATCCGCGATGTTGTTGTTCGCGTACACCGAAATCGTTGAGATGAACACGTACTGATCGCTCGCTTTGCTCAGCAACTCCGCACTCGCCTTCACGATCCGCGGCACGTATCCGCTGGTGTCCACAACAGCATCCCACTTGGCACCAGCCTTGATGGCGTCCTCAATTTGCGAGAGGCCCTTGGGGCTCGTTTCATCCTTCTCGTCGCTATGCAGATTCGGGTCGCGATTGCCGAACAGCTTCTCGACACCGTCGATGTTGCCGATGCGCTTTTCCGTCTTGCCGCGATTGAAAAGGGTCAGCGAGTGGCCGCGCGCTTTGGCAGCATCCACCACAGCCGGACCGAGAAATCCGGTGCCGCCCAGAATGAGAATTCGCAGCGATTTACCGCCCTTTTCAGCGGGCTTTGCGTCATCGGCAGGCAGCGCGAAGGTGGTACCCGCACTGCTCAGCAGCACGGCTCCCGCCGCGAGTCCCACGGACTGGGCGAGGAACGAGCGACGGGTTGAATCGGTGGTCAGGTGGAATGTCATGGCGAGTGCTACGCGCGGATTTCGGCGCGCGTTTCACGAAACGTGACAACTTTGTTCGCGAACAATGTCCGCCATGCTGCATCGTGTGGTTGTCGTCGCTATTTTGTTCGTCTCCCCTATCGCTCTTGCGCAAGAGGCCGCGCCGCCCGCAAGTGAGTCCGCAGGCAACCTCGCCCCTGCCGCAAGCGAATCGGCACCCAGCATCACGACCGCGGTGGAAGCGATCGCCGCGCTCGAAGCACGCGGCAACTCGATCTCCGACGATGAAGCCGCGAACTTCGCAACGCTGATTGACGCCGCTGTTGCCAGTGAGCCCACGCAGATGCAGTGGAAGTATGGTCAGGCCCTGCTCGCGGCTCGCAGTCGCGATTTTGTCAAGGCTCGCGACATCATGCGCGAGGTCGTAAAAGCCGACGCAACCAGCGCCACATACCACATGGCCCGCGCCGGCTTCGCATTCATGAGCATCAACACCGCGGGCACGCTCGACAAGATGAGTCTGGCGGAGGAAGGCCGCGATGCGTATCTCGCCGCGCTCAAGATCGATGCTTCGCTTATTGAGCCTCGCGTGGGACTGGCTGAGTACTACATCCAAGCCCCGGGCATCGCGGGCGGAAGCTGGAAGAAAGCCGGCGAGCAGGCCCAGGCGTTGATCGACCTGCCCGAAGGACGCGGCGAATTTCTCGGTTACATGATGAAAGGCCGCATCGCGATGGAGCGTGAGCGGTGGAAGGAGATGACCGAAGCGTTCACACTCGCGGAAACAGCGCGAGGCGAGAACGCGAGCCAGTTTGTCGCGATCATCTCACACGCCAACGCGCTGCTGGACAAGAAGGAAGACGCCAAGGCCGCGCTCGCACAGGCGGAGCGAGCCATGCCCCTCGCACCCGCAAACGACTACACCGCCTATGCCGTGCTGGGCCGCTGCAAGCAGCAGTTGAAAGACTGGCAAGGCGCGCACGACGCATTCGAGAAAGTGCTCGCGCTGCGACCGGACGCGAAGATGAGCCGACTCGGCTATGCCGAAGCGCTGGAGAAGCTGGGCAAGCAGCCCGAGGCCCTGCAGCAATATCGCGAATTCACAACGCGCTTTCCCAACGATGACCTCGCCGACAAGGCCAACGCGGCGATTGCTCGCCTGAACCGCGCTGGCATTCGATGAACCGTTTCACGCCTGCTGCGGCTTGTTGGCGTTGGCTTCCGCCATCACACGCTCGCTCTGCGCGTGCGACATGAGCGGCACGCGAGCCTTGCCCGTCTTGATCGCGACATGGATGTATGGCACGCACATACCGCAGCCATACCCCGCGCTGGTGGCTTCCTGCAGCTTCTCAACTTCGCACCCAAGGTGTTTGCTGAGTTCGAGGAGATGCTTGAACGTAACGTTGCGACAGATGCAGCGGTCCACGCTCATGGCGTCACCTCCGCACGATGCGTGCGAACGTTCACCACTCGCGCCAGTCGGGGACATAGTGAGCTTCCAGCGCAGACTGCGTTGCTCCGCCGACCGAACCGATGACCTGCGTTGAGAGCCACGCGCGTTCGCCGTGCACCGCGCGCACGCTGCCATCGGCGCGCGAGGTCACGGTCGCGCCGGGCACGCCGCGCGACACGTTCCCGCCGTGGCGGAATGACGTGGTTGGAGAACCGTTGATGTCCCATCCCGAGACACCATCATAAAGCAAAGGCGGGTCGAGCAAAGCGCAGTTGCGTAGACCTTGGAGAAAAATCATCGTGTCCGCGAAGACGAAAAGCGACGAAGGGATGCGGATATCTGCCACTTTTCGCCATGGTCGTCGTCCGATCGCGCCCGACCAACCAGGTGTGCGAGAAGGAGACAAGAAGTACCCGTTGTATCCAAATGTGCTTGTCGATTGTGCCAAACCCTGCGCGCGGTAACTGCCCCAAGGCTGGGACGGACACTCGAACACACTGTTCTTGGTGAGGTCCGCGTCGATGAAATCCGCGATGAAGCCCGCGCGATGATCGACCGTTGCGACTCCATCATCATCCGCATCGATGCGACCCCACCAATAGGTCGTGCCGCTGCCGGCGTCGTCGTCTGCAAAGCTCGCGGCGGGCATCGCGTACTCGCGATACGCATTGGCATACATCGTCCATGCGGTAATGAGCTGACGTTGATTGCTGGAGCACACCGTTTGCCGAGCGGCACCGCGAGCCGCGCCGAGTGCGGGAAGCAGCAACCCCACCAGCAGCGCGATGATCGCGATGACGATGAGTAGTTCAATCAGCGTGAACCCTCTGCGAACCTGTATCATCGCTGTTCCTCCATGATGCGAGGTTCGTCACTGCGGAGCAACGCGCGCAGCGCGTCACGATCAGCAGCCGTCACGACGCCGTCGTTGTCAACGTCGCGCTGGCCTGAGCCCGCTTCCCACGCGTACAGATCATCCAGATTGCGGTGGCTATCGGTGTTCACGTCAAAGCGTGCGGGCACCGGACCGAACGCGACGAGTCCGGCGGAACCGATGCTGTACGCGTTCGCGCCAGCGAGCGCGACGCTGCCGCCCGCGAGCGTGACGCTCTGCGCAACAAAGCCGGGCTGCACCGGCGTGAGTGATGGATCAACGATGCTCAGCGACTCGCCTGTGTTGATCGTCGTGCCGCTCGGCTGCATCGTGGGCACGAGCAGCCGCGTGCGGCCCGCGAAGATACTCGCCGCAGGCTGCGTGTTGTACCCGCTCAGCCGCAGATACTCGCCCGCGTCGTAGCGGCCGTCGCCATCGGCATCAATCCACGTGTCGCGTGCGGCATGCCAGAGCATTGCCGCAGGACCAAGGCTGCTGTCGAGCCACAACAAGCTGGGCGCACTGCCAAAGCCGCTGATGCCCGTCGCGAGCGCGATACGCTGCGTCGGCAGCACGATGGGGTTGGCGTTGGTGCGGTTGGTGGGCGTTTCCGCAAGCAGCACGCCAGTGCGGGCATCGAGCCGCACCGTGTTCGCACTCGTCACGCCACCACTAAACGCATACGACGCGGCAACGACTTCGAGCGAGCCGCTCGCGCCAACGGCGATGGTGCAACCACCGAAGAAACCCTGCGGACGCGTATTGGTGAACGTCCACGCGGGCGTTGGAGCGACCAGCGAACTCGCATCGAACGCGATAATCGCGCCAGGCGTGATGCCGGCATCGCCGATCGTAGAAACGACAACAAGCGAACTACCCCCGAGCCGACGCGGCAGCATCGCGGGCGTGTTGCCACTGGTGTTCCCCAATGCGACCGACCACACAAGGTCGCCGGGCTGCCACGGATTCGCGCTCGCATCGAACGGATCCACGTTGATGCACAGCAGTTCACCCGGCGCGGGGCCGGGGCTGTAGGTGGTGATGAACACGCGATCGCGCGGGCCCAAGTCGTCCGTCACGAGCGGACTTGCATTGACAAACGGCTGGGGCGATGTGGTGCTCCACCGCTGCGCGCCGGTCGCGAGGTCAAAGGCCGCGAGCGTGTTACCCGCTGCCACCAGCGCCGTGCCGTTTGCGAAATCGAGCGCGGCCGAGGACTGACTCTCGAGGATCGGTGCCTGCGGCAACACCCCCCGCCACGCGACGGTGCCTGTATTGCGCGACACGCAGAACAACGCGAACTCGCGCGGCCCCCCCACCGCTTGCGTGCTGCCCACTGCGAACACATGCGTCGCGCTGAGGACGGGCGTCGCCTGCGGCAGCCAGGTAATGGGCAAGCCAGCGTGCTGCTGCAGCGTCCACGCGACTTCACTCAAACTTGGCAGCGCATGCCGCGAGATGGCGTTGCGGGCGTTGTTGCCGGCAAACGTCGGCCACGTGCCCGCAGCGTCGAAGTCTTGCGCGCATGCGATACTCGCCGCACTGACGCATGCGAACCCGACAGCAAGATGGAACCAGTCGTGTGACAAAATCGCCGCCGAGCGCGTCTGCACCCGGCGCGAGTGTGTGAAATATCTCACCGCCGACGACGCATCGCCGCGGCGCCTGCAAGCAGCAGCAACGCCGCGCCCGGCGAAGGCACGGCCGTCACATCGCTGAACGCGTCGATCTCGACATCGATGGCGCTGCCCGTGGGAACGCTGATGCGGACAAACGAAATCTGCGTGAGTCCCAGAGCACCGATGTCAACGCCGTATCCGCCGCCAGAGCCGTTGTAGCCCGCGATCAGCTCGCTCAGCGTCCGGTTGTTCCAATCAAAGCTGGGATCAACAGGCTTGGTGAAGTCGCTGGGCACGCTGCCTGCCGCGCCGCCGAAAGGATTGGCTTCGTCGAGAAACCCTAGCGTCGGAAAGAGCCCATCGGCCGCACCGGGGGCGGTGAACCATGACACGCCGTCGACCGACACTTCGATGATGCCGCCATCGCTGCTGATGCCCGTCGTCCGCGGCGTCACGAAGTCGCTCGTGGTGAAGAACGAATTGCCGAAGATGAGCAGATCAACGCCGAAGGGATTGAGCGGATCGTTCACGACCGGCTCATCAAAGCGAACGGTCAGCGAGCCACCCGCGCCGATGGAGACAAACTCGTCAAAGCCAAACGCACCGGCAAAGGGCGTGACGCTGCCGGGAAACGAACCGAAGGGCGAGTCTTCGCCCGTCACGCGCTCGGGGCTGCCCAGCGCGTTGCCCGCCGCCAGGTGATCCGGGTTGGCGTTGGACCCCTGCACATAACTCACCACGCCGTCGGCCCACGGATTGGCCGCCAAACTCGCCCCGCCCGCGACTGACACCATCGCTACGGCGCACACAAACTGCACAGACTTCATACCGACCGACCTTCCGCTCGTCTTGCGACAAGCTCGCATGCCTTGATTCCCATGAAAGGGTTTTCGCGCAAGGCAGCCTTCCAACGAGAACCGTCAGGGTTCTCACTGGGGCCCAGTCCGCACGCGCGGAGTGATCGCGAACATGAACGGAAAATCGCGAACAGTGTGCGCGGAAATGCGGGCGCACCTGCCACGGTCTTCAGCCCCGGCGTGCAACGCACGCCATTCGCGAGGGCCCGAACCATGTCGTTGGCAGGTCTTCCGGCTTGAGGCTTGGCACCAGCCGCCTTCCCGGTGTCGCGCTAGCGGTTAGCTCGCGAGAACGTCCAGTGGCTGCAAGCGATCTGAATCGCCCGCGTGGCTGATGCGTCACACCCCTTACGGCGGCGCGTCCGCGGTGGCTTTACACCACACTTCCCTTTTCACCCGCGAGAAGTTCCCGCGGGCACCAATGACGGCGTCAGAATAGGCACCACAACGCCCAGCGACCGGGCGGCACGATTTCACCACGTCAAGTTGCTCGCCGCGATGCGACTGCCCGCCGGCAAGACGATGCCAAAATCGCGTGCAAGCAGTTCAACAAGCTCCGCGTGATCGCTGATTTCGCGAGATGCGATGATCGCCCCGGCTTTGCGATGAATGTACTGGCGATTCTGAATGCCCCGGCGTGTGCCGCCTTCACCCACACGCGCGACCAGCACGTTGTTGCGGAACTTGCTCTCCGGGTGCGTGCTCGTCCACCAGTTGGCGATCTCGCGATCGACCATGGGCATCGCTTCGCCCGTGAACTCGTAGACGTCGGTCCAGGCGCCGCCCGCCGGGCTGGTCGCATCCGCAAACCACACCTGGTGAAACCGTTTCCCGTGCTCCCACACGATGCGATGCGTCTCGTGCGATGTGGGCTGCGGCTCACTCGTATCCAGTCGCAGCGGTCCCACCGGCGTCGCGCTCCCCACGCCGCAGTCGGCCAGCCATGGCACGCCCGCGATGTCGACCTGCAAACACACATGCGTGCGCGGCGGCGTGATATCGCGAGTGGAACCAAGTCGCACGCGAGCCGCGAGAGGCGTGACATGGAAACCAAGCGTGGTGAAGACTTCAAGCAGATACGAGTTCTGCTCAAAGCAGTAGCCGCCCCGCCGCTGCGTCACGAGTTTGTCGTGCAGACTGGCGGTGTCGAGCTTGAGAGGGCGGCCCAGCAGCACGTCGAGATTCTCAAACGGCACCGTCGTCGCATGCGCAACAAGAATGCCGCGCAGCGTGTCGAGCGTGGGCGTGGTGCCGCCGGTGTAGTGAATACGGGAGAAATACGCGTCCAGAAGCTCAGGCGTGAGTGACATCGCACGCAATTGGATGCCGACCCCACCCGCCGTGTGAAGACAACTGCAAAATTGCCTTTCGCATGCCCGGTACCCAATCCCGAGTGGCTTCCTTCTACACTCCGCCCATGCTCCCCGATATGGGTCCACTTCGCCAGGTTCGCAAGCTCACCAATTACGCGCTGCTCTCCATGTGCATCGCGTTTCTGCTGGTGTTTCTGGTGTATCCCATCTTCCTCACCGTGCGAGGCGGCTTCTACGCCGATGTCGCTCGCCGGGAAGGGTTCACGTTCGATCACATCCTGCTGGTATTCCAAGACCCCCGGCTGCTGAACGGGCTGCTCAACAGCCTCAAGCTCGCCGCGATGACGACCATCACCGCGATCGCCATCGCCCTGCCCCTTGCGATCATCGGCGCTCGCTATCGCTTTCCCGGCAAAGGCTTTTTCTCCGCCATCGTGCTGGTGCCGCTCATTCTGCCGCCGTTCGTGGGCGCAATCGGGATGCGGGCTCTGCTCGGACGCGAAGGTGCGCTGAACGCGCTGCTCGGTACCGACTTTGACATCTTGGGTGACGCCAAAGTCGCCGGCGTCGTACTCGTGCAGGCCTTCTCGCTCTACCCCATCATCTATCTCAACGCCACCGCCGCTCTCGCCAACCTCGATCCGGCTCTTGACGAAGCCGCCGAGAACCTCGGCGCAGGCCCGTGGAAGCGACTCTTCTCCATCACGCTCCCCCTCGTGCGGCCTGGCGTCTTCGCCGGCGCGACCATTGTCTTCATCTGGGCGTTCACCGAACTCGGCACGCCGCTCATGTTCGACTATCGCGAAGTGACAAGCGTGCAGGTCTTCAACGGGCTCAAGGAAGTCGAGAACTCTGCGAGGCCCTACGCCCTCACCGTCGTCATGCTCGCGACTGCCGTCACGGCGTACCTCATCGGCAAAGTGCTCTTCGGCAAGAAGGGCTACGCCATGTACAGCAAAGCCGCCCGCGCCGCGAGCGAAACCCCGCTCACGGGAGGCAAGGCCCTGCTCGCGGTCGGCGCGTTCGCTGTCGTCAGCTTCCTCGCACTGCTGCCCCACATCGGCGTCATCCTTACTGCCCTCACCCCCGCCGGCCAGTGGTACCAAACTGTTCTGCCCAGCGCGTTCACGGGCGACAACTTCCGCGAAGCCCTCACCGCAGGCGATTCTTTCACCGCCATCCGCAACAGCCTCACGCTCGCCTTCGCCGCCATGCTCGTTGACATCGCGCTGGGCATTCTCATCGCGTATCTGCTCGTGCGCACCAACGTGAAAGGCCGCGGCCTGCTCGACACGCTCTGCATGCTGCCTCTCGCCGTGCCCGGACTCGTCATGGCTTTCGGTTACGTCGCCATGAGCCTGCGCTGGCCCTTCGGCGATGGCGGCCCGCTCGGCAGTTTCGCCAGCGTCATGGCAGCCGAACCCAGCCCGGTTCCCTTCCTCATCGCGGCGTACGCGGTCCGTCGACTCCCCTACATCGTCCGCTCCACCGTTGCGGGCCTTGAGCAAACCAGCGGCGAACTCGAAGAAGCCGCCGTCAATCTCGGCGCATCGCGCGTCACTGCCGTCCGCCGCGTCATCCTGCCGCTCATCGTCGCCAACCTCATCGCAGGCGGCTTGCTCGTCTTCAGCTTCTCGATGCTCGAAGTCAGCGACTCGCTCATTCTCGCCCAACGCGGCGAAGACTACCCCATCACGAAGGCCATCATGGCCTTCAGCGAACGCCTGGGCGATGGCCCCTTCATCGCAAGTGCACTAGGCGTCTGGGGCATGGCCCTGCTCACCGTCACGATCTTCGCCGCCAGCACTTTGCTGGGCAAGAAACTGGGAAGCATCTTCAGAGTGTGACGCGGATGACATTGGGCCCAACGCCGCACACGACTACCGTCCCTCTAGAATTTGGCCATTTAGAAATTTAGTCATTTAGTAATTTCACATGCGTCACCACCTCGACACCCTCTGGGCCCTGTACGAGCTTGCCCGCCTCTACGTCATCACGGGCGGCAAGCTCAAAGGTGCCTATTGGACCTGGCGTTGGCAGACCGCCCTAGGCGACAACCACGGCAAATCCCGGCGTGAACTCGTTCAAGCGATGCTCGAATACGGCCGCTGGGTCGCTCGCATGCGCCGCGCAGCGAAGTGACGCTACTTGATGAACGCCTCGGCTGCAGTCGCGAAGCGGTTGGCAAATCCAACGAACAGCTTTTCAATCGCCTTGACCGCCAGCCCGATCAGCAGCCCGTACAGCGGCAGATACACAATGTGCGGAATGAAGCTGGACTTGCCCGCAGTCGCCACCGGATCGCCCATGATCCAAATCAGCAGGAACACGCCGACGGTGTACACCATCGCCTGCCCCAGCCGTAGCCACAACGTCACGAAGAACTCCATCGACTCGAACGACTTCACGACGGTCACACCAGTTGGCGCAGCACCCGTGCCCAGCGGCGGCGGTAACGTGCTGAAGTTGAACTGGACATTGGGAATGAGCTCCTGACCAAACTCGCGAAGCGCCGTGATGATGTGAATGAGTGAACCCACCATGGCCAGCACCAGCGCCGCGATCAGCATGAGCGCCGTCGCGCTTGATGGATTCAACCCGCCGCTCGGTCCTCCGAAAAGGAGCTTCCACAGCATCGCCGTCAACCCGCCCGGACGTGCGCCGCTGAGTGCCTGCATGACGTTCGCCGATGTCGGCGGAAACACGCCGCGATAGATCAGCAGACACAACGCTACCGATCCGATCAACGACGCGGCGAAAATCGTGAATGCAAGCAGCAAGGCGTGCCAGTAATACAGCGTTTTGGTGTCGCGCTTTTCCTTGTCCTTTGCTTCAATCGTCTCCGGCGCCTTGGCGTCGCTGGTTCCCTGCGGCTTGGTCGTCGCCATCACGATTCGATACGCCTGAAAAAGCATGACTCCGGCGAGCACAACGACGACAACGCCCACAAGGGTCAGCATTTGCGAGAGATTAACAGAAGCCCCCGTACACCAAGGCAGAATGATCAACGCAAAGCCGACAAGTAATCCATTCGCTGCAAGTGCGCCTCGCGACATATCCGCCGCCCTCCCGCTTTTGAGTTGTATGACATCGCCCGATTTTGTCGATAGACGCCGTAGAATATCGTCCACCCGCGGAGAACGTGCATGTCCAGCGAAAACAACGCCCAACCCGTGACCAATTCCATTCCCAAGACCACTGGCATGGCGTTCGTCACGCACTTCATCCCCGGGCTGGTCATCGGTCTGCTCGTTGGCGCGCTCGCCACGGCGTTTGTCATGCCCCTGCTCGAGCGTGAGAAGGTCATCGTTCCTGAAACGACGCCGGGTGCTCGCTCAACCCAGCCCACGCAAGACGGCCCGCAAGCCAATCCCGCTCCGATTGACGATCGAGCCGCCGAAACCGTGAAGCCTGCCGAGCCGATCACCGAAACCCCCGCGCAGCCTCCCGCCGAGAAGCCCGCCGAAGACCCGGCGAAGCCCCAACCGAAAGTGCCGTGATGCCGCGGCTCCACGTCGCGCGCGAGAGTGCAGCGCAGTGACTTCTATCCAGCCCATTCCACCCGCCGCGCAACCCTTCGACTGGGCCGTGTTTCTCTACCTGCTCCTGCTTCCCGCCCTCGCACTCATCGCGGCGGGCCTCTTCATGGTGTATGGTCGCCGAGGCCTGCTCAACCAGCAAGAACGCAACCGCGAAGACGTGAAAGCCGCCATGCGAGGCGACCAGCCTCCCGCAACCACGCTCCGCACGCGACTCGCTGCCTGGCGCGATTCCCGCACCGAGCCCACGCGCCTCGTGCTCGGACTCGCTGCACTTTTCACGGGGTATCACATCGCGGCATATGTGCTGCCGCCCCACATTCTGCCCTTTCACGTGCCGTGGGACCGCGCATGGATCCTCGCCCTGGGCGTCACTGCCGCCGTCATCGCGTCACTCGCGATTGATCGCCTGCAGCGATGAACATCACGCAAGTCACTACACTGCGTCCACGAGTGACAAGCGTGCCGCCTCCATCTGATTCGCAGCCTGCTCTGGAGCCTGCGCCCGCCGCTGCGCCGCCCACGCGCGTGTCGGGTGAAGTGCTCGCGGTGCTGCAACGCTACTGGGGATACGACACGCTGCGACCGCTGCAGGACGCTGCCATCGCCGCGGGCCTTGCCAAGCGTGATTCACTCGTCGTCATGCCAACCGGTGGCGGCAAGAGTCTTTGCTATCAAGTCCCCGCCGCGCTCGCCAAAGGTCTCAGCGTCGTCGTCTCGCCGCTCATTTCCTTGATGAAAGACCAAGTCGACGGCCTGCGCCTGAGCGGCTATCCCGCCGGCGCACTGCATAGCGGCGTCTCGCCCGAAGAAGCCAGCGAAGTGCGCGCACAAGCAGCGTCGGGCGAATTGAAACTGCTGTATGTCTCGCCCGAGCGACTCGTCGGAGGCGGCTTTCTCAGTTGGCTCGCACGCCTCTACGACGCCGGTAAACTCGCGAGCTTCGCCATCGACGAGGCCCACTGCATCAGCCAGTGGGGCCACGACTTTCGCCCCGAATATCGCCAGTTGCAAACGGTTCGCGAAACCCTGCCGGGCATCGCGTTTCACGCGTTCACCGCGACCGCAACGCCCCGCGTGCGCGAGGACATCTGTCAGCAACTTGCGCTGCGCGAACCAACCGTGCTCGTCGGTCGCTTTGATCGCCCCAACCTCACGTATCGCATCGTCGAGCGCACCAGCGACCCGCTCAAACAAGCCGCCAATGTGCTGCGTCGCCACGATGGCCGAGCGGCGATCATCTATTGCATCAGCCGTAAAGAAACGGAGCAGTACGCGGCTGAGCTGACCGGCATGGGCATTCGCGCCAAGGCGTATCACGCGGGACTCAACCCCGACAAACGCGCCAAGGTGCAGAACGAGTTTCTCGAAGAGCGACTCAACGTGGTTGTCGCAACTGTCGCCTTCGGCATGGGCATTGATCGAGGCGACGTGCGCTGCGTCATTCACATGGGCATGCCCAAGACCGTTGAGGCCTACCAGCAGGAAACAGGCCGCGCGGGCCGCGACGGTCTCGCCAGCGAGTGCGTGATGATCTACGGCACCAGCGACGCGGCTCGCTGGCTGCGCCTGATGGAACGCGGTGCGGAGGAGAGCGACGCCGACCCCGCGCAGATCGCCCACGGCTTGCGCGTACAGAAGGAACTGCTGCAGCACATGCAGAGCCTCTGCGGCAGTGCACGTTGCCGGCACGCCGCGCTCAGCGAGTACTTCGGCCAGCAGTATCAGCAGCCCGACGAACTGAAAGAACGCGGCGTGATCGGCTGCGGCGCGTGCGACATTTGCATGGGCGAACTCGCGCCCGTCGCTGACAGCACGACTATCGCCAAAAAGATTCTTTCCTGCGTGTACCGCGTCGGCCAACGCTTCGGCGCGGCATATGTGCGCGACGTCCTCACAGGCAGCATGGCCAAAGCGATCCTCGAGCGAGGCCATGACAAGATCAGCACGCACGGCCTGCTCAAAGACATGCCCAAAGACCGCGTGATGGCCTGCATTCAGCAGCTCATTGACACAGGCTACC
>DATGWV010000002.1:0-1621 GCA_035299305.1 Phycisphaerales bacterium | reverse complement strand
GGGCCGGCGTACATCATGCTGACTGATCCGGACGGCAACCCGATTTTGATTGATCAGCATGTGCCTGCGCCCAAGTGAGCGGGCCGCGCGGGCGCTGCCCGCGGTAATCGGCGCAGCGTGATGCCGAAGAAGTAGGTGGTTGGAATGGCAGTCTGCGGCGTGCGAGGCGCACGCCGAGGAGGGTTTGACGATGCTTGGTTTTCTGTGGGATCTGCATCAGCAGAATCGAATTGACGAGGCGCACCAGCGGGCGAACAGCATGCAAGGCGCGCTACGCGAGCGCAGCAGCGAGGTGGAGCGGTTGCAGCAGCGCGTGGATGCGCTCGTCTTGGCCAACCTGGCGATGTGGACGCTGATGCGCGACAAACTGGGCGTCACGGACGTGGAGCTTGAGCGTCGCGTGCAGGACATTGATCTGTCCGACGGGCAACTTGATGGCAAGGTGCGTGTCGGTCCTTGGACGTGCACCGCATGTCAGCGGCCCAACGCGCCCAAGCACGTCAAGTGTCTGTACTGCGGCGTTGAGCGTGCGAGCAGCAGCGTGTTTCCGGTGTGAACCATCGCGGGGCACGCGCGATGCGCATATGAACGACGACGGCCACGCTGCGATCTCGCAACGTGGCCGTTTGTGTTGTTGTCTTCAGTGCTTCAGTTATGCCTGTGCGCGGCGGCGACGCAGATGCGTCACACCGCCGACGATGGCAAGACCGCTGAGGCCGGCCCACGCTGCGGGGGGCAGCGGGACGAGCGTGAGTTCGCCGCCCGTGACCCAGGCCGAGCCGCCGTTGGCGATGCCTTGCACGTGCGCGGCGTGGAGCAGGCCGTTGGGCGAGTTGCCCGCACCCATGCCGTAGTCGCGGAACGCGCTGGCGGTGAGATTCGGCGCGGCGAAGTTGAAGACGGCGATGGTGAAGTCACCATCGAAGCGCTGCGCGCCGCTGGTGGCGAAGCTGAGACGGATGTCCATGAACGGACCACCGTCCGCGCGGTACGCATCGGTCGCGGCTTCGAGCGCGGTGGCGACGGGACCGCTGCTCTGCGTGATGGAGAGCGAAGACGGGCTGATGGTCGGCGCGAGGTTGAAGAACCACGAGCGGATGAACTCGCCGCTGCTCATGGTCACAGCGCGCGAAAGCGTGAGCTGCACCTGGCCCGGCACGATGTCGGTGAAGGTGGCTGTGCCCCAGGGCGAGGGGCCGCTGGGATCAAAGCCTGAGCTGCTGAACTCACGGGTGAGTTCGAACTGGATCGTCTCTGCTTGCGACGACCCGGCGATCGCCGCGAGCGCGACGATGGCAGAAGCCAATGGGCGAATCATGTCTCTCCTCCTCTGTGCAGCCGGAAGGCTCCACGCGGAGATACTACCCCAACCCCGTGCATTCGCAAGGCTTACAACTTGCTGTTGGCACAGAAACACGTGTACCACACGAAAAAGCACCGGCTTATGGGGCCGATGCTTTTGTTATAAGAAGTTCTTGATTGTTATAGGGTCGCGTCAGTGCACGCCGGCTGCGGCCAGCCACCGTTCGGCATCGAGCGCGGCTTGGCAGCCCATGCCGGCTGCGGTGATGGCTTGGCGATAGTCAGCGTCGGCGACGTCGCCCGCGGCGAAGACGCCGGG
>DATGWV010000001.1:0-5377 GCA_035299305.1 Phycisphaerales bacterium | reverse complement strand
GCCCGCTCCTCAATCCACGCCGCCTGAATGTGCTCGAGAATCTTCTCGTTCACCACCAGCCCCGGCTTCTCTTGAAAGCCCGGCAGCGCGACAACCAACTTCTTCAACTCAACAAACCCGATGCGCAGCGGATCGCGCTCGGGATAGTGCTCATGCAGCAACTCGCCGATGTAATCCGTCTCCAGCCAGTTGAAACTGTCATCAGGCATCTTGAACCTGCCGCCTCAGTGCGGCACTTCCTTCACCGCATTGCGATTCCACGCCGGCACGCGCACGCGAATCGCCCCTTCCTTCTCAATCACGCACTGACACGCCAGCCGCGAGTTGCGCTGCAGCCCCGGCGCCTCTTCCACACGGTCCTCTTCCGCTTCCGTGCTCTCCGCCAGATTCTTCATCCCATCTTCCACATACACATGGCACGTGCTGCACGCGCACACCCCGCCGCACGCATGCTCAATGTTGATGCCATGCTCCATCGCAAGCTCCAGCAGGCTCTCCCCCGTCGCGCCCATGAGCTTCCACTCCTTGATCGCCTTCCCCGTGAGCCCTTCCGGGTCTTCAAGGAAAAACGTGACAGGAACGACATCAGGGCCATGAGGGCGATCAGAGTGCTTCAGGTGCATTGCAGGGAATAGTACGAATGAACTAACCGCGTAGATGTGCCAAGAGGCCAACCGGCGTCAGGACTTTGAGGTGCGGAAATCGCAAGGCAAAATCCCGCCCGACTTCCGTCGATGCGTCCATCAGCCGCAGCAAATCATTATCTCGGGACGTAATGACGCTCGCCCCCGCCGCCAGCGCGACATTCACATACATCGAATCATCGTCGTCATCAACAACGCTGTAAACCTTGGGCGCATGCTCCACCACCACCGCCACGCGCTGCAGCATGCTCGTCGCTTGCACGACCATGGCCTGCGTGATCCCCAGTTTCCTCGCCACCGAAGGCCGCGTCGCGACCTCCGCAAATTCCTGCAGAATCCCCGGAGAAACAACAAGTATCACCCTTCCAGCGACAACCGCAGCGAAACACTGGCCGCTCGGACCGTCAGGCGATGCAAACGCCTGCAGCAGCACGTTGCAGTCAAACACAACCCGCGACCGCATCTCGCTCATGACGCACGCTTCTCGCGGCGCATCGCGTGCTTTTCCGCTTCCAATAGCTCCGCTATCGCCTCTTCCGCCACGTTCGCCGCTCTCGTCGGCTCCCACGCCTTCCGCATCGCATCCCACGCCAATTCGCGCTCAAGCCACGCAGTCAAAAACTGCTCAACAGTCTGCCCAGCCGCCTCGGCCCGGGCTCGCAGCGCGTCCTCCATCTTCGCGGGAATGTGCAGTGCAACCGTCATGACAAATCATAGACGTTTGGCCACCTTTCACCGCCCGACCATCCGGGCGTTCAAAGGGTCAATAATGCCCCACTCCTGCCTCGCTGCCGTCTGCGTGATCGCCAAGATGCCTCCCCCGCGCATCGCACACCGTTCGGCCCGCTTCGCACGAGAAAAGGCCCCCTCCCTTGCAGCACGGATCGCTGGACATCTCCATCGTCGCCCCCGCCCACAACGAGCAGGACAACATCGACGCCCTCGTCACACAGGTCGGCGACGCCCTCGCCGCCAGCGGCCTCTCCCACGAATTCATCATCGTCGACGACGGCTCAATCGATCAGACCCGCGCCAAGATCACCGCCATGATGGCCACGCGCCCCTGGTTGCGCTGCATCGCCATGACCAACACGCCCAAGGGCAAAGGCAACGGCCAGTCCGCCGCCTTCCACGCCGGGTTTCGCGCCGCACACGGTGCACTCATCGCCGTGCTCGACGCCGACTTGCAGAACGACCCCGCCGAAATCCCCGCCATGGTCAAACTGCTCCGCGAACGCGGCGCAGACATGGTGCAAGGCGACCGCAGCCACGCCCGCCAGGACAACGCCGTGCGCAAAGTTGGCAGTTGGGTCGGCCGCAAATTCCGCCTCTGGCTGCTGGGCGACACCATCCGCGACACCGGCTGCTCACTCCGCGTCATGAAGCGCGAAATCGCTCTGCAGCTCCCCCTCCAATTCCGCGGCATGCACCGCTTCATCCCCGTCATGGCCCGCCACCTGGGCTTCACCGTCATCGAAATGCCCGTCAAACACCGCCCCCGCGTCGCCGGCGAAACCAAATACGGCTTCGGCATCACCCAACGCGCCCTCCCCGGCCTCCACGACCTCCTCGTCGTCCGCTGGATGCGCAACCGCCGCCGCCCCGTGACGAACACAGAAGTGCAGCGGTAGCTAGCGCCACGCGGCTCGCGTCAATTCCGCAGCCACCACTACGCGTTGTTGTTGCCGTCGCTCGCCGCCGTTCTTATCTTCCTCACCGCGAGTGAACGCACTGCTGCACTCTTCGCGCTTGTCACTGGAAGCGATCGCGCCACGCGCAGGCGTGGCAGATGGCGCGCAAACTCTTCGCGCCACCATACGCTTGCAACATGTCAACCCTTTGCGTCCGCAGAGCAAGGCACTCACACTTTCTATGTGCCTTGCTGGCTGTTCTCGCCACCCTCTTCACGAGCGGCTGCAGCGCATTTGATCGCATAGTCATTGGCCCAGATCCCGAAGTCCCTCTCGCAGCTCCCCTCGACTATGAGCACGTCTCCCTGGGCCTAGCCGCCGAAGGTCCGCCTGCCGTCCGCTACGCGCCCGTTGGTGTACGCATGATCGAAGACGGCTTAGGAGTTGATATCCTCATCGAAAGCCGGGAGCTTGATGCAATGCAGCTCGCCTGCGACATGAGCGACATCGGCACGTTCGGCTACGGTGCGTCCCGAGTGCACTGGCTGCGCATTCGCGAGGTTGGCGGCGGAGAACTGCTGCTCGACACCGGCTCGCCCGGTTCGCGCAAAGACAACAACATGTGGACGAGCGTTTCGTTCGCGATGCACTGGAGCATCGACGCCGGCTCGCGCAACGGCGTGCAACGCACGCTGACAACCGTCCTCTTCCACAAGCCACCGACTGTTTCACCCGCCGCTGTCGAAGTCGCCATCATGCAAGGCCCGCACAAGTTGCTGAGTGAAATGGCTTACGTGCAGGAGCACGCCTTCATTCCTATCGAGCGTAAACACTACCTTGCCACTCTCGCCGCCGCCGCGACGGCACCCGATGCAGCCGCGTGGGGCGCGTGGAAGCGGGTTGTTGTGCAAAGCGTAAAGCCGTGGAACAAACGCCGCAGGTAGTGTGCAGCCTTTCGAGGATTCGTACCATTATCCATGGTGCAAGGGGGCCGGTCCATATTGCAACTAACGCTCCTCGGTCTGCTCATCCGCGAGAATGAGAGCCAAGTCGTGTGGCCATGGCACGAGATCAGTTTCTCGGGCAACGCCGTGTATCGCACCACGGATGACCGGCAGCCGTTGATGTATCAACTCACCGAGGCACAAGCCCGTGCTGCCCGCAAGCTTCATTGGCGGGCGCGGGTCCGACGCCTGCGCAACGGAGAGGACGAGCTACGACAACTCCCACCCAAAGACTCACCAGTTGTCGCGTTCTGGATTGGCGTCGTAAGTTCGTGCACGTGTATCGCGTGCTTCGGCTACATGATTGTGCCACGAGTGTTCGAACTCATGCCGCCGCAGGATTGGCTCGACGTACTCGTCATACTGGCCGGCGCAGGGACGCTGTTCACTTTTGCAGCGTTCTTCACATGGATGCTGGTCGCAATTCGTACGAAGTTGCACACCAACGCGACCGCTTTACGTTGGTTTGGTGGCGTGCTGCACTGGATAGACCACACCGGACGCGAACATCAGGTGCCAGTCAGCGACATTACACGCGTGTACACACCTCGATGGAGCGCGGTACGGCATATCGAGTTGCGTTCGGGTCATGCAGTGACCTTTCTGCACAGTCCTCCCGATTTGTCGATGGCTCTGCAGGCGTTTCGACCGGACTTGCTGCCCTCGGGGCGGCTTGATCTACGTGCGTTGTTCTGGCGCATGACGGCAATCTGGATAGCGGGCAACTTCATCGCCGGGGCAATCGCAGTCGGTGTGAACTTGCTTTCCGCAAGCTTTTACTGGGGGTTGGTTGTCGGTCCGCTCGGCCTCGCGCTCTCGATGCCAGCCATCGTTGCTGCGTACGCGTGGTTCTACCGCGCTCGGACCTGCCGCAAGAAGGCGGCATGGAGGCCGAAGCTCAGTGCAGTTTCCAACGGCCCGTGATGCCCCGTATTCGAAGATGATTTCGACGGTTTCACCGCTCACCCGGGGGCTCACGCCGCCCGGTTCCTATCATCCCCCTCGCGAACGGACGCGCTGACCGCAGAGGTGGAACCTCGTGAGTGTGAACCTGCAATCTTCTCCCTCGCAGCGATTGCTGCTGCTGGCGGCTATCGCCGGGCTGGGCCTGTGCGCGCTGGGGGCGCGCCTCACCGTCCTCACCGTCGCCAAAGGCACCGAGTCACGCCGCGAAGCCGATGCCCGCCTCGTGCGCGAGCAGTGGACACCCACCGTCCGCGGCCGCATCCTCGACCGCAAAGGCCGCGTCGTCGCGCAAGACCGTCCCAGCTACGCCGTTGCGCTGCAGTACAACGTGCTTGCAGGCAAGTGGGCCGCCACCGAATCACAGCGCGCTGCGCGCCGACTCGCCGGCGTCAAGTGGGGCGACATGAGCCCCGACGAGCGCGATGCCCTCATCGCCCACGTGCAGCGCGCTTACGACGCCCATGAAGCCCGCGCCTGGCAAGCACTCGCCGACACGCTGGGCATCCCACTGCAGGAACTCCGCGAGCGCGCGATGGAAGCCGCCCGCAAAGTGCAGGCCCGCCAGCGCCAAGTCACCGACCGCCGCGTCGCCGACGAAGTCTCTCGCGCCAACGAGCGAGGCGAAGACCTCAGCGCCGCCGAGCAACGCAAACTGCTGCGCGTCGCAAGCGAACCCATCATCGAGATGAAGCGTCCGCATCGCATCGCCGAGCAAGTGAGCGACAGCGTCGGCTTCGCGTGCCAGAGCCTGGCATCACAAACTGTGCAGCTCGAACTGCTCGACGACTCCGCCGACCTGGACCTCGCCAAGTGGAGTCTCCCCAGCGACCGCGTCGAAAACGTGCCCGCCGTGCCCGGACTGGTCGTGCTCGACAGCGGCCTGCGCGATTACCCGCTCGATGTGATGACCGTCGATGTCGATACCAGCACATTTCCCGGCCCGCTGCGAGGCGGCACCGTGCCCATCGCGGTCGAAGGCGTGGCGTGTCACTTGATCGGTCGCCTGCGCGATCAGGTCTATCCCGACGAAACGCGCGGCGATCGCGTTGTGCCGGGCGACACCACGCGCCGCAAGGCATTCTTGCAGCAGTATCCCGCTGTCGCCGCGGAGGCGATGACCGCCGACGGTGCC